>DEEW01000202.1:0-1878 GCA_002350465.1 Lachnospiraceae bacterium UBA2868
TTGGAAAGACAGACAACAGTCTCCACATGCACCGTTTGCGGAAACATATCAGTACACCTTATCCTCTTTACCTCATACCCACGACCCGTCAGGTACTTGATATCCCTCGCAAGTGTAGCGCTGTCGCAACTCACATACACGATCCTGTCTGGTGATACATCGGCTATGGCGCAAAGAGCTGCTTCATCCATACCTTTCCGTGGAGGATCCAGCACTATCACATCCGCAGTAATATCTTCCTTGTGTGCCGGCAGATAATCTTCCGCCGCGGCACATATGAAATCCGCATTTTCTATCCCGTTTAGCTTTGCATTCTTTTTCGCATCTTCTATTGCTTCGGGAACTATTTCCAGGCCGTGAACAAGCTTTGCATTATCCGACATGCATATCGAAATCGTACCGATTCCGCAGCATACGTCCCATACTTCTTCGATTCCGGACAGATTTGCATATTCGATAGCAGTGCTGTACAGCTTCTCAACCTGAACAGGATTTATTTGGTAGAATGACAGAGGGGATATCTCGAATTTCTTTCCGAGCAGAATATCGTTTATCTTGTCGCTCCCGAACAGTGTGTGAATCTCATTTCCCATTATCACATTTGTGTTATCATTGTTGATTGATACACATACCGACGTCATTCCCTGAACTGTGCAAAGTTTTTCTATCAGTTCGGTCTGCTCAGGAATAAATTCATCCTCAATAGATAACCCTTTTTGCGTATGCCTGATTACCAGGCACACCATTATTTCGCCGGTCCTATAGCCTTTTCGGACCATCACATGTCGTATTATTCCGCTGCCCTTTGATTCATCGTATGCGGGTATTTTATATTGGCGCATATGATCCAGTATGATCCCAAGTATCATACTGTTTTCCTCGGGGGCAAGTCCGCAGTCCGTACATGGTATGATGCTGTGGGTTCTTCCAGCATAGAATCCTGCGACCGGATTGCCATTTGCATCCGTTCCTATCGGGTACTGCGACTTGTTGCGGTAGCGCTTTGGCTCATCCATAGCTATGATCGGCTCAAATATCCCTTCAATCACATCCGCCGGAATACCGCCTATTCGTGCAAGGTCATTCTTAACTTTGTTTACTTTGAACCTTAGCTGTTCCTCATATGACAGTGCCTGTATCTGGCATCCTCCGCACCTTCTGTATTCCCTGCAAAAAGGCTCGGTACGCTTTTTCGAAGGTGTGATTATCTTCTCACATCGCGCATACGCATAGTTTTTTTTGACCTTTGTAAGCCTTGCCTCCACAACATCACCGGGAACGGCGTCTTTAACAAAAAGGGTATAGCCTTCAAATTTGCCTATACCCTCTCCGCCTGCACCTATATCATCTATAGTGACCGTTAAGATCTGATTCTTACGATAATCCATGTATCCCTTTCACTATATACTAAACCGCAATCAATCCGACGTTTTGCGGATATTGGAATCTATGAGCCTGTTAAACCCAAGCCACCCGTCATCCGTAGTTGATTTGAATATCTCCTTCATGGTCTCCATTTTTGCATCCGTATTATCCGCAAAATGAAGCGCAACCGCCTCCATGATGGCAGGCTTTTTCGGTGATCCGAACTCGTATTCCCCGTGATGCGCGAGGATGCANNTATTCCCCGTGATGCGCCAGAATGCAGTGCGTCACTTCCGAATACAGCTTTTGCGGGAATCCCGTTATCGCATCCATCTTCTCCATCGCCATATGGGCACCTATAACTATATGTCCCATAAGCTGCCCCTCATCAGTATAATCGTTCTGGGGAAAATCAGACAGTTCTCGCGTTTTTCCTATGTCATGGAGCATTGCCACTGTAAGGAGCAGATCCTTGTGGAGCATCGGATAGGCCTTCGTATAATAATTACACAG
>DEEW01000202.1:1955-5116 GCA_002350465.1 Lachnospiraceae bacterium UBA2868
TTTTTAAACTTCCTTGCAAAATCATCATCGCCAAAAAATGCTTCAAGGAGCTGCCTGAGATATTTGTTCTCAACACCGTTAACATATGCCATCAGTTCTTTCCACATATCGTCTATGTTGCGCTCCGAGACAGGCAGATAGTCCGCAGGATCATACTCTCCCTCACTGCATTTTCTGACCCGCTTGATATTTAGCTGGTTGGCCCCCTGATAGCTGTTAACGACAGCATTTACACATATATAATCGAGAATGTCAAAATCATCTATTCCGGCGGAATTGGGGTCCCATATCATTGCATCAACGCTTCCGGTCTTGTCCGCAAGAACAAGTTTATCGTAAGGCTTACCTGTCTTGGTAACATCGGACTTTTTTGATCTGACCAGGTATATATCGTTTATTCCCTCGCCCTCTTTAAAGCTGTCTATATATCTCATCTGAGTTCCTCCAAAGTCACTTCATATGTAAGTTCCGTATACTGCTCGCGTCCCGGACGCTGAAGGGTAACGGTAACAACGTCCTGCGGATGATATTTGAGAATCGCCTGTTTATAATCATCAAATGATTTTATCTCTATTGTTCCGATCTTCACTATTACGTCACCGATCCTGATTCCCACATTCATTGCCGGTGAATCCGCAACAACCTCTTTGACAAACGCACCGAAGGGAACTCCCCTGTCCTCATTTGCCTCCTCTGTCACATCGGTACCGATGATACCGAGTGTTGCAAGTGCCTGTCCGTTTGATATCTTCTCTATAGTTTCGGATATATCGGAAACCGAATATGCTCTTAAGAGGTTCGGCATATTTCCGGACATATCCTCATGGCATATTATCCCGACTATACGTCCGTTATAATTAACAAGAACTCCGCTTGCCGCCGTGCTCGCATATATATCCGTGGACAAAATCCTTACGTTGGAGTCCTCTTTATCAAGAACAACCGAATTGGATGTTATCTGACCCATTCCGACCGAGCCTGCTGCACCATACGGTGCTCCGACGGCAACAACCGGAACTCCCACAGCCGATGTCGCAATACTTCCGAACTGCGCCATCTCAATCTGCTCAATAGTCTTCTCATCAAGGCGCTCAAGATCTATGGATACTATGCACAGATCCGTGTTGATGTCCGAATTTTTGACACGTGCCGCATAAGTCTGTCCGTCGGAAAAAGTAACCCTCACATTTCTAGCATTGTGAAGAATGTCAGAGGGAGAAATTATAAGAAGCTCTTTTCCGTTGTCTGCGATTATCAGTCCGGTTGTGGAATTGTTATTCTCATATGAATTGTTGAACCAGTCCGTATTGGAGCTGATACCCGCTACGGTAACAAGGCTCTTCTGAGTTGTCTCCGCAATGGCGGATATCTTGCGCAGAAGCTCTCTGTAATCATCAAGTTCAAGGTCTTTTTCTATAGTCTCAACTATATTGTTGACAACGACATCTTTTCCCTTTTCCGGAACGTCTTCTCCTGATGTATTTTCTGCTTCAGTTTCAGTCTCTGTCTGATCCGCATTTTTCTGATCATTCTCCTCAGGTGTTTTCTCTTCCCCAGGTAGTGTCTCCTGTCCAGATCCGTCTGTGGCACCATCACTCTCCGGCGGAACAAAAGGCTCTACCGGAGCATCCTCTCCTGTCACTTCGTCCACCGGAAGCATAACCGGTCTTGTTTCATCTTCCGGATACAAATAAACCTGCAATTTCGGAAAACACATCACAAATACTACCGATGCTACCAAACCGAACAAAGCCCCCAGAAAGATTGTTAGAAATATCTTCCTAAAAAGCTTGCGCTTGTTGACCGGCGGCTTTTTGATCGTTTCCGTTATAAATTCGTAATTGTCTCCGCTTTGTCCGGAAACCTTGTTTTCGTCAGCTACAATCTGTTCTTTTTCGTCCATTTGATCACCTGATTTTACATTTGAAATTTATTATACAAAATATCATTTGAAACCACAACTTAAACTAGGCCGTTTCCCCATACCGAATTTCCACGTTCATTGCCTGATATCCCTTTTTCTGCTATCATTAGAAGGCTATGAATAAAAAGAGTCTGCAAACACTTGAATTCAATAAAATAACCCAGATGCTCGCTGACAGAACAAGCACAGAACTCGGCAGGAAAAAAGCATTATCACTTGTTCCGACGGATAGCCTGTTTGATATAGATTTGTGGCAGCAAAACACAGAGGATGCTCTAAAGCGGATTCTTCGCGACGGAAACATATCTTTTACCGCCCGCCGCAATATGTACGAATCTGTTTCTCTCCTCAAAAAGGGGAGTTCCCTGTCCGCACATGACCTTCTCGAGATCGCACTTCTTCTTGAAAACGTCCTGCGCGTAAAATCATACGGCACAGGTGATGATGAATCCATAGACTCTCTTTCGGATTACTTCGAAGTTCTTGAACCTCTTTCACCTCTGTGCAAAGAGATCCGAAGATGTATCCTGTCCGAAGATGAGATTGCGGATGACGCAAGCAGCAATCTCCACAGTATCAGAAGAAAGAAAAAGAGCGTTAACGACAAAATCCACACACAGTTATCCAAAATGGTGTCAGATACATACCGCACATATCTTCAGGATGCAGTGATAACGATGCGGAACAACAGATACTGCATACCGGTAAAGGCCGAATATAAGGGCAGTGTCCCCGGAATGATCCACGACCAGTCAGCAACCGCATCAACCTTTTTTATCGAGCCTGCTGCCATAGTTTCATTTAACAACGAACTCCACCAGCTCGATCTTGAAGAAGCAGCCGAAATAGAAGCGATTCTGGCTGCTCTTTCCGCAAGCTGCCGTGAAGATTCCGATAAGATCTCTGCCAATATCGATACGATCGCGGAACTTGATTTTATATTTGCAAAAGGTTCCTTTGCTCTTGAGATCAATGCATCCCGTCCCATCTTCAACGAAAACGGAAAAATAGTTCTCAAAAAGGCCCGCCATCCGCTTCTTGATCCGAAGACTGCGGTGCCCATTAACGTTACCCTCGGTGACGAATATAATCTTCTCATAGTAACCGGTCCCAACACAGGCGGAAAGACGGTATCCCTCAAGACGGTAGGGCTCCTGTCTCTTATGGGACAGGCAGGACTACACATACCTGCTTCCGACAGAAGCGAACTGTCTGTTTTCGAAAACGTATTTGCCGA
>DEEW01000202.1:5162-12161 GCA_002350465.1 Lachnospiraceae bacterium UBA2868
CCTGTCAACGTTCTCGTCTCACATGAAGAATATTGTATTTATCTTGAAGAAAGCAACCGAAAAATCGTTGTGTCTCTTTGATGAACTGGGCGCCGGAACCGATCCGACAGAGGGTGCCGCACTTGCAATTGCAATACTTGACACACTTCACGAAAAGGGGATCCGTACTATGGCAACCACTCACTACAGTGAGCTCAAGATATATGCATTGAACACTCCCGGTGTGGAAAATGCAGGATGCGAGTTCGATGTTGAGTCGCTCCGTCCTACCTACAGACTTCTTACCGGCATTCCCGGAAAGAGTAATGCATTTGCCATCTCCCAGAAACTGGGGCTGCCTGAGGACATAATAGAAAGCGCCCGCCAGCAGATCTCCGCCAACGATTCTTCATTTGAAGATGTGATCTCCAAGCTTGAAAAGGACCGCATCACCATAGAAGAAAACCGCAGCGAGATCGAAAAATACAAACACGATATAGAGANNGGGAAAAGATTGATATTTCAAAAGAGAGGATATTAAATGAAGCCCGGGAGGAGGCCCGCAATATTCTGAAAGAGGCAAAGGATCTGGCCGACTCCGTTATACGGGACATCAATAAAGGGGGCAGCGGTGATATCAGAAAACTCGAAGGTGACAGAGCTGCTCTTCGTAAGGCAATGGATGACAACCGGTCCGGTGATTCGATCAAACAGCCCGGAAAAAGTTCACCAAAACACAAAGCTGCTGATTTTACCGTAGGGTGCGATGTCAGGATAATATCCATGGACCTTACCGGGCATGTTCATACAAAACCCGATCAAAAAGGAAATCTTTCCGTACAATGTGGTATTATGAATATAAACACAAATATATCCGACCTTGAGATTATAGCATCATCGGACGATATAAGCGGAAAATCATTTGCAAAGAAATTCGCCGCATCTTCGGGAAGCTTATCGAAATCCCGCGATATTTCTTCGGAGATTAACCTTATAGGCCTTAAAGTGGACGAGGCAATCCCGAAGCTGGACAAGTATCTTGATGATGCCTATCTGTCTCATCTGTCTACGGTAAGGATAGTTCACGGAAAAGGAACAGGTGCACTGCGCTCAGCGGTAAATGCGCATCTGAAAAAGGTATCCTATATTGCATCATACCGGGCCGGAGAATTCGGCGAAGGAGATGCGGGTGTTACAATAGTAGAATTCAAATAGGTAACAAAGGAGTTCAATCATGGCTGGAAAACAGAAGATTCTGATAGTTGATGATGATGAAAACATTGCCGAGCTGATCGAGTTGTATCTGACCAAGGAGTGTTTTGATACCAAGATCGTAAATGACGGTGAGTCGGCTCTGGCGGTTTATGAAACATATGAGCCAAACCTTATCCTCTTAGACCTTATGCTGCCGGGAATAGACGGCTATCAGGTCTGCAGGGAGATCAGATCCAAAAATCCCACGCCTATAATAATGCTCTCCGCTAAAGGCGAGGTATTCGATAAAGTTCTCGGACTGGAACTTGGAGCGGACGATTACATGGAAAAGCCTTTTGATTCCAAAGAACTTGTGGCAAGGGTCAAGGCTGTACTCAGAAGATGCACGCAGACCAAAACTCCTGCACCTACTTCCGATACAAAAGTTGTCGAATATCCCGACCTTGTTATCAGTCTTAACGATTACTCGGTAATGTACAACGGCAAATACCTTGATATGCCTCCTAAGGAGATTGAACTGCTATTCTTCCTCGCTTCACAGCCTAATCAGGTGTTTACAAGAGAGCAGCTCCTTGATCATATATGGGGATATGAATATGCGGGAGATACAAGAACAGTTGACGTTCACATCAAGCGTCTCCGTGAGAAGATAAGTGATCACGCACAGTGGAGACTTCATACCGTATGGGGTGTAGGCTACAAATTTGAGGCCCGCTCATTATGAAAAAAAACCGCAAGTTATACTACAAGTTCATACTTGCCTATGTATTCTTTGCGGCTCTGTGTGTTGGTGTCGTTCTCGTGATCACTTCCCCGATAATGTACAACTTTCTCGTCAAACAAAAGGCTGCAGAACTGTACAGATCAGCAAATGAGATCTCAAATACATATGCGGCATACTTCTATAATGACTCCCTTTCCACGGATGATGTAAGAGACCAGTTGAAGGCGGCAGGAGATTTTTCGGGCCTTACAATATGGATAATAAATACCGATGGTAAGGTCATATACAATTCCGCCACAAACGGCGAAAGCGGTACCGATTTTACAATTGACGGTTTCATTGAAGAAGACACCGGAAAAAACTTTTATCGTGAAGGCACTTTCTATAATTATTTCAACGAAGAAATGCTGTCCGTTTTGTCTCCGATAACCTATAACTACAATCTGAAAGGATATGTTGTAGTACACTCTCCCCTTGTGAGGATACGTGAACAGCGTAACGACCTGAACCTGCTGATCCTTGCTACAGTCGCGGTCATATTTGTCCTGTCCACTTTCATACTCGTTGTTTTTACCGATATCGTATATATACCCATCAAAAAGATTACCAAAGCAACCGAAGCATATGCAGAGGGTGATTTTTCATATCCTATTGATGTTGAAAAAAATGATGAGATCGGATATCTTGCGGCTTCGCTTACATATATGGCCGACAAGCTGTCACATTTTGAGGACGACCAGAAGAAGTTCATTGCAAACGTATCACATGATTTTCGCTCTCCCTTAACGTCCATGAAGGGCTACCTTGAAGCGATGGCAGACGGAACGATTCCGCCCGAACAGCATGAGAAATACTTAAATATTGTTAAGAACGAGACAGAACGTCTGACCAAGCTTACGAACAACCTGCTAACCCTCAACAACCTGAATATTTCCGGGATGAATCTTGATATCACAGACTTTGATATCAACAAAACAATCAAGAATACTGTCGCAACCTTCGAAGGGACATGCAAGAACAAGCATATCTCGTTCAATCTTGTTCTGCTCGGTGAACAGCTCCTTGTATCGGCTGATAAAGGCAGAATCGAGCAGGTACTGTACAACCTGATCGACAATGCTATTAAATTCAGCAAGCCCGATTCGGTTATAAAGCTTGAGACAAGTGAAAAGAACGAAACTATATTCGTATCGGTCAAGGATACGGGAATAGGAATTCCCAAGGAAAGTCTGAAACTGATATTTGACAGGTTTTACAAGACGGATATATCACGTGGTAAGGACAAGAAGGGTACCGGTCTCGGACTGTCAATCGTCAAGGAAATAATTAACGCTCATCACGAAAACATAAACGTAATCTCAACGGTAGACGTCGGAACCGAATTCATATTTACCCTTCCCAAATCCAAAAAATCGGATGATGACGATTGATTATTTATTCCTGAGACCTTCTATAAACAAGGCTATTCTACCCATTGCAGTCTTGAGCTGCTCTAACGAATATGCGTAGGAAATCCTGAGGAAACCTTCTCCGCAGTCCCCAAACGCAGTGCCCGGAACCACCGCAACGGACTGGGCATCAAGAAGCGCAAAAGCAAACTCCTCACTCGTCATATTAAACTCCCTTATATCAGGAAACACATAAAACGCTCCGAAAGGTTCAAAGCACGGAAGTTTCATCTCACGGAAAGCATTCATCAGATAATTTCTTCTCTGATTGTATGATGTCCTCATTTTCCTGACATCCTCGTCCCCGTTCCTTAAAGCTTCAACTGCTGCATACTGGCTCGTTGTAGGTGCACACATGATCGCAAACTGGTGGATTTTGGTCATCTGGGCTATTATCTCTTCGGGCCCGAGTGCGTATCCGAGTCTCCATCCGGTCATTGCGTATGACTTGGAGAATCCGTTTATGACAATAGTTCTCTCTTTCATGCCCGGAATGGATGCAATCGATACATGATCGTTCTTAAATGTCAGCTCAGCGTATATTTCATCTGAAAGAACAAAAATGTCCTTCTCTATACAGATCTTAGCGATCTTCTCAAGGTCCTCCCTTTCCATGATCGCACCGGTAGGATTGTTGGGAAACGGAAGCACCAATATCTTCGTCTTGTCAGTAATAGCCTCTTCAAGTTCTTCGGCAGTAAGGCGAAAATCATCCTCATTTTTAAGCTCAACGATAACGGGCTTGGCTCCGGCCAATATGGCGCAGGGCTCATATGATACATAACTTGGCTGGGGTACTATAACCTCATCTCCGGGATCTACCATTGCACGAAGAGCAATATCTATAGCCTCGGATCCTCCGACGGTTATTATTGTCTCATGCTTCGGATCATATGAAATATCAAATCTTCTTGCGTAATAATTGCATATCTCGGTTCTAAGCTCCATCAGTCCCGAATTGGATGTATAGAAGGTCTTCCCCTTTTCAAGGGAATAAATACCCTCATCCCTTATATGCCAGGGTGTGTCAAAGTCAGGTTCTCCCACACCGAGTGAGATCGTATCCTTTCTCTCGCTTGCAAGATCGAAGAATTTTCTGATACCCGACGGTTTGATCCCGACTATTGTCTGTGACAGAGGATTTCTCATGGCGTCATTATCATCCTTTCATCTTCGCTCTTGCTGTTAAGGATCATTCCGTGATCCTTGTATTTGCGAAGTACAAAATGCGTAGTCGTGCTCAGGACAAAATCCATCGTCGACAGTTTTTCATACACGAAAGAAGATATCTCTTTAAGGGTCTTACCTTCCATGAATACAAGCAGATCAAAACCACCGCTTATAAGGTATGTCGACTGTACCTCGGGATATTTGTATATACGTTCTGCTATCTCATCAAATCCCTTTCCTCTCTGGGGTGTTACACGGACTTCGATAAGCGCATGTATTCTTTCTTCGGTGACCTTGTCCCAGTCGATAAGGGTATGATATCCGCAGATTATTCCTTCGCTTTCCATTGCAGCCAGTTCATTTGCCACTTCAACTTCGGTAATATTAAGGCACGCCGCAACCTCTTTAAGATCGATCCTGCTGTTTTTCTCGATTAAACTCAATATCTCTTCTCTCATGTCAATTCCTTTCTATCTTGTAGAGTTCGTCTGATTTCGGCGGTTCTAAGAATCTTTTCTCATCGCCGGAAAGCAGTACCCTGTCATTTCCTTTCGTGACCTTTCCCACAACAGCAGCATTAATGCCTGCTTTTTGAAGCTGTCTTACTACTCCGAGTCCGTCAGGTGTTGTAATAAGCATTGATCCGCTTGAAATCAGTTCATACGGATTGATCCCGAATTCCTCACATACCTCTACGGTTTCCTGTCTTACCGGGATATCAAGAAGATTGATCTCAAGACCGCATCCGCTCCCTTCGGCAACCTCCCACAGGGCTCCGAATATTCCGCCCTCGGTTACGTCATGCATTGCCGTAACTCCAACGGATACCGCAATCCTTGCATCTTCAACAACGGACAGATAGTCCGAAAATCCCATTGCCGTCTCAACAAAACGAGGACTAAAACGGGTTAAAAGCTGCTGCTTTTTTTCCTTGGCTATTATGCTTGTTCCCTCAAGACCTATCCACTTGGTAATAACCACATCATCTCCGGGCCGTGCTCCCGATGTTGTGATAAGCTTGTCTTTTTTGACCTTTCCTATACCGGTAGCCGTTATCACAGTCTGGTTAACTACCTTTGTGACTTCGGTATGGCCTCCCACAGTCTGGATATTAAGCTTGGAGCAAACCTCCTCGGCCTGTTTCATTATAGTCTTGAGTTCATCTTCGTCTGTTCCTTCCGGAAGAAGGACCGAAAGCATGATACCTATGACCTCGGCACCGGATGAAGCTATATCATTGGCAGTAACATGAACCGCCAGAGCTCCGATATCATGATTTGTTCCGGTTATCGGATCGGTTGATGTAACAAATATCTCATCATCGGCAAGTTCGATAGCGGCGCAGTCTTCGCCGACTCCGGCTCCTACAATGATCTCGCTGCGCTTTGTCTTGATCTGTTTTATTATGGATCTTTTAAGTACACTTTCCGGTACTTTACCTATCTTTAACATATCTATTTCCTAAAGCATCTCTCAGAGTCCGAAGGCCTCTGCAGCGGCTGCAGCCGCTTCGGCAGCAGAATTAAGCTCTCCGACAGTCGCTTTAACTGTATCTATACTTCCTGAAGCAATTGCCGCCTGCACCATTGCAAGAGCAGCCGGATTATCAGTCGCGGTTCCGACAGTCGCTGTCCTCGGCGTAGGCAGATATGTGCTCTTGTTTACCTCAACTCTCTCTGTTTCTTTTCCGTCAACCTTGACTATCTTCCACAGTTTTCCCACATAACCTGTATGTGCCGATTGTGTTGAAATTGAACCAAGCGGAAGAGAAGGGTCTGCGATTATCTTATCTCCTTCGGGTACGGTTTCGGAGATCTTTTCACTCTCATATGAAACCTCACGGTTGGAGGGCCTTGTTTCTACACCGTAGATCGTAAATACTACCTGCTTATCCTCGGTTGTGATTCCCTCTATGTATATGGGATATTCTGTATTATTGGTAAATTTAAAATCCTTGCTCGTTCCGGATATTGCAGCATCACTTGAAAGATCAACGTATGAGACGATCATGGAATGATTGTGTCTCTCATCCACCTGAAGCTCGGCACGAAGCACCGCGTTGTACAACGTCGAACTTACCTGACAGATGCCTCCTCCAAGGCTCTCTACCACCATACCGTTAAGGTACGATCCGGCAAGATAATATCCGTTCTCTTCGGTAAACGGGCTTACTGTCTGATACATGGAAAAAGAATCTCCCGGCAGCAGTACCGTTCCGTTTACAAGCCTTGTTCCGTTCCTGACATTTCCGGATCTGTCGGCATTTGAAGTCTTGAAACTGGTCTTGTATCTTCCTATAACATCATGAACCTTTTCAAGATCCTCTGCCGTAGCTTTCGGAATATCCTCAACAACGACCATATCTATCGTAAGATCCGACCCGGTGAAATTATCAAGATTCGACATTATCCGTGATATGGATGCATTTGCATCTATCTTCTCACCCTTTGTTCCGGGTGTTAC
>DEEW01000202.1:12389-17922 GCA_002350465.1 Lachnospiraceae bacterium UBA2868
ATTGGTATCATTCCATGCCAGCCCCAGTTCCTGCGCTGTCACACTTACACTGTTACCTCCGATGGAATTAAGTGTAATATTTGCTTCGGACATTGATCTTACTTTGTCTCTAATAAGCTTAACAGCCTCGTCATATGTTTTGCCGGACATATCGATATCATCAAAATAAATACCGTTCATTATAGTTCCGGATAAGTCTCTTTCAACCATGGGCTCGATTTCCATGTTAAAAGATGCGCTCAGGTCTTCATCCCCCGGTCCGTTCTGGACCTTCTCAAAAGCATCCTTAATAAGCCCGGTTGCTCCTGCAAATACGTTATCCCCTGAAAAGGCATATACATATCTGCCGGAAGCTGCAAGAACAAAGCCTGCCGCAAGTACGGTCAATATTGATTTTTTAACGATCCTACCGTATATCGGTTTCATCTCGATTGACACACTTTCTTATTTTGATTATGATACTATGTAAAGCAAAGTAGGTACTAACATTGCAAGTACTAGAATAAATATGATTACCGCCGATACCGCCTGCTTTGTTTTTTTGTTACGAAAATTCATCATGACTTTGTCCTCGTTTGTTCTATCGTAAACGAAATAAGCAATTTCGTTATTGAAGAACCTAACATAAATAATAGGTAATTATATATGATATCTCCGCTGTTTACAACCATTGTGATAGTTGCCGGATTCATCTTTGTCTTTATGAAGATAACTTCCGAAAAACCCGGTGACGGCATCAGAAGTTTCCGCGAAAGGGAACGTCGTGCCGACAGTACGCTTAAACAGCCTCTTGATAATCTCCCGTTCATTCAGGTACCCCTTGACAGCATACCCTCACCTGAGCCGGCAATTAATGAAAAATGCGCCGCACTCCTTGCCGAACTGAACACCCTTGCAGGTAAGAAAATCGTCAATCTGACCGGTATATCCAACACGGACCTGAAGCTTACATACGGGGCTCCAAACCTTCCGATACTGACAGAGTACGATCAGAACTTCACTTCCCTTTGTATGAATCTCCATGAGCTCGGATGCGAATACAAACTTACCGGTCATGAAGATGAAGCAATCACCACATTCAATGTTGCAGTAAACGTAGGAACAGATATCTCCGGAACCTACACAACTCTTGCCGAGATGTATGCCGAAAAGGGTCTGTATGTCGAGATCCAGCGACTTATCAACTGTGCTGACAATATCCGTTCACTGACACGTACTTCTACGATCAAAAAGCTTCAGAACATACTCGACTCACATACATCCGCTGTTATCAAGCTTTCCGGGGACGAGACTTCTTCACAGCCCGATCCCGACAGTATTTTACCAGCGGACATTCTTGACATTTTGGAGACTGTGCCTTACAAATCGTCCGACCAAACGTGATAAACCAGATATTAATAAGTATCCAGTACTCTCTGGGTATGACTTTCATAAGGTCATACTCTATCTTTTCGGGATCCTCTTCTTTGGTCAGCTGCAGCCTTCCCGATATACGCTTAACGTGCGTATCTACAACTATACTGTCTATCCCGTATATATTCCCCCGGATCACGTTTGCGGTTTTTCTTCCGACTCCCGGAAGCCTTGTAAGGTCCTCTATATCGCTCGGAACCTCTCCGTCATAGTCAGAGAGTATCATCCTCGCGCTTCCGATAATGTTCTTGGCCTTATTATGGTAAAACCCTGCCTGCTTAATATCCTGCTCAAGTTCTGCAAGATCGGCATTCGCGAAATCTTCTATCGTCCTGTACTTTGCAAACAGATCCTTTGTAATGATATTAACTCTGGCATCAGTACACTGTGCACTGAGAATTGTAGCCACAAGAAGCTCCCATGCATCCGAATGTGTAAGGTAGCATCTGACCTCTTCGGAGTACATATTTTTGAATATATCGATAATCTCTAACGTTCGTCTGGTCGCCATAGGATCTCTTATTTCTTCCTGCGATTATGTAAAAACTCTGCAAGCCTTGCCCCGGGATAATTCTTCAGATATACGTTCCTGATATAGCTCTCTGTAACTTCCGGTCCGTTCGATGCAAGCATCTTGAGCAGCCTTTCAAGATCCTCTCTTGTATGCTCTTCCATAAGAAGTGTGTAATCGCCCTTCTGGTAATACTTAAGCGGCATATCGCATGTATAGTGACCCTTGTTATAGATGGCGGAAGCGGCAACTCTGTCCACATACATCTCAACCAGATATCTCTTGGGCATTCTGACCGGAATGATTGCGTGTTCCTCTCCTTCCCGGCTAGCCTTGTAGTCCGTCCAGTACTCATAATGGTGCTTGTTTCTTCCCTTATGATGGATCCACGCCTCCGAATACCCTTTCTTCTCCCGTTCGGCATTGTTGGGACTTCTGTATCCCTGATAGTATTTAGCTCCGGTCATAAACTCCGAGGGACTGTACTTGCTAAGATCGTGAGTTAAGCCCTGAAAATACAGTCCTACCCTGAAACACCCCTGTCTTACCATCCTTCTGTGTTCTCCGACGGTCTTAAAATGTTTCAATATCTTAAGCATCTACTGCCTCCGTTTCATTGTCTATCAAAGATAACAGACCGTAATATTCCTTCTGTACCCGGTCAAATTCCCGGTTATATAACTCATTCTTGCCCTGCCGTATTGAGGCAGTGTACGAATGTGCATAGTTGTCAACTTCGGAACTGACTCTTGCGATAGTTGCTATTCCTATATTGGAACAGGTTTTGGCTATCCTCTCAATATTTGTAAGAATCTCTGAGAATATAACACCGCCTCTTACTGTACACTGACCCTCACGAAGTCTGATCAGATGATTGTCATGAAGTGTCGTTACAATATCCTGAAGCACACTTACGCAAGGTTCTATATGATAAGCTGCATTTATGTCCCTTTTCTCAAATGCCTTGTCGGAATAATCCAATATCTCATCTATAAGCTTTTCGGTAAGACTGATCTCATTCATTGCCGTTTGAGACAGTGATACGTTTTCTTCCTTGAGTGTCGTTGCTGCATCCGCCATCTTGTCGGCATAATCTCCTAAATGTTCGAATTCGGATACAAGTTTATGATACTGTTTCAGTATTCTGATATGCAGATCTTCGCTGACATAAGGCGCCAGCTGTATCAGGTATTTGTCTACACAGTCTGTCAGGTAATCTATATTCTCTTCCTCTTCATGAATGGTTTCGATCACAGTTCCGTCATATTTTGCTATAGCCGAGTATGCTCTAGCGATATTTTCCTTCGCAATCTTGAACATCACGTTCAGAACATCGTAACAGCCTCCGAACGCTATAGCGGGGGTTCTGAAGAACACCGGGTTGAGGGCTGTAACTTTGTCCGCATATTTACCGCGGGCTTTCTCATCATCTTTTATAATGGTACCGGTTGCTTTCTTGAGAGCCCAGCCAAACGGAAGCATCACCACGGCACTTGCAAGGTTAAAAATAGTATTGGTGTTCGCTATATCACCCGAACGCATTGTCTTGTGCCATAATCCATCTATCATTCCTGTCTGCTTAAGAGCAGTCACCGCTACAATAACAAGTATTGTCTTGGCCAGATTATACAGTATGTTCATCATTCCGACTCTTTTGGAATCCGCATTGGCTCCGATGGAACAGACTATTCCGGTGGTAACGCAGTCGCCAAGATAAATACCCGTTATAACAACGTATACAACATTAAACGGAATCGTTCCTGCCTGTGAAAACGCCTGCAGCATACCAACCGTAGCGGATGAGCTCTGCAGAACGAACGCAATTGCCGCACCGGTTATATAGCCGATAACAGGATTTTTCCCCATGTTTTCAAACAGAACATCTATTATCCCGCTTTCCGAAAAAGCGCTCACAGCGCTTGTCATATTCATCAGTCCGGTGAAGAGAATACCAAAGCCTATGGCAATATTTCCCACGTTATCCGCTCTTTTGAACTTAAAGCCCATCAACAGAACTATTCCGATTATCAGGGCTATGGGCGCAAGAGTCGACGGTTGGAAAAACTTGAGAAAAGAGCCGTTTTCAGCGTTTATATCCATAAGTCTGATTATCTGACCGGTTATGGTAGTTCCTACATTTGCACCAACGATTATACCGAATGACTGGTCGAATGAAATGATCCCTGCAGCCACAAGACCCGAAGTAATAACGATAGTAGCTGTTGAAGACTGGATTATAGCCGTCATTATCATTCCCACAAAGAATGCTTTGACTGCATTGTCCGTTAGTTTTCCTATAACGATCTTCAGTGTTCCGGATGAACTCTCCTTCAGATTATTACCCATAAGCCTCATTCCGTATAGGAACAGGGCCAATCCTCCAAACAATGAAATCGCACTGAAAATATCCATTTTTTATTCCTCTTTTACCTTTTAAACCACTTTCAGTATAGCAAAAATCCCACTAAATAGCAGGGGATTTTGGCATTTTGGACATTTTCGACCTTTTCAACAATTTTTAACTTTGAAGCAGCACTTCCTTTGTCAAAATTAATATGATAGAATTCGGTTTATGAAAATAAAAACCGTGGAAAAATCATACAATGAAGTGCGTTCTGTTACCCCACCCGAACACATAAGACCTAAAAAACCAAACCCCGCTCTCCGGACACTTATGAAAGCCTTATCCTCTTTTGATCTTAAGGCGGTTGATTTTTCGTATACTACCGAAAACATGGAAAGAGCCGGTAAGGGACCGTGGCTTATTCTTATGAATCACTCCAGTTTTCTCGATCTTGAGATCGCATCACGGATGATACCTATGCCCTACAATATTGTATGTACCTCGGACGGTCTCGTGGGAAAAGAAAGTATTATGCGTCATCTAGGATGCATACCTACACAGAAATTCGTAACCGACGTTTCTCTCATTTCAGATCTGAAATATGCGGTAAATACAAATAAAACAAGCGTCCTTATGTACCCCGAAGCAAGCTATTCCTTTGATGGTACCGCAACAAGGCTTCCTAGAAAACTCGGAGTTCTGTTTAAAGCTCTTAAAGTTCCCGTAGTCATGATCACCACATACGGATCCTTTGCAAGAGATCCTCTGTATAACAACCTTCAAAAGAGAAAAGTCAAAGTATCGGCCAAAATGGAGTGTCTCCTGACTCCCCAAGAGATCAAAAGCACTTCTGTTCCGGACATTGATAACATACTTGATAGGGCATTCTCATTTGACTATTTTAAGTGGCAGTTAGAAAATCATGTAAGCATTACGGAAAACTTCCGGGCCGACGGACTGAACCGCATATTGTACAAATGCCCTCACTGCCTTGCGGAAGGTAATACCGAAGGTGTCGGAACCACGTTCGTTTGCCACAATTGCGGGGCACTTTACGATATGGACGAATTCGGAAGGCTTTCCTCGAGAGCGGACAATACCATCTTCTCACACATACCCGACTGGTATTCGTGGGAACGGGAAGAGATAAAAAGGGAGATTGAAGAGGGAACTTACAGCCTTGATACCGATGTGAAGATCGGAATGATAGTTGACTATAAGGCTCTTTATATGGTCGGAGACGGTCATCTTCACCACGGAATAAA
>DEEW01000202.1:17944-24691 GCA_002350465.1 Lachnospiraceae bacterium UBA2868
GTACTCGACGGATGTGACGGAGCCCTTCACTATGAACAGGGACCGAGAAAGTGTTACAGCTGCTACAGTGATTACTTCTGGTATGAGATCGGCGACGTTATATGTATAGGAGACAAAGACGTACTGTATTACTGCTTTCCTGAAAAGAAAGATGTCGTGGCAAGAACACGGCTTGCCACGGAGGAACTGTTTAAGCTCTCTTCCTAGAATAAACTATCTGTCCGAAAAACAATATGATTCCGATTATGCTTACTGCGATACCGGCTCCCGTCCCTTTTGGAATATATTTCATTTCTATGATATGCCTTCCTTCGGGAACCTGAAAGCTCATAAGCTGTTCAATTACCGGTGCGGACTTAATCCTTTTTCCGTCACAGGTAATGCGCCATGAATCCTCATACGGTATCGATATTACGATGGTCTCTTCCTTCGCGGAATCTGTTGAAAACATAAGATCCGAGCTTGTGATCTCATTTACGGTTCCCACGGATTCATTAAGCTTTCCCGCTGCATCTGCCCACTCCCGCAGAGCATCCGGATCCTCGTAGTAGAAGCAGCTTTCGGTAATCTCCAGCTCATCCTCAAGGATCTGCATTTTGATCTCAACCTTATCCTGCGGCTCAAATACTCCGGCGCAAAGTGTATTCCAATGATTGACCGTAAAATACACATCCCTTGATTCTCCGTTTACAAATACTTCCCCGTTTTGTCTTCCGGGTGCATAGAAATAAAAGTACAAGGGCATTTTTTCTGTTATGGTTATATCGTAAATAATATAGCCTTCCTCATCCGTCCGCACATAACGTCCCTCTTCCTCTTTTGCACCTGAGAGTGACACGTCCGGATCTGCCTTGATAAATACAGGCCTGTCATTCCATAATGAAGCAAGTCTGTTTTGTTTTTCAAATGTATTCCCTTCGTTTATATCGTAATCCGAAAGCCCCTCGGGAGCTGTAAATGCCATCGGAAGAGCATTCCCGTTTCTGTATGCGTAATATTTCCCGTCATACAACATACTCTCATAAGGTTTATTAACGGAATCGAATTGAGAGATGTAATACTTTATTCCGAAAAGATTATCAACGAACGAAGTACTTCCACCGTTATAGTACGTAAAATAAACGGTCTTGCAGAATCCGAAATTTACCAGCCAGTCAAGTATCTCATCTTTCTCACATGAGCTGTCGTGTGACAGTCCGATGTAATCAAACATCGACGGATCATTTATAGCCCTGTCGAAATCCTTCTCTATTCTGTAGAATCCGTCATCCTGTGATTTTACATATGAAATGACATCGCTGATGTTGTGATAATCGTCCTTAAAATCAGCCATCAGCGGGAGATCCCTTCCTTCGGAATTAAGACTTATGTAGGCTGTCTCGGAGTTATAGAGCATATCCCCTATCGATAATCCCATAAGGAGCACAAACCCGATCATCCTGAACCTTACACTTTTCACAAGAATACCGAGAATAGCTGTCATAATCACAAGGCACACATTTAATATCAGTCTGGAGCGGTCAAGGTAGGGATTGTGCACTATCGTAAGCCATCCCATATACGCAAGTAAGATAACAGCAGCAAGCATTACCGGACGCTTTGATCTGTCCTCCCTGTCATCGGCAAATGATATAAATCCTTTATAGGCCATAACGATCACAGTGATGCTAATATAATATGCATATCTCCAATAGAATCCTTCCGGGTTATTGAATCCGTGCCATACGGCATCAATGCTGTTTATCCACATGCTGACGGCAACAGCGGCTATAACAAATACATTTGCGATCTTGTCTCTGATAGATATGCGCTTATGCAGAAGGTAGACAACCGCGAAAAACAGGGCGGCAGCAGAAGCATATATAAGGGGGCGAAGATCGTTTCTGGCACATCCCGAGAACAGTCCCGCGAACAGCTGGTTCATCGGAAAACGTCTGTAAAACCCATAGTCTGCACCTTTCGTTGTCTTCTCGCCCATAAGCGACAGGCCGGTTCTGATAAGAAAAAATCCATCGATCAGAAGAGTTGTCACCCCGGCAAGTGCCAGCGAAGGAAGACGGCGTATATACGAAGTGTCCGCTATGATCCTTGAAATATAAAGTATTACAAGGAAAATGACGAGCATAAAGCCCATATGATAATTAACAAAGATGTAATAAGCAGCCGAGATAACAAACCCCACAAGGGATTGCCCATCGTCAAGGAATTTCAGGAAGAAAAACAGAACAAGCGGAAGAACTGCCAATGCTCCGAAGTAAATCGTAAGTACCAGGTAGCCAAAGAAAAATGATGAGAAAGCATACGCTGTGGAAAAAAGCAGAGACATCCATGACCTCTCATATCTTTCATTAAGAAGGATCGAAGCTGTCAGTCCCGCTATTGATATCTGCAGAGAAAATACAAACTCTATCCCCACGGCAATTTTGTCGCCGGGAAAGAAAAACAGGAGGAGCAGAAGCGGGTCATGTAACTGGAACGCTGCAAGTCCGGGATAGTCTCCTCCAATAGTCTTCGCCAGCATATATGACCAGTCGTTTTTGGTCTTAAATGTGTTGATAAAATACGTGTAGAAATTAACAAACTCAACATCCATATCTCCCGTAAGTATTGAGTGCTCTCCGAAAGGATAGATACCGCATATCTTCCAGAAGATCATCATCATTACAAACGGGATAATGAATGCACAAATATATAGAACAATTCTGCTCTCTTTGACCTTTTCAAACTTCATCGGTTAAACAAAGCCTTTCTTAGCATTATGACAATACCAGACCATTCTATATCATTTGATAACATTAGTACAAGTATATTCCTACAGAAGATCAGCTATTTCATATATGAGCTTTTCTGTCTTCTCCCATCCGAGACACGGATCTGTGATCGACTTGCCGTAACATCCTCCACCGGGTTCCTGCGCTCCGTCTTCTATATAGCTTTCGATCATAAACCCTTTGAGAATGGCGGCAATGCGCTCATCATGTCTTGCCGAGTGAAGGACTTCCTTGATTATCCTCCTTTGCTCAAAAGGATTCTTGTTGGAATTGCAGTGATTGGTATCAACGATAAGCCCCGGATTATCAAGCTTCATCTCGTCATAGACGTCACACAGCCTTACAAGATCCTCATAATGATAATTGGGTTTCATGGATCCGTGCTGATCCGTATATCCTCTCAGTATCGCATGCGTATGTTTATTTCCGTCGGAATGCACCTGCCATCCGCGATAAATGAAGGTGTGGCTGTTCTGAGCTGCGGATATTGCATTCATCATAACTTTGTAATCACCCGATGTGGGATTCTTCATCCCCACCGGAACGCTGATTCCGCTTGATGTCAGCCTGTGCTGCTGATCCTCAACCGAACGTGCACCTACCGCTACATATATCAGCAGATCATCAAGATACGCATAATTTTCGGTATAAAGCATTTCATCAGCGCAGGCAAAACCGGTCTCCATGACCGCTCTCATATGCATATGCCTGGTTGCTTCTATTCCCTTGAACAGGTTGGGCTTTTCGGTCGGATCAGGCTGATGAAGCATACCCTTGTAACCCTCTGCAGTTGTTCTCGGCTTGTTTGTATATATCCTCGGAACGATAAAAATCTTATCAGCAACATTTTCCTGTACTCCCACAAGTCTTCCTATATAGTCCATTACCGAATCTTCATTATCCGCGGAACACGGTCCTATTATCAGAATAAGCCTGTTATCTCTACCTTCAAAGATAGACTCCAGTTTTGCTCTTCTCTCCTGAATTGCAGTATTCATTTTGGCAGTAAGTGGATACATCTCCTTAAGTTCGGCAGGTATCGCAAGTTGTCTTTCATAATTCATTCCCATCTTTTTGTCTCCTTTTTGTCTCCGTTTTTACTTTCCGTAGTGAGGGCCGAGTGCTTTTGCAAAAGAGCAGGCACTCTCAAGTTCCGACATCATTTTCTGTCCCATTTCGCTGGTGACATCTCCTTCTATCTCAACATAAAAATAGTATTGCCATTTATGGCTCTTAAGCGGTCTTGAGTGAAGCACTTTCATGTTGTAGCCGTAGTCTGCTATGATCTGCAACGGCACAAGCAATGCTCCCGCCACATTATCTACAGTAAATACCGTTATAAAGCTTTTTTCCTGTCCGGGAATATCCACGCATCCCTTATTCCGAGACATAACAACAAACCTTGTTGTATTGTCATCCCTTTCATTTATCTTCTCATCCAGAACCTTGAGTCCGTATATGGCTGCCGTTTCTATACTTGCTATTGCAGCCACCGACATATCTTCCATCTGGGCAACCTGCTTTGCGGCTACAGCGGTGTTGGTAGCCTGCAATGCCTCAAACCCTTTACTCCTGATATATTCATCACACTGCTCCAACGCCTTGGGCTGGCTGATGACCTTTTTGATATCCTGTATTCTGCTGCCTCTTACTCCCAGAAGGTTCTGGACAACAGGCAAACCGTACAGAGCATTGACGTACAGCTTACCATCAAACAGCATATCCATAACGTCATTTACCTCTCCGGAATAACTGTTTTCAATGGGCAGAACCGCCATGTCACATTCGCCGGACTCCACAGCCTCATACGTTTTCCTGAAGCTTTTGTATGAAAAAAATCCTTCCTCGGGAAACAGCCTTCTTGCAACTATATGCGCAAAAGCACCTTCTATTCCACTGTATGCTATCTTTAGTCCGCTCATTTTTCACCTCCTGATTTAAAAGAGCCGCACCTATTTACAAGCAATAAAAAAGCGGTCCGGTTTGACTTCCGGACCGCCTGCAAGTGCAATTTCTGATCTGCATCACAAATTACCCTTACATCGGTCCGACGTAAAGGCAAAAAAGAAAAATGCAGATGCAATTATATCTAACTGTCTGTTGATCATCATACTTCCATCTCTTCGAGATTCATTTCCGTAACTATACTCCGCAAAAAGCTATCCTGTCAAGATAAATATTTCTTAATAAGCTTCACAGTATTTCGAATGTTTATCGGTTTGGCTATATGTTCGTTCATACCGGATTCTTGTGCTTTAATCTTGTCATCCGCAAATGCATCCGCAGTCATGGCAAGTATAGGGGACGATGCCTTGGAAAGATCCTCCATCTCCCTGATCCTCTTTGTAGCCTCATATCCGTTCATCACAGGCATTTGCACATCCATAAGTATAATATCGTATCTGTCATCCGCCGACTCTATTTTTCGTATGGCATCATTTCCGTCTTCGGCTTCATCAACGATCACTCCGTACCGGTTGAGCATCTCCTTAACTATCACTCTGTTGACCGACTGATCATCAACTACAAGAATCCTTTTTCCTTCAAGGATAGTATCATCCGCCTCATTCTCCAGTGCATCCCCGGATGTATTATCATCAAGTATATCCCGCCTCTTCAGATCCAGATCCACAACGACAGTGGTGCCCACACCCTGCTCGCTTTCTATTTCAATATTTCCGTCCATCACATCCACAAGACGTTTTATAATAGCCATACCGAGGCCGGTTCCCATCACTTTGCTCATGGTTGAGTTCTTCTCACGTGTAAATATTTCAAACGCGTGAGCAAGAAATTCTTTACTCATTCCTATCCCGTTGTCTCTGACAGTGATGGTATAACGGTTACAGCCTTCTCTGTCAGAATCCGACTGAGTTATGGAATAACGGACATGTCCGCCTTTTTCGGTGTATTTGATTGCATTCGATATTATGTTCATCAGGATCTGATTGAGCCTGAGACGATCTCCGTATATTCTGAAGTCCTGTACCTTGCTGACATCATGTGTAAGCTCTACTCCATGTTCCTCAGCAAGCTTTAAGAATATCTCATCGATAGCTTCAACTTCCTTCCGAATGTCAATCTCATCCTCGGTAAGAATAATCTCCCCGCTTTCGATCCTTGTAATATCAAGAATATCATTAAGTATTCTAAGCAGAAGATTGCTGGCATTTTCAATCTTCCCAAGATACTCAAACGTCTTCTCTTTGTTATCAATATTCAGCTTTGCAAGTGATGTGAATCCGACAACGGCATTCATCGGAGTCCGTATGTCGTGGGACATATTACTCAGGAATTGTGTCTTGGCCTGATTTGCCTCTCTGGCACTCTCAAGAGCCTTCTTAAGCTCTTCTTCCCTTTCCTTCAATATGTCTCTCTGTTTCTCAATCTCCTCTGTCTGAGCTGCAAGTCTCTCGGCTGATGCGGCTCTTGCGCGAAGTTCATCATCCGTGACCAGAGTCGCCGATCCGTAGGCTTTATACGGTTTGCCATCCTTGTCGTATTCTGCCGTGTATCTTACTCGGAAAGGTATTCTGTCACTTGTAAGAGGTATTATTGTCTCCAGTTCCTTTTCACCCATGTCCAGGGCTTTGTGCCACTGACGGAACATACCGGCATAGTTTTCGGGTATTATCCCTCTTTCTATCGCCGACTCGGGGTAGTTCTCCAGTACCGGCGGAAGACCCAAATCTCTCATACAGCGAAAACACGGTCGCATCGAATGATCCGCGACGGTATATTCCCATGAATATATATTGATCTGGTCATATGCGATCCTGAACTTTCTGTCGCTTTCGGCTAACGTTTCAAGATTACTTGTATGCTTGTTGTTATTGTATATTTCCTCAAAGAAGTAATAATCGTCCTCTATCTTTTCAATAAAGACGATACGACTCGTCAGATGCATTTCTTCGCTGCTTGTACAATCTGATATGCTTCTGCATCTGTAATCACACTCCGTTGTTTCGCCCTTTTG
>DEEW01000202.1:24814-26415 GCA_002350465.1 Lachnospiraceae bacterium UBA2868
GCAATTATTGCGGCAGCCCCTATATAACGATTATTCAGTATTTCGTCGTACATTCTTTTTCCTCTTATTTAAATGCAACTGATATATGAACGTTATCAAAAAACGGAATGCTGATTATTAATTTATGTTATCATCAGGAAGTCTTATTTACAAGTAAATCCGATTATTATAAAATACTTCTCAATCGCTGCATCTGACAGGGTGGCGAACTATAAATGGCGTGGCTCTCACGTAATTAAGAGGCTGGTATTATGAAAGATCATACAACCGACATGACCGTCGGAAGCCCGGTAAAACACATTCTTCTGTTTGCGCTTCCCGCTCTTGTTGGTAACATTTTCCAACAGATATACAACATTGCAGATTCGATAATCGTTGGCCGCATTGTGGGACCTGATGCTCTTGCGGCTGTAGGAGCATCCGCTTCCATTACATTCCTATTCTTTGCTCTTTGTAACGGAATAGGCGGAGGCGGAGGTATCGTAGTGTCCCAGTATTACGGAGCCGGTGACGATAAAATGGTTAAAAACTGTATCGTAAATACCGGCATGATAATGCTTGCCGTTCCTGTGTTTTTCGGAACGATAGGTTATATCATATCCCCTTCATTGTTAAGGCTTCTTTCCACCCCTGCCGATATTCTTCCCGATGCGAGCATGTATATCAGATATATGTGTCTGGGACTGTTGTTTGTCTCTTTATACAACTATCTCTCATCCATGCTAAGAGCTCTGGGGGATTCCAGGTCACCCCTTTATTTTCTCATACTGTCAACTATTCTGAATGTAATACTTGATGTGATCTTTGTCTATAATTTCAAGATGGGAATCAAAGGTGCTGCGATTGCTACAATAATCGCCCAGTTTACGGCAACCCTGACATGCGGCATATATGCTTACAGAATCAATCCGTATTTCAGATTGAAAAAAGAAGATTTTGTATTCTCGGCGCAGACTTCATATAAAGTCATCAGACTCGGAGTACCCATGTCTCTTCAGTTTGCCCTCATATCTATTTCGTCAATGGCGGTACAGCGTGTTGTAAATGCATACGGAACAGTCGTTATCGCCGCATTTACCGCTACCAACAGAATAGAGCAGCTTATTCACCAGCCCTACACCACACTGGGAACGTCGCTGGCGACATACAGCGGGCAGAATTACGGAGCCGAAAAATACGACCGTGTATACACCGGGTACAGAAAAGGTCTTCTGATAATGGCTGTAACTACCGCAATTATGATTCTTGTAATGCAGTTTTTCGGCGGTACAATCACAAGTCTGTTTGTTACCGATGACAGAGTTGTAGCTCTCGGTGCAATGGGTCTTCGTATTACATCCCTGTTCTATCTGGCGCTCGGGCTAATATACGTTGTCCGCGGTGTACTGACGGGAGTCGGCGACGCATTTTTTGCTCTGTTTAACGGGATCGTGGAAGTTATCGGAAGATTTACTCTTCCGATACTCATGACTAAATATATGGGAATGGGCGAGACCGGTATTTGGGTATCTGCCGGTGTCGTTTGGGTTGTCAGCGGAGTAACCGCATGGTACAGATACAGAACTTATCTGTATGACAGGATCAAACCCTTAAAGGCATGA
>DEEW01000202.1:26458-26810 GCA_002350465.1 Lachnospiraceae bacterium UBA2868
CGAGCAGTCTTCCGACATGACGCGTCTCAAAGAACATATCCTTCTCCCGTATAACTATGATCGCTGCCGCAACGGTAACAACAATAGTTTCCACGCATTTGGTCTCGGGAGTCATCGCTATCTTTTCCTGCATGAAATTCACAAACAGATGGAAAATCATACACGCAAGTATTGATCTGTCGCTTGCAAGGTACACCCATGTAATTATGAATCCCAGGGGTATACCGCTTACAAAGAAATTGATAACGTAAAGCGGATTGACCATCAGACCCGCCTGATACGTTCCTTTGATAAATATCAGAGGAAAGTGCCAGAATGACCACAGCGCACCGAATACCATGGACTCCCAGAA
>DEEW01000202.1:26836-31984 GCA_002350465.1 Lachnospiraceae bacterium UBA2868
AGTACCCTTTCCAGCCCACTTCCTCTATTATCGAGGCAAGAGTTATCGTCACAAGTGCGCTCCCTATTCCCACACCCGTAAACGAAAAATCGTCCGTGAAGGAAAACTGGTCCAGAGACTGGCCGAACGCAAGAGACAGAAGGATCGAGCACACAATTATTACGGCAAATACCACTATAGATATTGCAACATTACCCCATTTAACCCTATAGAAGCCGATAAGTTTATTCTTAAGATCCCGCTTCAGAACATCCGAACCGGACGCAAGAACAAATACGGTTGATACGACAGGGGGTGCAAACAGCCCCAGAACCATTAGTACCGATCCGAGATTCTCATTGACAAATATGGCCGGTACCCAGAATATCCATGTGAAAAGGTATGCCATCAGAAAAAACAGCACCGGTCTGTATTTGTATTTTTCGTTATTTGCTGTATTCATATTCTTCTCCTCCATATGTATTCTTGAGAGCCACGCCATTAGATTCCCTCTTCTCCCGGCACGTTCTCAAGTTTCCTGATACTTCCTGTAAACAAAATACTAACTGAAGTGATTGCAAGGCAGATACCGGCTATTATGATCACATATGCCGATCCCCTTCCTACTCCGGCACCCGTAACGCTTCCGAGAGTATCGGCTGCCACACCCGACACTGCATAAGCAACCACATATCCCATTTGGGATATGAACCCTATCATCCCCCATGCTCTACCCTGAACCTCATCGGCTACGTTTGTCCTGACTAGATAATCAAGACAGTTGTTGGCAAAAGGCAGAGCCGTAAAGAACAAAAACCCGAAAATGCAAATGACATATATGTTCTCCACAAGGCCAAAGCCGGACATGAACAGGCCCGCAAGCATCAATGCCATTCCAAGCACCGTAACAAAATGATTTTTGATCCCTCTTACTCCCAGGTACAGGCCGCTTGCAAGCATTCCACACGCACAGACCGTCTCCGCTATCCCAAGTGTTTTTGCATCTGCGAAGGACAGGACAAGGGGCTCAACCAGTATCTGCAGTACACCCATAAACATTGTTATCGCCGATGAGATGGCTACAAGAACGATTACGCCTCTCTTTTCGGTAAGTGCCTGCCAGCCTCCCCTGATACTCTGTGCAAAAGATTCTCTGTTCTCTGTGATTTTCGTCTCAAGGCCTTTTCTGACAACAGCCGCGGCTGTTACCGTAATAATGAAGGTGCATATATCTATGACAAGCAGAAGCTTCACATCAGAAACCGCCAGCAGAAATCCCGCTATCACAGGAGAGAAGAGGTATCTCGCGCTTCCTGCAAGAGATACAAGTCCGCTCGCCTTTGAGTATTCATCTTCTGTGAGAAGATCCGTTATCGTCGACCGGAACGCCGGTTCAAGAAGAGCCGAAAATACAGCACTTATAAACACACCTGCACATATCTGTCCAAGCGAGGCTTCACCCATTATCATGCAGACAAGAATGTATATGACTCCGATCGCGGAACAGCCGTCACCGATCATCATAAGGAGCCTTCTGTCGTATCTGTCAGCAAGAACCCCCGCAGGGACACTCAGTACCAGTGTCGGCAGGAATCCAAGCAGCGTAACTATCGCCATACTTGCCGCACTTCCGGTTTCCCGGAATATATACACTCCGAGTCCAAAGCTGGTCAGACCTCCGCCGATAGAAGAGATAAGCTCTCCAGCCCACAGTAGTATGAATTTGCCGAAATTACTCTTATTGTTCAACGCGGCCTCCTACCTGATAAGTGCCCTTACAAACGCCATCGTTCCCGGCTGTGCATTAAACAGCTTTTCCGTGATTTCTATAAATACATCAACATCTGCGTCTGTATACTCTCTGTCGTTAAACGTCTCATTACTTATTACCAGAAGCATTCTTACACGTTCCGGTATATTATCACAGGCGAAAATCCCTTCTCTTGCTCCCTCGCTGACAGCCTCAGACAGAAGCGGAACGGCCTTTTCCACTATCATCCTGTTAATCTTGTCATGCATGACTATGTTCTCCGGTCTGTTTAAGGCATTCTCTATAGTAGATTCATCCTCTGCGGGGCGAAGTGATGCTATGATCCCGGCAATCTTTTGCGGAACACCTGCATCGGATTCAAGTACAAGTTTCGCATTGGACACTTCTTTGTCGATCATCATCCCTATCACTTCCTCAAGCATCGCTTCCTTGCTCTCGAAGTAATAATAGTATGTACCCTTTGCTATGCCCGCTGCCTCAATGATCTCGTCAACGCTTGTGTTCTCATATCCATTTGACAGAAACATTTTGTAAGCAATATCCAGAAGCTCCTGCTTTCTTTTTTCTCCCTTTTTCATGCTGTTTTCTCCGTTTAGCAGTTATCTCGATCCAGTTTTCGACCACCGGTCGGTTTTTAGTATACAATCTGTTTTTGGTCATGTCAATACAATTTTCGACTTTTGGTCGGTTTTTTGTAAAACTACACAAAAAAATACCCTCAGGTTTATCCTGAAGGTATTCTGTAAAGCAGGTGATGGGAATCGAACCCACGTCACCAGCTTGGAAGGCTGGTGTTCTACCATTGAACCACACCTGCAAGGTGCCCAGAACCGGAATCGAACCAGTGACACGAGGATTTTCAGTCCTCTGCTCTACCAACTGAGCTATCTGGGCGAATAAATATCGCTAATCCGCGTCAGCAAAAGCCATTATACACGTATTTCAATGCTTTTGCAACACTTTTTTCTAGAGAACGCCCTTGATTGCGGATAAAATCTTCTCTACATTGATAGGTTTACTTATATGCCCGTTCATTCCTGTTCTAAGAGCTGTCTGTATATCATCAGGCAGAGCTTCTGCCGTCATAGCGATTATAGGTATTGATTTTGCCTGCGGATGGCTTCCGTTACGGATAGCGTCGGTTGCTTCGTATCCGTCCATTCCGGGCATATTGATATCCATAAGAATTACGTCATATGTTCCTGTAACGGACTTGTTGAACAGATCCACACCCTCTTTTCCGCTATCACACACCGTAACGATGGAACCCCGGGATTCAAGCATCTCCTTGGCAATAAGCTGGCTGACACTGCTGTCCTCAACTACCATTACACGGAGATTATTCAGTATACTGCTGTCTACTTCCTCTGTATTCGTTCCGTGAAGAGCCGCATAGTTTCCCGTTTCGAAGCACTCAAAGAAATGATCTATCGTCTGCTGCAGTTCCGTCGCGGCATCCCCAAGAATATCCACATATGAGAGCAGCGTATCCTTGTCACAGTCATTCATAATTACTTTCTTCGTGATTTCGGTAATCCCGCATATTGTATTCAGCGGATTCCGGACATTATATGACAGTTCGGATACAAACCGTCTTTCCTCTTCGATCTTATCGCTGTTCTTATCGTCCTTTTTCTTTCCAATGCCAAACATAAGTCAATCCTCCGGAAATTCTACCGTAACATAGAATCCTGCAGGCCTTTCTTCGACGCTCTTTACGACTCCTTCCCTGCTATTTAATCTCTGTCTGAACTCGAAATTTCCGCTCATAGCAAGCGAAGGATCTATCGTATAGTAATAGCTTGTCGGAAGCACTCCTTCGGTAACCGTAACGCTCTCTCCCGCCGCAAGCAGACCGGGACGCTCCATTTTGAATTCCATTTCACGCATGTAAAATCACTCCAAAACAACCTTTAATGTAGCAGAAATTCAAGCTTCTGTAAAGGACTTACCTTCTTTGATTCATCAGGTTTTTCTTCTTTTTCCTTCTTTTCCTGTCTGCCTTTTAAAACTACAGCCGATGTTTTGGGAAGAGTTATCCTGAGCCGGCCGTTTTCGATCTCGTATTCCTCCGGATCTGTCGTAAACCCATCCGCATCGGTCATAATAAGTCTTGTGAGCTTTGATTCTCTTGGTATTCCGGTCTGCCAGACTCTCATTTCAATTTCCTTGTCACAGTCATTATTGTTGACTATGACAATGATTTCATTATCCCTGAGAAACCTTCCGTATGCTATGACATTGTAATCCTTATGAAGTATAATCCCCGCTCCTGTTATAAGCTCGTGATTTTCTTTGTGAATCCGTATTATTTCCTTGTGAAAACGGATAAGCTCCTTATCTTCGTTACCCCATGGATACGTCCTTCTGTTATCCGGATCCGTAAACCCGCACACACCGGCTTCATCACCGTAATATATAGTCGGGGCTCCCGCCCATGTCATCTGTATGACAACTGCTTCTCTCATTACCGCCTTGTTGATTCCGGTGCTTGCAGCCTCGTATCCTTTGTCGGCAACACGCCCGACTATATGATTGGTTCTAGTCAGGAATCTCGAATGATCGTGATTCGACAGCTCATTCATGGTCGTAAAAAGTGTAGGAGCCGTAAATTTAGCCACTCCGTCACGCATCATGCCTTCAAATGCATCCGCATTTCCGAGAAGATCCTGTCTGAAATCATCGCTGTGCTTCTGCATTCCGGTAAGGAACCACGTAACAGGCTCCATGAACGCATCGTAATTCATTATGGTATCCCATTCATCACCGGCCAGCCAGCTTGAGGGATCTCCGTAATGCTCGGCAATTATTATCGCATTCGGATTTGCCTCTTTAACCGCTCTTCTGAAATCTTTCCAGAACTGGTGATTGAATTCCGGACTGTGGCCGAGGTCTGCGGCAACGTCAAGTCTCCATCCATCAACGTTATATGGCGGAGAAACCCATTTTCTGGCTATTCTGAGGACATAATCCCTAAGCTCTCTTGATCCCTCGTAATTAAGCTTCGGAAGGGTGTCATGGCCCCACCATCCGTCATAGGTTCCGTTATAAGGCCATTTATCCTCAAAGAATCTGAAAAAGTCATGATAAGGGCTGTTTTTGTCAACATAAGCCCCCTTCTCATAGCCTTCCTGCTCCTCGTATATTCTCTCTCTGTCCATCCACTTGTTAAATGACCCGCAATGGTTGAACACACCGTCTATAATGACCTTGATCCCCCTCTTGTGGGCTTCATCCACAAAAGAGGCAAAATACCTGTTCGATGCCTCAAGATTAGCCTTGTTAGTCACCCGGTTTATGTACCTGGTCGCATCCTTGTTGTCCTTCTTGTCACCTTCAAGCAGCTCGCCCTTATCGTCAACAATCTTACCAAAATGAGGATCGATATAATCATAATC
>DEEW01000202.1:32057-33240 GCA_002350465.1 Lachnospiraceae bacterium UBA2868
CCGAGATCCTGAAGATAATCAAGTTTCTTCATGACACCTTCAAGGTCACCTCCGTAGAATTCCCTGACACCCATATATGCCGGATTCTTACTCCAGTCATCCACCTTTGTAACATTTTCGCCTATGTATCTGTACTCATTTGTAAGGACATCATTTGAAGGATCACCGTTATAAAATCTATCCGTATATATCTGATATATTACGGCGCCTTTTGCCCAGTCGGGAGTTTTGAATCCGGGGCGTATACGGAAATCAAAATAGTCATTTGTGTCCTTTACAACACCCCTTGTGTCATAGAAACATTTTGTTCCGGCAGACAAAACCTCAAAATGATACCGTATTATCTCATTGCTCAAGCGGTAACTTGCAGAGTAAAAATCAAACTCTTCCGTTGTTTCGGTAAGCTCCATAAGTATGTTCTCGCCATTACACACAAGCATGGCAACATCTACATTATTTCTGATGCTGCGGAGCTTTATCGTAACAATACCGTATGCATTTGGTTCAAGTGGAATAATGTAGTCCTCCGAATAATCGGAAAAGATACCCCTTCTGTTGAGAACGGGCTTGTAGTTTGTAATAAATCTGCCCTTCTGCAAAATCTCGCTGCTGTTTCCCAAATCCATTTAAAATCCCCTCGCTTTTACAATCCTTAATTCCCTATTATACCATAACAAAACAGCTCCTAAAAAGGAGCCGTTTTTGGAGAAGGTATTTCTTTCTTATGGGGAATGATTCTAAGAATCATCCTCTTATTGGGGGGTTACAATGGAATTATATCCCCGGGCATACACAAAATCTATCCATTAAATTCACAAATATTACAAATATGCCTACGTTTGTTTGTGCAATTTCACATATGATTATTGCGTTTTATTGTGAAAATCACTATATATTGGGCAGTTCACTCATCAATCTGCTATGTCTACACCGTCCATAGTCTCGGAATCCGGATCGGGAGCCCCGAACANNCGAACAATGCCTCAAACTCGGCACGATTGATTTTCTCTTTTTCAAGGAGAAGCTCGGCACAGGCATCAAGCTTATCACGGTTTTCATTGATAAGATTAACTGCCTTCTCATAGCAGGTGTCTATTATGTACTTGACTTCTTCGTCAATCTTCGAAGCCATAAGCTCACTGTGGGCTTTGGGATGCGCAAGATCACGACCGATAAATACTTC
>DEEW01000202.1:33472-33696 GCA_002350465.1 Lachnospiraceae bacterium UBA2868
ACCGTATTAACAGGGTCTATATCCGGCAGGATATAATGAAGAATTGCATGTCCGCTCTCATGAAATGCCGTAATACGCTTTTCCTTATCCGAGACAATCTTGCTTTTCTTCTCGGTTCCGACACCAACCTTCAGGAATGATTCCCTTATATCGGTCATTTTAATAAATTTCCGGTCATCTTTGGCTGCCCTTATAGCCGCCTCATTCATAAGGTTCTCAAGATC
>DEEW01000202.1:33897-37196 GCA_002350465.1 Lachnospiraceae bacterium UBA2868
ATTCTCACCGAAACCATCCATCTCCACAAGCAGCTGGTTAAGTGTCTGCTCTCTCTCGTCATGTCCGCCGCCCATTCCGGTTCCTCGCCTTCTGGCAACAGCATCTATCTCATCAATAAATACGATACAGGGAGCATTCTTCTTGGCTTCCTCAAACAGATCTCTGACACGGCTGGCACCGACTCCGACAAACATCTCCACAAAATCCGATCCCGAGATTGAGAAAAAGGGCACACCTGCCTCACCGGCTATTGCTTTTGCAAAGAGTGTTTTACCTGTTCCGGGAGGTCCCACAAGAATAACGCCTTTCGGAATTCTGGCTCCCACATCAGCATATTTTTTTGCGTTCTTCAGGAAGTCGACTATCTCCTCAAGATCTTCTTTTTCCTCATCAAGGCCTGCAACATCACCGAACTTAATCTTATTATCACTGCTGGACAGTTTGGCATGGCTCTTTCCGAAATTCATCATCTTGCTTCCGCCGCCTGCCGATCCGTTCATATAGGTAATGAAAACGATCATCATCAACCCTACGATCAGTGCAGGGAGTACATATGCCGTAAACCAGCCTTCTCTCTTGACGTCCTCAATAGTATACGCAGGGAATTTCGTATCCAGTTCATGCGCAACCTCGTTAATATCCGAAGTATACATGAATACCCTAACACCGGATTTAAGAATAAGCTCAACTTCTCCGGTAGGTACTTCCGCGTTCTGGATCAGATTGATCTGCAAAACATCATCTGACTGAAGATATGACTCAAACTTTTCGTGATTGATCTCCTGCATAGCGCCGCTTTGCATTCTTGACCATACAAGGGCAAGAACTACAAAGATCAGCAGTATCATTACGTAAAAACCGATTCCTTTATTTCTGTTACTCAATGATTGCCTGTATCCTCTCTGTTTATTTGGTTTTTATTCTGTCTCAACTATTCCTATGTAGGGAAGGTTTCTGTACTTTTGCGCATAATCAAGGCCATAGCCGACTACAAATGCATCGGGAATAACAAACCCCGTATAATCTACATTAACTTCCTTAATTCTCCTATCCGGCTTGTTTAGCAATGAACACAGTCTGACTGAAGATGATCCGCGCTTTTGTAAATTATCAAGCAGATAGCTCAGTGTATTTCCTGTATCCACGATATCTTCCACAACAAGAACATCTTTTCCCTCCAAGGGTTCATCAAGATCCTTTGTGATCTTAACAACTCCTGATGATTCCGTTGCATCACCGTAGCTTGATACACTCATAAAATCAATCGTTACAGGAACCGTAATCCGCTTTGCAAGCTCACATGCAAAGAAAGTCGCTCCCTTAAGAATACCTACCAGATGAAGGGATTTTCCTTCATAGTCTCTGCTTATCTGTTCACCCATTTCCCTGATACGTGCATTTACTTCTTCTTCAGTAAAAAGCACCGATATCTTATCAGCCATTTTCAACTCCTTCTGTCGCTTCAGATACTTCGTTTTCTTCCGACTCTGTATTTGCTTTTTTATAAACAAATTCAATTACGCAGGTTGTATTATCCGTTACCTTAACATCCTCGGATATCCTGTGTCCCATTACCCAATAAACTCTTGATCCGCTTGCAAGAATAGGTACTTCGTCTCTTTCACTCTTCGGGATCTTTTCATTTATCATGTAATTCTTCAGATTCCCTTCGTTACCGTTTTTGTTGATAACGAGAAAATCACCCGACTTGCGCGTTCTAATGCACAAATCTTCCGACATTTTAGCATAATCCATCCATTTCGTATAGGTATCTTCCGGAATCTCGTTTTTGTCAAATTCATTGAGAATTCTGCACGAAACCACACTGCCATCGGGGAGCATATAGTTTCCTTCTCCGATGATCGGATAATAGAATTTATAAGGGGAATCCGGCTTTTTATCAGATTCATTTGCAGGACTCTCACTGACAGTCGGCATAACAACCTCGGGAATGTTAATAACTTCCTGTATCTGTGGCTCAAAATCTTCCCGGGGCTTGATATAAACAATCCCCGACTCCTTAACAACCGTAACTCCCTTCGGAAGATGTATCTCCCCGCTTTTGGGTTTTGCTATCATTTCACAAAGTGCGTCAACATGATTTCTTGTAACATCCTTAATGGAAACTCCTGCCTCCGTAATTAACGCCCTAACTGCAAATTTCAGCAATATCGGCTCTGCCCCCGATAAAATATCCGATTTGTATTTCGTAGTAAGTCCCTTTGTAATATATTTTCTGTCGGCTTCCTTTGACGCTTCTTCTAAAAGCTCAAGCGCCTTCTTCTCCATAAAATCATTAATGTCCGCCGCTTCTCCCGACAAAGCATTAATATGCTCGACGGCATTCTGGCGAACATTTTCAAACTTCGGTATTATCTTCTTGCGTATATAATTTCTGCTGTATTCAATGGCGTTATTTGTTTCATCGGTACGGTATTTCTGACCCGATTGCTCAAGATACTCTTCTATCTCTTCCCTTTTAAGGCACAGAAGCGGGCGTATTATATTATCTCTTTTTGCTTCCATACCGCCGAGCCCCTTTATTCCGCTTCCTCTTATTATGCGGAAAATAACTGTCTCAGCCTGATCGTTCATGTGATGTGCGACTGCAATTTTGGCATTTTCATACTGGCTGCACACCTCATCAAATATCTCATATCTGATGCGTCTGCCGCACTCTTCCTCAGATTCTTTGGTAATCTTACATATCAGAGGAATATCTTTTTTATATGATTTTAATTCTACACCTTTTGATTCGCATAACTTCTCAACAAACTTCTCATCCTTATCTGCGGTCTTCTTCCGTATGCCGTGATTTACGTGGACAGCAACCGTATTGAATCCGACCTCTTTTTTGTACTCCTCAAGCATAAGAAAAAGGCATACCGAGTCGGCACCGCCTGAGATTCCCTCAACGATCATATCTTCCGGACTGATCAGGTTGTTTTCTTTGATATAGGAAATGACTTTTTCGTAGATTGCTTCCTTCTCCATTTTATGTTCCTCTTGTGCACAGTAGGTCAGTGGGTCCCTTCTATCTACATTTAACAATGTCGCTCGGGCATTCTTGTCGACTTCGTCGAAGGCCCTCGCGGTGTAGACAGACTTCTTCCCACTTCGTGGGCCCCTTCTATCTACATATCATATATTATCTTATCTCAAATAAAAAGCACAGGAATTGTTTTCCCCGTGCTTATTTATTGATATCGGATCTGAACAGGATCTCATTCTCATACAGCAATCCGAGCTTCTCTTTGGCTATTTCCTCAACAAACTTATCGGTCTTGGTATATTTCTC
>DEEW01000060.1:0-226 GCA_002350465.1 Lachnospiraceae bacterium UBA2868
TGTGTCCGCAAAGCTCCATCTGAACACATGCATCCTCAGGATACATAGGCTTCACATCAACTCTCTTGGTACGAACGATTCTGATCTCGTCATCATCCGCATAATCCTTGTCAAGAAAATCCTGGCGGAAGTTCTCGGATGCATGCTTTGCATCAATGATCTTGTTCTTGTATTTCTTGAGCTGACGCTCAATGATCTCCTCAACAAGATCAATCGATACATACAT
>DEEW01000060.1:281-520 GCA_002350465.1 Lachnospiraceae bacterium UBA2868
TCGATCTTCTGTCTGTCCTTCTCCACGCTGAGTGTAACATGGATCTGTGTGTTGGGGGTAAAATAACGCTCAAGTTTGCCTATCTTGTCCTCCACTGCCTGTCTTAAACCCGGTGTTACATCAATATTCTTTCCTACAATAATGAATTCCATGTAAGCCACCCCTTTCATTATTAGATTTGATCTTCGATCATTTACTTCTATTTCTTCATCAAGTCCGCTCAAACGCCGCTCAGGCTG
>DEEW01000060.1:560-2514 GCA_002350465.1 Lachnospiraceae bacterium UBA2868
ACCATATCAACCGCTTCATTAGCAATTAAGTCGGACATAAACAAAAGGACCGGCTCTTTCGAACCGGTCCCAATGATTTTCTTAGAATATTCTTCGAATTGCAAGGATGTTACGATATGATGCATTCGAAACCTTGATACCCGTCTTCGCAGTCGATGCGTGAACAATCTGTCCTCCGCCGATGTAAATACCAACGTGTCCTGAGTAACATACGATATCACCGGGCTGTGCCTCCGCAAGGCTTCCGACTCCGTAACCCATGGAGCGCTGGGCACCCGAAGAGTGAGGCAGTGATACGCCGAAGTTTCTGTACACACCCATTGTAAATCCTGAGCAGTCTGTTCCGTTTGTAAGGCTTGTTCCGCCATATACATACGGGTTGCCCACAAACTGCAGTGCATAATTCGCAACACTTGCTCCGAGACCGCTTCCGCTGACAGCATATGATCCGCCGCCACCGCCGCCGCTACTGCTCTTGCTGCTGCTCTTACCGCCTGCACTTCTGGCTGCTGCCTGCTGAGCTTTCTTACGTTCTGCGGCTTCCTTCTTCAGTCTTGCTTCCTCTTCCGCCTTGGATTCAGCCTGAGGGAAGAGAGTTGCTATGCTGACGAATTCCTTGGAAACCCAACCGTCACCTTCCTCGATGTTAACCTTTACCCATTCCTCGGTTTCCTCGATGACGGTCAGCTGGTCTTCGTTTGCAACAAGTCCGAGAACTTTCGAATCGAGACTTGCTTCTTCTCTTATCTTTAGTGTTGTTGTATGAACCGTAGCCGTTCTCTGTCCAACCTCGGCCGCCAGTTTAACAGCTGCCTGACCGGTCTTGACATATTCACCCTTGACGAAACCGACTACATTTCCGGACTCTATCTTGTACCAATCACCCTGCTTATCAAGCCATGTTCCGGCCGAATGGTTATAGAGCTTACCGACAATCTCACTGTTTTCATCTGGCATTGAACGTACATTAACATATCCGTCAACAACCGCAATAACCTGATCTGAAAGATCCTCTTCACCTTCCTCCACATCCTGGGATTCGGGCTTGATATCTATAGTAGGATTGGCTTCCGTCTCAGACGCATCCGCATTTTCGGCAGTGTTGTCACCTTCTGCAAGTTCGGTATCGTCTCCGCCGTTCATTCCTCCGTCGGAAACAGGCTTGTCTGTGGATGTTATCTCTATTGTTGCGCCTTCCGAAGCGGAACCTACGACGGCAATTCCGTCTATCACGGTTCCTTCGTTTACAGCCTTTGATGAAGGAGTCTCAACCTTCTGAACCGTAGATTCGTCCTTCTTGGTGATCTTCTCATGATTGGCTATTGTTGACTGTTTCGCTGCGTTACGCGCCACATTGGCTCTTATATCCGCCAGGGATACTCCGTTTCCCGCAGCAAGTGCAACACCCGCAGCAGGAAAAACATAACTTGACGCAGCTTTAACATCATTTATAGGAAAGCTTGTTGCAACAGTCACTGCAGCCGCAATGACTGCCGTAGCTTTTAATAAGCCTTTCTTCATAAAACCTCCAATTATAAATACGATTCCCCCTCGGATTTATAATTAAATATTACAAAATTGTTACGTTTTCAGATTCAGCGTATAGGATATCAGAATAAGCCCATAATGTCAAATCAGGAACTCCTGCACCGAATATACCGCGTTTGCACCATCCGCAACCGCTGTCGAAACCTGGCGCAGACGTTTTGTACGTACATCTCCTGCGGCAAACACGCCGGGAAGTGATGTGGCACATGACTCGTCGGCCTTGATATATCCGTTTTCATCCTTATCAATCGCATCGGTATAGGAAGAGTTGGGATTGTTACCCGTTGCGATAAACACTCCGGAAACCTCAAGTGTTTTCACCTCATGTGACTTCACGTTCTCTATTGTAAGTCCGCCAACCATTCCGGTATCTGCCTTAACTATCTCTTTCGGAATGCTGTCCCAT
>DEEW01000060.1:2543-3893 GCA_002350465.1 Lachnospiraceae bacterium UBA2868
AAGTATCTTGGCTGCACGAAGTTCATCGCGTCTGTGCACAAGGTAAACTTTTTCGCACCCTCTCGCGAGGAAAATCGCATCCTCAACAGCAACATCACCGCCGCCGATTACTGCAACGGTACGCTTTTTAAAAAATGCTCCGTCGCATGTGGCACAGTAACTGACTCCGGCACCGGTAAGTTCCTCCTCTCCGGGTATTCCCAGTTTTCTCGGAGAATTACCGGTAGCAAGGATAACCGTCTTGCCAATGAACGTACCCGCATCGGTCTTAACCTTATTGGCGCCTTCGGCAAAATCAATTCCCTCGACTTCTGTCATGAGCCTGGTAACGTTGAACTTATCAAGGTGCTCGCTCATCTTGGCGCCAAGCTCTCCGCCTGTAATGCCTGCAAGTCCCGGATAGTTGTCAACTTCATATGTATTAAGAATCTGCCCGCCGGCACCGTATCTTTCTATAAGAAGAGTTTTCAGATCGGCACGTGCCGCATAAATACCTGCTGTAAGTCCTGCAGGTCCGGCTCCTATAATAATTACGTCATACAATTCGCTCATGTCAGTCTCCTTGCTTTCGTGTGATATAATATAAAGTAGGAACGGAAATAATTTTACCATATTTACAGCTTACACACCAGCCATATGATCAGAGGAAGCGAGGTGACAGGTTATGAGTAAAAAAGCGCTGATCACAGGTGCGTCCCGTGGAATAGGACGTGCAATAGCGATAGAATTTGCAAGAGCAGGATATGATCTGACTCTATGCTGTATCAAGAACATCGAAAGTCTTGAGCGGCTCGCAAAAGATCTGGAGGATGCATACAAAGTCAAATGTGATGCGTATCAGGCAGATGTTTCAGATCCGCAGGCCGTCAAGGAACTGTTTTCAAAAATCGAGCCTCCCACGGTTTTGATCAACAACGCGGGAATCTCCTATGTGGGGCTTATAACCGATATGTCCGACGAAGACTGGCAGAAGACGATTGATACTAACCTCAGCTCAGTCTTCTATATGTGCAGAGCTGCGATTCCGCATATGCTCTCGGAATTTTCCGGCAAGATAATAAATGTATCCTCTGTCTGGGGAGAAAGCGGTGCATCAATGGAAGTTGCATACTCCGCATCAAAGGGCGGTCTGGACGCTTTCACAAAAGCGCTTGCCAAGGAACTGGCTCCAAGCGGTATAAGTGTTAACGCAGTAGCGTGCGGATTAATAGATACAGATATGAATTCAAGACTGTCCGACGAGGAACTTGCCGAAGTTGTGTCCGACATTCCCGCCGACAGAATCGGAAAACCGGCGGAAGTAGCCTCAGTCATACTCTCCCTTGCCGAATCAACAAACTACCTTACCGG
>DEEW01000196.1:0-2405 GCA_002350465.1 Lachnospiraceae bacterium UBA2868
ATCGTGCCGTTGAACAGATAGGTGTCCTGCGTAACGACACCGATATTTCCCCGCAGGAAGGTCAGATCGAGCTTTCTGACATCTGTCCCGTCAAAGAGCACCTGGCCGCTCACCGTGTCATACAGGCGCGGGATCAGGTTGACGAGCGTGCTTTTGCCGGATCCCGAAGGACCGACGATCGCGATGCTGTGCCCGGTATCAAGCTTAAAACTCACATCCTTGAGGATCTTTCTGGAAGGCTCGTAGTGGAAATAGACGTGTCTGAACTCCACATTTCCTTCCGCGTGATCCGGTACGATCGCGTCCGGGGCATTCTTGATCTCCACAGGCATGTCAAAATACTCAAAGATCCTGGAAAACATGGCCATCGACCGCATCCAGTCCACCTGGATATTGAGCAGCTGGTTCACAGGCCCGTACATTCTGCCAAGCAGTGCTACAAGCACCGTAATATCACCGACGGTGATCGTACTGTCATACTTCATGATCAGTATTCCGCCCGCAAGGTACAGCAGCATAGGCCCGATATTGGTTACCGTATTTAGCACCATAAAAAACCAGCGTCCCGCCATGCGTTCCCTGATATTCAGATTGATCATCTTATTGTTGACGGCTTTATAACGCTCGTATTCCTCTTTCTCTTTTCCGAAAAGTTTGACAAGGAGCTGTCCGCTAACCGAAAGAGTCTCGTTTAATATCCCGTTTACTTCGTCATTGCACTGCTGTGCTTCGTTTGTAAGCTTCCACCTTGTTTTTCCGGCTCGTCTTGTAGGAATGGCAAAGAGCGGGATTATCAGAATCCCGAGAATGGCAAGTATCCAGTTTTTCTGGAACATTGCTGCAATTGCAAAAATGAGAGTAATGGAATTAGACAAAATACTCTTAAAAGTATTCGTGATGACAGATTCAACCCCGTCTATGTCTGAGGTCATACGTGTTATGATGTCGCCCTGATTGTTGGCGGTAAAGAATCGCTGTGACATACGCTGCAAATGCTCATACATCATATTTCGCATATCAAAAGTAATGTGCTGTGCGATCCAGTTGTTAATATAGCTTTCACCCACACCTATAAGACTGGCAAGAACGGTCACGCCGAATGAAGCCGCTATATATATGATAAGAAGTTTCATATTGCGGCCGATAAGCCCTTCATCAATGATTTTTCCCGTAAGGATCGAGGGCATAAGGAATGCCACCGATGACAGCGCAATACACAAAAGCACCATAATCAGCTGCTTCCAATAAGGTTTCAGATACGAAAAAACTCTTTTTATCAGGGCTGATGTTACTTTGGGGACAGAGGCCATCTCCTCTTCGCTCATATAGTGTCCCCCCGGACCTCCTCTTCCTCCTGCAGGTGGCATAATTACTCCTCTTTCAACATCTTGTTAATAGTATTTAGCACTCTTTTCTTGTCTGTGCTCCACTTTGGTTCAATCAGCAGTTTTCTTGGCCCGTCTCCCGTAACTCTGTGTATGATAATTCCTTCGGGAATCCTTCGGATTAGGGAAACAACAAGTTCGCAGTATTCATCCATGCTCATTATATGAAACGGATCATTAGTATAGATTTGTTCAAGCCTCGTTCCCGTGAGAACATGCAGAAGCTGAAGCTTGATCCCCTTTATCGGAAGGGCGCATGCTTTGTCCACAGACTCCTCCATCATTTTGTGATCCTCTCCGGGAAGTCCCAGTATAAGGTGGGCAATCACGTCTATTCCGACAGCGCTGAGCCGGTCGGTGCTTTCGGCGAACTTCTCATACGTGTATTTACAATTGATGAATTCAAGAGTCTGCGAATGAACGGACTGCAGGCCCATTTCAACCCACACGGGCTTGATACCATTTACCTCACGCAGAAGTTCAATGACTTCCTGCGAGATGCAGTCACACCTTGTGGCTATCGAGACGGTCACTATGTCCGGATGATTTGCCGCTGCAAGAAAAACTTCCCTTAAATACTCAATTGGTGCATATGTGTTGGAAAAGGCCTGAAAATAAGCAATAAACTTATGGCAGCCTGATTTTTGGCTGATCAGTGACTTGGCCAGTTCGATCTGATCATGAATATCCTGCGCTGTATATGAATAAGGCTCCTTGTCCCCGAAGGTAAAATCACCCGATCCGCCCTCAGAGCAAAAGATGCAGCCTCCGACACCCTTAGTGCCATCTCGGTTAGGGCAGGTCATCCCGGCATCAAGCGCAAGTTTGTATACCTTCTCACCATATGAATTTTGAAGATATTCATTAATAAAAAGCGGCATAGTGTAATTATCGCATACCGGACGTAAATGACGCAAATAAAAAAGTGTTTAGATCATCACAATCTAAACACTTAATCGCTGATGCCGCAGGCCGGGGTCGAACCGGCACGGGTATTACTACCCACGGGATTTTAAGTCC
>DEEW01000196.1:2423-2637 GCA_002350465.1 Lachnospiraceae bacterium UBA2868
GGCGTCTGCCAATTCCGCCACTGCGGCCAATGAAGATAGAAGGGGCCCGATTCACGAAGTGGATCGGGAAGAGGTCTGTCTTCACCGCGAGCCCAATCCGACGTAGTCGGATCCTAATGGGCGAGCGTCCTTTTCCTTCGCTATCGCTCCGGAAACGTCGCCGTTCGCGGATTCTTTGAATCCGTGCATATAACGACCCAGACGGGACTCGAAC
>DEEW01000144.1:0-4471 GCA_002350465.1 Lachnospiraceae bacterium UBA2868
TTCAGAACAACAGACGTTACAGGTGTTTGCGAACTTCCTGCAGGTACAGAGATGTGCATGCCCGGCGATAACATCGAGATGACCATCGAACTGATCCATCCCGTTGCTTGTGAGCAGGGTCTTACATTCGCTATCCGTGAGGGTGGTAGAACAGTAGGTTCAGGAAGAGTTGCTTCTATCATCGAATAATCGCGAAAGCAATGAGATAAGCGCCGTAAGGCGAACGAAAACAGGGACTGCAAGTTTACTTGCAAGTCCCTGTTTTTGTGAGTTTGGTGGCTGTCGATGCCCGGGGATTTCCTCGGGAGCCTGGTTCTTTTCTCTCTTATTAATAATATGAACTGATCTTCTCAACCAGCGGCTCAAGCGCAGCTTCAAGTTCTTTACTGTCAATGCCGATCAGGTCCGCAAGTTCGGGACTGATGGAAATATTACCGTCTGTAATGCTGACTACCGGAATGTTGGCGGGATTGTTACCGTCGATGAGAATGCTCTTGGCCATGTTGGCAGCCTCTATTCCGAGGTTTGCAAAATCAGTCTGATAATCTTCTATGGAGCCCTTAAGAACAAACGGAGTATTATTATTGATAAGATCAAGAACCGCGTTCAGATCAATATAGTCAAGAACTCCGATAATGTTTGCATCAGCTGCCCCTTCCTTGACAAGTCCTGCTCCTTCGGGATCAGAGAGAGCCGCGAAGATTACCGGAGTGTTTATCCCTTCTGCAAGAATACGGAAAGACTCGGCAACGGGAGTTGCTACTCCGACCACAAGATCGACTTCATCCGATATATACTTGGCAACAACCTGATCGAGAACTTCTGGGTCTGCATCACAGTATTCGTAAACCACTTCAAAGTTAACATTGTTCTTCTCGCCTATATCCTCAAGCTGTTTTCTGAAGTTTTCTACCACAACATCGAGGGATTTGTCACCGAGATAGTTATAAACGCCTATTGTATATGTAGCGATTTCTTCACCTGTTTTCTGTGCCTGATCCTGCACCTCCTTAACAGTCGGTGCGGTCGCTGCACATCCGCAAAGGCCGCAAATAAGTGTCAATGTAAGGACTGATGCGAGTATTCTTCTGATTATATTCATAGCTAAGTCTCCTTATCTGTTCTGCAAAATCATTTCTTCAAGCTTGTCTTGAACATATCCGTAAGAGTCTTGCGAAGGTCTTTGTTGGCAAGCACTGCCTCGATAAGACTGTCGTTCGGTCTGGTGTCTGCTTTTAGAACTTCCATTGCTTCCTTCTTGGTCTGGGCATTAGCCGCACGGTAAAGCTCGAGAAGTTTTTTCTCGGTAGCCGTAACCTTTACCGAGGAGCCGCTTGTCGTTTTTTTCGCAGCGGTAGTCTTCTTGGCTGTAGTCTTAGCCGTAGCAGTCTTTTTAGCGGCGGTAGTTTTCTTAGCCGTTGATTTTGCAGCAGGTTTCTTAGCTGCGGTCTTCTTTGTCGTTGTTGTTTTCTTTGCTGTAGCCATAAGTAACCCTCCTGAAATGTGTATCAGATAGTAAATTTGTTTCCCCTAAAATATATTATACCATTTTTTTATACTGATATGATTTTTTGTGTGATATTTCTGTGATATATCGGATAATATTATTACAGTGAAAAAAGAAATGAAACCGCTATAGTGCCCGCGGAGTTGTAAAACCGCAACGTAGGGNNACGCTATCAAACCGCAAAATCCCGATTGACCGGTTACGGGAAAGATTATATATTAATGATAGCGGAAGCTGAAAGGAAGGAAGAGAATGGAGATAGAAAAGAAAATGGGAAACAACAGGATAAATGATGATGAACTTAATAAGGTATCGGGCGGAGCAGAGCAGGTTGCTGATTCGGGTAATACGGTAATGCATGTCTGCCCCAATTGCAGCAAGGATAAAAAGGTTCCTTTTAAGCTGGCATCCGGCGGAAGAGCAACATGTACGGTGTGCGGTCAACAGATATTTTTGTGATTTTTGAAAAAGTTTATAAAAATTTCAAAATACTGTTAACTATCAGTTAATTTTGTCCGATATATAAGATACGTATAGGTGTCGTCTCAAATGGAAGTGAGACTTGTTTACTTCAAGGAGGAAGGTGTTATCGTGACAAATTCTATTTTTGGTACATCCGGTGCATCCGCACCGGTATCTGCGTATTCTGCGCAATCAAGATCAGTCAAAAAGGATCAACCGAATAAGGCTGCCGAAAAGGTTAAGTCAAACGACTGGAAGCCGGTTTCCGAAAACAGTTCGCTTATTCCGACCGAAAAGGCCGGGTACGGAACGGTTGTCGGTGATGTTAATCTCTCTGACAAGGCTAAAGAGTATTATGCCAAGCTCAAGGAGAAATTCCATGGTGTTGATTTTGTCCTTGTGAGCAAGGATATGAAGCAGCAGGTTGAAGCAAATGCGAGCAAGTACGGCAATGCAAGCAAGCCCATAGTTCTCATTGACGATGAGAAGATCGAGAAGATGGCAAATGATCCCGAATATGCCAAGAAGTATGAGGGAATAATAGAGTCATCTCTTTCAAAACTTGAGGCTGCGAGGAATTCTCTTGCTGCAAGCGGTGCAACGATCAAGAATTTCGGAATGTCAGTGGGAGATGACGGCAAGACGTCGTTCTTTGCGGTTCTTGAGAAGGCAAGTGATTCCGCAAACAAGATAAGAGAGAAGAATCTTGCCAAGCACAAAGCCGAAAAGGCCGAAGAGAAGAAGAAAACCGAGAAGAATAAGGAAAAGGAGCGGCTTGAGAAGAGTGCTGACGAGGAAGAGAAGGAATATATCGAATTTCACTCAAATTCACTCGAAGATCTTCTTGACAAAGTATCGAAATATGCTTATGAGAGCTCGGAAAATGCGTTGTTTGCAAGTGAAGGAATAGGACAGTCCATAGACTTTAAGGGGTGATGCGCTATGACAGGAATGGTAAATATGTCTCCGAAAAGTGCCGGAGCATTTGCAGCCCTGATCACCCGAAAGGACAACAGTACAAGAGCTAACGGGGCGGAAGTATCGAAGATGCGCCGTGCACTAAAAACAGGGGCCGCAAATTGCACGCCGGCACAGCCTGTTTCCATTGTCGACAGCATGAAGAAGTATTCCGAGACTTTAAAGAAACAGCGGACGACGAATAAGGATACTTCTCTTGCCAAGATGAAGCTTAAGTACAGCTTCAAGAAGATTTCATCCAAAATCATAAGCAGCAAAACATCGACTGCGGCCAGGGAAGCTATTGCTTCGGCAAAAAGAGAGATCCAGAAGCTAAAAGCCGCCAAAAGAACAGGAAAATATGACGAAGAGGAGCTGGCAGCTGCTTTAGATCACGCCAAGGCCATGGAGAGGATCGCTCGCAAAAAAGCCAGACACCTCGAAGAAGAGGAGATGGCAAAGCGGTGTTCGTCCGATAAGGGCGGAGGCGACGTGCCGGCAGTTGATGCAAAGGATTGTGATACAAAAGAAGACCCGGTAGAAAAAGAATTGAAGGAATTGAGGGATGAACTCGGGGAAATAGAAAGCAAAGCAGAGAACGAAGAATACATTGAATCAAAAGAGGTCACCAATGAGATGATAAGCGAGATATGCAGCGGCATGGAGGAGATGCTTGATGCTATCGAGGACCTTAATGACCTCCTTGATGAGATGGCAGAAAATCCTGTTAACATGGATCCGGAAGATATCGATGCGCTAGAGATTAAGCATCGGAACAAAGAAATGAAGGATATTACAAAGGCTGATGCCGATTACCTTAAGGCACTTTTCGAACATTACGAGAAGATTGAGGCAGGTCCGGCAATAGATGTTGCGTTGTAATGTTTTATTCCCCGTCCACGGCTCGGAGGCAGGCAAGCCTCCGGGCTTTTTTTGTAAATAATTAAAAATTCTTCTTTGTGATGGTTTCAAATATCACTTTAAAATATTATAATATAGAATATATGTTCGGAGGGACGGTATGTCAAAAAAATACGATTATCTGATAGTCGGAGCGGGACTGTACGGAGCGATTTTTGCTTCGGAAATGACTAAGGCAGGAAAGAACTGTCTTGTTATAGACAAGAGAGATCACATAGGTGGGAACGTGTATACGGAAAATGTTGAGGGAATCGACGTTCATAAGTACGGTGCCCATATTTTTCATACAAGCAACAAGAGAGTGTGGGATTATATGAACTCTTTCGCAGAGTTTAACCGGTACACCAATTCGCCTGTTGCAAAGTACAAAGATGAGCTTTATAATCTGCCGTTTAATATGAACACATTCCACGAGCTGTGGGGTGTTACAACACCTGATGAGGCTAAGGCAGAGATTGAGAGACAGAAGAAGGAAGCATCACTTCCCGAGGGAAAAGAAGCCGAAAATATGGCCGAAGCGGCAGTTGGGCTTGTAGGTAAGGACATTTTCGAGAAGCTCGTTAAGGGATACACGGCGAAGCAGTGGGGAAGGCCTGCGGAGGAACTGCCTCCTTTTATAATAAA
>DEEW01000144.1:4481-5215 GCA_002350465.1 Lachnospiraceae bacterium UBA2868
TATGACAACAACTATTTTAACGACAGTTACCAGGGTATCCCGATAGGAGGATATACTGCAATAATAGAGAAAATGCTTGAGGGGTGCGAAGTCAGGCTATCAAGTGATTTTTTCAAAGAGCGCGAAAAGTATGAGCAGGAAGCGTCCAGAATCGTCTTTACGGGAATGATAGACGAGTATTACGGCTACTGCTACGGACCGCTTGAATACAGAAGTCTCCGGTTTGAGGACAAGATAATCGATACGGATAATTTCCAGGGAAATGCAGTCGTAAACTATACGGAATATGAGATTCCCTACACAAGGATAATCGAGCATAAGCATTTTGAATTCGGAACTCAGGACAAGACAGTGATCACGTATGAGTATCCGGCACCGTGGAAGAAGGGCGATGAACCCTATTATCCGATGAATGATGATAAAAACAATGCGCTGTTTGCAAAGTATAAGGCTCTTGCCGACAAGGAAGATAATGTGATTTTTGGCGGAAGGCTCGGAGAATACAAGTACTACGATATGCACCAGGTGGTTGCTGCAGCTTTAGATGCCGCGCAGCAGGAGCTTGAAGGTTAATATATGTCATTTGTCCATTTGCATACCCATACGGAGTATTCGCTCCTGGACGGGTCCAACAAGATAAAAGAATACGTTAAGTATGTCAAAGAGCTGGGTATGAATGCCGCGGCTATAACCGATCATGGCGTTATGTACGGCGTTATTGATTTTTACCGTGC
>DEEW01000144.1:5281-7314 GCA_002350465.1 Lachnospiraceae bacterium UBA2868
TTTGACAGAGAGCTGACAGGTGGTGAGGACAGGTATTACCATCTTATTTTGCTTGCGGAAAACAACACCGGATATCATAACCTGATGAAGATAGTGAGCATCGGATTCACGGAAGGGTACTATTACAAGCCTCGTGTGGACATGGAGACCCTGAGACTGTATCACGAGGGAATAATCGCGACCTCGGCGTGTCTTGCCGGGGAAGTGGCAAGATACATTCAGAAAAACATGTATGAGGAGGCAAAATCGGCTGCGGCAAGGTACCTTGAGTGCTTCGGCCGGGGAAATTATTTCCTCGAGCTTCAGGATCACGGAATCCCGGAGCAGAAGATGGTAAACCAGGCACTCTTACGTATGTCGAAGGAGCTTGATATACCGCTTATTGCCACCAATGACGTGCACTATACATATGCAGACGATGCAGAAGCGCATGACCTTCTGCTGTGCATCCAGACCGGCAAGAAAGTTACCGATGAGGACAGGATGCGCTATGAAGGCGGTCAGTTCTATATAAAGAGCGAAGAGGATATGAAAGCTCTCTTCCCCTATGCGCCGGAAGCGATCGAGAACACCCAGAAGATCGCTGACAGATGTAATGTTGAGATAGAGTTCGGAAAATCAAGGCTGCCTCATTTTGAGGTTCCCGAAGGGTATGACTCATGGACATACTTAAATAAGCTTTGCTATGACGGGCTGAAAAAGCGGTATCCCGACTACGGTGAGGATATAGAAAACAGACTTAAATATGAGCTTGATACTATAAGGACGATGGGATTTGTTGATTATTTCCTGATCGTTTCGGACTTCATACATTATGCAAAATCAAACGGATTCGCTGTAGGTCCGGGGCGAGGAAGTGCAGCGGGCTCCATAGTTTCGTACTGTCTGGAGATCACAAATATCGATCCGATAAAATACCAGCTGCTGTTCGAGAGATTCCTTAACCCCGAAAGAGTTACGATGCCGGATATTGATGTGGACTTTGATGAGCACCGCCCCGATGTTATCGATTATGTGGTAAACAAATACGGCAAGGAGAAGGTTGTTCAGATAGTGACCTTCGGAACACTGAAGGCAAAGGGTGTCGTAAGGGATGTGGGAAGAGTAATGGATCTTAGCTATTCCTATTGCGACAATATTGCCAAGTCCATACCGAATGTCCTAAACATTACCCTTAAAGAAGCCCTTGATATGGGAGGGGATTTTAAAAACATCTATGAGTCGGATCCCCAGGCTAAGAAGCTGGTGGATATGGCTATGAGGCTTGAGGGGCTTCCGAGGCATTCATCCATGCATGCTGCGGGAGTTGTTATATGCCCTGATGCTGCCGACGAGCTTGTACCTCTTGCCAGAGGTGCAGACGGTACGATTGTTACCCAGTATGTTGCGACCACACTTGAGGAGCTGGGACTTCTCAAGATGGACTTTCTGGGGCTGGTTACCCTTACGGTTATCAAGGAGGCAGCACGTTTTGTTTATGAAAACAAAGGCGTGAAGGTAGACCCGGGTAATCTCGATTTTGACGATATAAACGTTTATAACTACATCGGAACCGGAAAAACAGACGGTATATTCCAGCTTGAAAGTTCTGGCATGAAGAGTTTTATGAAGGAACTAAAGCCGAAGAACCTTGAAGATGTTATAGCCGGAATATCTCTTTACCGCCCGGGTCCCATGGACTTCATACCCGTGTATATAAAAGGAAAAAACTCAAGATCGGATATCACATATGACTGTCCCCAGCTTGAACCTATCCTGAAACCGACATACGGGTGTATTGTCTACCAGGAGCAGGTTATGCAGATAGTAAGGGATCTTGGCGGATATACACTGGGACGTTCAGATCTTGTGCGCCGTGCCATGAGCAAGAAGAAACAGGATGTTATGGAAAGAGAGCGCAGAAACTTTGTGTACGGCAATCCCGATGAAAATGTTCCGGGGTGCCTGTCAAAGGGCATTTCCGAATCGGTGGCAAACAAGATATATGATGAGATGATGGATTTTGCCAAGTATGCATTCAACAAATCCCATGC
>DEEW01000144.1:7327-7455 GCA_002350465.1 Lachnospiraceae bacterium UBA2868
GCCGCCGCATATGCTGTTGTAGCGTATCAGACAGCATACCTGAAATACTATTATCCCGTTGAATTTATGGCCGCCCTTCTTACAAGTGTGATTGATAATTCCGGTAAAGTAAGCGAATATATTTATTC
>DEEW01000203.1:0-872 GCA_002350465.1 Lachnospiraceae bacterium UBA2868
GTTATCAGTTTCTACAAGCAGGGTGATTTTACGGACCTGTGTGCAGGGCCGCACCTTATGTCCACGAAGAATGTCAAGGCTGTGAAGCTTATGAAAGTTGCCGGTGCATACTGGAGAGGCAACGAGAAGAACAAGATGCTGACCAGAATCTACGGTACGTCCTATACGAAGGCATCGGATCTTGAAGATTATCTTACAAAGCTTGAAGAGGCCAAGAAGCGTGACCATCGTAAGATCGGCAAAGAAATGGGGCTCTTTATGATGGCTGACGAAGGCCCGGGATTTCCTTTCTTTTTGCCTAACGGCATGATACTTCGTAATGAACTTATGAAGTACTGGAGAGAGGTTCACTACCGCAACGGTTATCAGGAAATAGAGACGCCTGTAATGCTGAACCAGTCGCTGTGGATCACTTCCGGACACTGGGATCATTACAGTGAAAATATGTACACATCCATGATCGATGATGAGATGTTCTGCATCAAGCCCATGAACTGTCCGGGATCAATCCTTGTGTACAAAAATCAGCCGAGATCATATCGTGAGCTTCCTATCAGATATGCTGAGGTGGGACTTGTTCACAGACATGAAAAATCGGGCGCCCTGCATGGTCTTATGAGAGTCAGGGCATTCCATCAGGATGATGCACACGAGTTCATTGCGATGGACCAGATCGGTGAAGAAGTTGAGCATATCGTTAAACTGATAAATGAAGTATATGAAAAGCTTGAGTTCAAATATACCATCGAGCTTTCGACAATGCCAGAAGATCATATGGGTTCCCTTGAAGACTGGGAGAAGGCAACGAACGGTCTGAAGTCGGCTCTTGAGAAAATGGGTCTTCCCTATGAGATCAACGAGGGCGACGGAGC
>DEEW01000203.1:958-2997 GCA_002350465.1 Lachnospiraceae bacterium UBA2868
CAGCTTGACTTCCAGCTGCCCCAGAACTTCGACCTTAAATATACGGGTTCGGATGGTGCAGAGCATATGCCGGTTATGATTCACAGAGTTGTATTCGGTTCGGTAGAAAGATTTATCGGTGTCCTTACCGAAAACTGCGCGGGTAAGTTCCCCACATGGCTGTCGCCTATACAGGTTAAGGTACTTCCTATTTCGGATAAGTATTTCGATTACTCGGAAAAGGTTCTTGAGAAGTTAAAGAGCGCAGGCATCCGTGCCGAGATCGACACCAGATCAGAAAAGATCGGATACAAGATCAGAGAAGCAAGACTGCAGAGAGTACCTTATATGCTTATTCTCGGCCAGAAGGAAGAAGAGGCCGGCAATATTGCGGTAAGGAGCCGTTACCTCGGAGACGAAGGCTCAAAGGATCTGGATGCATTTATTAAGGATCTGCGGGTCGAGATCGATGAGCGAATAATGCGTAAAGAGGAAGTCCCCGAACAGGCGGAAAAGTAAGCCGGTTGAAAATGAATCAGAATATTATCATCGCAACTTCAAAGATCAAGGTGTGTGAGCGCTTCTATGAACTGTGCGATTATTGCGGCTATGACCGTGAGTGGGCAGACGCGCTCTGGGGCGATATTGTAACCGATACACAGGTTTATGATGAGCTTGAATACTACATAGGAAACCACAGCCTTAAGGATTCGGTAAAGGTAAGCGGATACAGCCTTACGGATCTGTACGTATTTCAGATGGATAAGTATAACCTGATAAGAGAGATCGGCAAGAATCCCCGTGAGTGCAACAAGGAGCGCATGGTTCTTAATGCATTCCGGATGCTGATTGATATGAAGGCCGATCCCGAAACCTATGTTAAAAGAATCGAAGAGGGTCGCGGAGAAGACAAGATTTGAACGATGAGAGAATAGTCAATTATATGAAGGCTCGTAGCGGACAGGCGCAGATGACGGCGACCGCGATTGCGGTACAGCTCTTTGCGCTTGCCGTATTTTTTGCCATGTATGCGCTGTCAGTAAGCGGACTGTTCTACTCACAAAGTGCAGATACGGGAAAAATCATTACTATCGCGGTCTCTGTTGCCGTATCGGTTTTCCTGTGTGTCATAAATGTGCTTAGTGTGATACGATCGGATAAAGTTTACATAACAAGGCCGGACAAGATATCACTTCGCGATGGGGAAGAGGTGATTAGGCTTGCATATCAAACAGCAAGACCTGTTCTTATCAACAAGATCACATACAGTCTTGTTATCATGACAGCAAGCGGATTGGTTTACATAATATTGTTAATTGCAATGAAGGATGCAGCTCTTGCCGGAATATACGGCAGGATAATATGCTCAATAATACTTGCGCTTGTAACTCTTATTGCATACCCATGCATTGACAGGATAGCCTGCTATCGGGCACTCCTTAACGAGACACACGATCTTTATTATGATATAAAACCGAACAAGGCAATTTTGTTCATGTCATCGATAGCCATCCCCCTTTCTATATGTCTGTGGTATATACTTCGTTATTACGGCAGCAACCAGAAAATAGCATGGATCGTATTTCCGGTGGCAGCCCTGCTCGGAATCGCTGTCTCGTTTCTGGTTAACTGGTCTCGCGATTCCGTTATTTGTTAAGAAAACTCATATTTATATTGTTGACAAATATGTGATTGTATGATAGATTTTCAAAGGTAACTTATGTTACACACAGGAAAGCAGAGAAATCTCACCTCGCGACATATGATTTTCGCCGAAGGCGGATGAAGGTTTAGCGAGCGTTAATACTGGGGAAATGATTTTTACCGGGAGTTTATGTCTGCTTGCATTGTGTGAGCAGATTTTTTATTTTGCCTGATTGCTGTAAGGAGGGTAAGACAATAGCAGATTTAATGATCAACGAACAGATCCGTGATAAGGAAGTTCGTGTAATTGGCGAAAATAATGAACAGCTCGGAATCATGAGCGTGGAAGAAGCAATGAAACTTGCCGAAGAGGCGGGGGTTGGTCTTGTGAAAATCGCGCCGGATGCAGCGCCTCC
>DEEW01000110.1:0-2223 GCA_002350465.1 Lachnospiraceae bacterium UBA2868
AACTGAGCAGGAGGACGAAACTGAGCAGGAGGACGAAACTGTACAGGAATCTGATCCGGTGCGGGATCTTCTGGACAGGTATATGAAAGATCCGAATACGAAGGACTTCAAATATGTTATGTATGACGTTAACGCGGACGGGATCGAGGAAGTCATCTTCACAGATAATCAGGGACGTAATGCTGAAATATACGGCATAAGAAATGAAGAGCCGGTGGCCACGATTGCGTCTTCGGACGGCTTGGAGATAACGCTGTATCCGAAGGGTATGCTTAAGTCTCAGACTGTCGATGGTGCAGAAAATTCGGTAACCGTATGGTATCAATATTTTGCCGAGTGGGGTGATTTTCTGCCTGTATTTGAGGAACTCAACGGGGAATACTATACATACAGTGCCTACGATCTTAGTGAGGATGAAATAGGGCAGATCAGTAGCTCTATCGCCGATACAGGAGACTATCCTGCCTGGATAAACGAGTGGGGAGACAAAATCACCCAAAAAGAATACGACCGCATTGTTCCAAAGGATGATCCGGTTGCACTTCTCGAGCCGGACCCCCTCTCTGACAGGGATGCTCTGGATGTGATCCCGGAATATCTAAGATATGTTAATGCGCCTGATGGCTATGCAAATCTTCGTACAGGTCCCGGCACGGAATATGAAGTCATATGTAAGGTGCCCCAAGGGGACGATCTTGAGGTTTACAGAAAAGAGGCCACTTCCAAGGACGGGAAAAAATGGCTGAAGGTTACGTATTTAATGGAAGAGGATACCGCCGAATACGGATATGCATGGCTGAACGGCTGGATGGCTGAGTCACAACTGGAATAAATAAGTGAGGTCAATACAAGCCATATGAAAATGTATCAGGTATCAACATTACAGGCCTTAATGCTTGGGTATTCCAGAGCTGTCGTATCAGTGAACGAGTTGCTTGACCACGGCGACATCGGACTGGGGACATTCACCGATGTTGATGGTGAAATGATCGTACTGGACGGTTCATGCTACAGGGCAACACAGACCGGAGATATCACAGCAGTCGAACCTGAACGGGGCGTTCCTTTTTCTACTGTTTGCAAGATGAAAGACAGCAGACCGATAGAATTTGGTTACGTGAACAGCATAGAGGAATTGAAGGCGGAACTAAATAATATCATTGACTCTCAGTTTGGACTTAACAGTATGCACATGGCCCGTATCGACGGTGAGTTTGAAGTTGTTGACGCCAGATCGGAGTCAGGATATGAGTCCGTTCATGTGGACTTAAAGACGATACTTGGGAAAACCCAGAAATCATTCAGATTTGAAAAGATCGCCGGAACCCTTGTCTGCGTTTATTTCCCGGATTATATGGACGGAATAAACGCGGCAGGGTGGCATCTGCATTTTATATCCGATGACAAAAAGCATGGCGGACATGTGTTTGACGTCATCATGAAATCCGGGAATGGACAGATTTCTAAAATCAATGAAATAGAAATCAAACTTCCGGATGAGCCGATGTTTGACACATATTCCTTAAAACAGGCATCGGAGGACGCTGTAAAGGCTGTTGAACAGGGTAAGGGAGAATAAAGAGGGATCCTTTTTTTCCTTCGGGACCGGTTTTTACGATGAGTCTTCCGTCTAACTCCGGATCTTCCGGATGAAGTTCAAATCCTTCTGCGCCACCATTGACTTTTTTGAGGTCTTTTTCGTCCAGATTTTTCATTGTCATGTCTCCTTTTTTGAGATTTTGTCTATTTCTGAAAGCTCATCTTCAGAAAAAACTGTGTTTTCCAACGCCCTGATATTGGCTGTTATTTGGGAAGGTCTGGATGCTCCGATAAGTACCGATGTTACTTCTTTTTGACAAAGAAGCCAGGAAAGAGCCATTTCTGAAAGAAGCTGTCCCCGCATTTTTGCTATATTATCAAGCCCCTTTATCTTTTTCATCGTGACTTCATCGAGCTTTGATTCATTTAGGAACCTTCCATCGGTTCGTACTCTGCTGTCTTCGGGAATACCGTCAATGTATTTTCCGGAAAGGAGACCCTGAGCCATGGGAGAGAAGCATATAAGCCCCTTATCAAGGACTTTACAGGTCTCTTTAAGACCGTTTGTTTCTACTGTACGGTTGAGGATATTGTAACAGTTCTGATTGATGATAAAGGGAACTTCAAGACGCTCCAGAATGGAAGAGGCTCTGCTTAAGTGCTCTCCGTCATAGTTTGAAAGTC
>DEEW01000110.1:2325-3813 GCA_002350465.1 Lachnospiraceae bacterium UBA2868
TGGTGATAGAAAATATCAACATAATCAAGTCCCATCCTTTGCAGTGACTGATCAAGGCTGGCGATCAGATATTTCCGGCTGCCCCAGTTTCCGTAAGGCCCCGGCCACATATCATAACCGGCTTTTGTTGATACGATCAACTCATCGCGGTAGCCGGAAAAATTATCTCTAAGGATTTTACCGAAATTCCTCTCGGCACTTCCGTATTCGGGACCATAGTTATTTGCAAGGTCAAAATGTGTGATACCGTTGTCAAATGCGGTAAAACACATCTGTTTCATGTTGTCATAATTACCTGTATCTCCGAAGTTATGCCATAACCCCAAAGAAAGTGCCGGAAGAAGAAGACCGCTTTTTCCGCACCGGTTATATTTCATGTTTTCGTATCTGGCTTCAGAAGGATAATACATAATTTAAAATCTCCTACTTTGGCTATTTGACGCTCTCCCCGCTGGGGTCTATAAATATGGATTAAACAAGCATATAGTAACATACATTACAGTGATATAACAGATAGAATTACGGCTATGGTCAATACCCGGTTATTTCCGCCCGGGTTTATTAAGTACCCATATGCGCTCATCACTGTTGTAATAAATATTTACGACCATATCCCTCCCGAAAGATTCTATCCGGCACTCGAAAGGAACGATGACAGAAGAGTGTACAAGACCTGCATCTTCAAGGTTGATCAACTTTCCCTTAAATGACAGATCCTTGTAGCCTTTTACCTTATATTCCTGATACAGACCGTCATCATCGACCATACGGAACTTAATGGGAATGATGGTTCCATCGGACTTATGCTGGCATATCATATCTATTTTCTGCTGAGTTTTCGTGCACAGATCCATAACGTAAATACCTCGCACACTATCCTCCCCGTGGTATGACATTATAGAACAAATGTTCGATAATGTCAAAAAGGAAAATCACTACATTAGTTCGAACGCATTGTTCGAAAAACCGGCTCAAAGCCGCACGGTTGACACGTTTTTAACTGTGGGGATTATTGGACACTTAAAAGATTAAGATTTAAGCATAGGGAACATAAAATGAAGAATTAAATGTTAGCTCCGGGGGAGTACAAAGTCTTTATCAAAAAAGGAGAGGTATCATGGCAGATTATCGAGTAGTGGTTGATCTTGAAATGTGTAAGGTTCCAAAGGCAAACAGAACAAGTAAATACAGATGGCAGAACGAGACCATCCAGATCGGTGCTGTTTTACTGAATAAAGAATATGAGATTATTGACAACTTCTGCACAGTAGTTTCCCCGGAATATGGTTACATTGATTCTTTTATCAAAAGATTTACGGGAATAATGCAAAAAGATGTAATAGGGGCTCCTAAGATGGAAGAAGCTCTCAGAATGTTCACCGACTGGATACCGGAAGGAGATGTAGAGATGGTATCCTGGAGCAATTCCGATGATGCACAGATAAGACATGAGATTGAAGGTAAGAATATAGATAATCCTCGTATGAT
>DEEW01000110.1:3853-4061 GCA_002350465.1 Lachnospiraceae bacterium UBA2868
ACAATCTTACGGAAGCCCTTATCGCTGCTGATATTGCACCGGAAGGAAAAGAACATGACGGACTGTGTGACGCATACAATACCGCACTCTTGTTTGCCAAGATGGAGACACAGGAAGTCTTTACGATGAATAAGGACTATGAAGCGGCAAGAATTGGAGAGATAGAACACCTGTCAAGCAGCTTAGGAGACCTTTTTTCATCTCTGAA
>DEEW01000027.1:0-194 GCA_002350465.1 Lachnospiraceae bacterium UBA2868
AATATAGTCACGCTTGTTACTTGTTCGGGAGCCGGAGCAAGCAAGCAGCGATTTTTCGTTCACGGCGTATTCAAGGATGTGTACCTGTTTGAAGAGTGAGCCGTTTTGTAAAAATCATACGTCTTTATTTGTGGTATGAAGAAAGTACAATTTTCAAATTTTAAACATAAGGTTATCTTTTTCAGAGTATTTAC
>DEEW01000027.1:531-2657 GCA_002350465.1 Lachnospiraceae bacterium UBA2868
CTTTTGAACAGATACGCCTTTGACCGCGATATGCGCAAAGTTCTATGGCAGGGCGGAAAGGGGTGTGTTGCCTTTATCCGTATCGAAGGATTTTCGCCTGTAAATGCCAATCTCGGACGCCGATATGTGGATGAACTCAAGAACGTTGTTGCTGATAGAATATCAAGCGTTATTGATAGCAAGTGTACGGCATACAAGATAGAAAGCGCAGAATATGCCGTGATCTTCCCCAAGGCAGACGATGTGGAGACTGTCATTGACAGGACTCTTCACAGTATCGAACAGGCTATAACCCTTAATAAGGACGGGGTGGATTCAAACTGCTATCTGACGGCGTATGCGGGCATAGCGGATTACGGTGAGTCTGCAAAAGATGCCGATACAGTCATGAAGCACGCCGATATAGCCATGAACTATGCTGTTAAATCAGGAACCGTGAAATATTGCAGATTTAACGACGAACTCAAAGAGGGAATGGAGCGGCAGACTGTTGTTGAGAACATGGTCAAGGACAGCCTGCAGAACGGATGGTTCTATCTGGTATATCAGCCGCAGTACACGGCGGAAGACAAGAGATTGCGCGGATTTGAGACTCTCATCAGGATGAATGTACCCAACGGGGAGAAAATCGCCCCGTCCGAGTTCATCTCCATCGCTGAAATGTCCGATCTCGTTCTAGATATTGATACATTCGTACTTGACAGAGCTATGCGTGAATTCAGGGAAGTGTGCTACTCATCGGGAAATACCATTACACTAGCTGTCAATATATCGGCGAAGGATATAGCAAGATCCGGTTTTGCCGAGAAACTTCTTGGTATTATTGAAGAGACCCAGTTTCCGCCGGAATGTCTTGAAGTTGAGATTACCGAGTATTCATTCGCTGAAGAGGGCAATCGAACGATCGAGAACATCAAGATACTGCGTGATAACCAGATAATGATAGCCCTTGATGATTTTGGAACCGGATATACGTCTCTCGGGCAGCTGATGAATCTTCCGATCAATCTTGTGAAGATAGACAAATCGCTTATAGACAACATTCTCCGCAACGATGTCAATACGGACTTCGTCAAGTCCATTATCTACATGGGTCATCTGATGGATGCGGAGGTTATTGCCGAAGGAGTCGAGCATGACAATCAGGTTGAATGCCTGAAGACGCTTGATTGTGACTTTATTCAAGGCTACATCTGGGGTCGCCCGATGGAATATGACGAAGCCAGAGAGCTTGCCTTCGGCGCCTACGACCAGTCTCGGTAAAAAGTTATATCGTCCTATGTGGCGTGTTTATAGGGTTACTGTTGAAGTTGCACAATTTTATTTGCGCAACTTTGTTTATTTTTCAGGGGTAATTTTTTGCGTAAAAAACAGACAAAAATGAACCTTTTTTTCAGGAAGAAGAGTCATTATTAATATAAAGGGGAAAGGGGATACTATGCGTGTATGCCCGTACCCGAAAGTATATATTAACCGAAAACCCAACAGGAAAGGGAACAAGGAGAGAATTATGAGGACAAAGAGAAATTGGCTTAGAACCACGATCGCGATGTTAACCCTCGTCGCAACAGTGCTTGAGACAGGCTTTTCATCTGTTCAGACATTTGCTGCTGAGATCACGACCGAGGACGGTATCGTTGTTAATAACGATGCGGTCGAAGAGGTACCTGAAGAGAACCTCGATATAACCGTCGAGCCGGATAACGGCGATGATGCGGACTTCGAGGTGCTCGAAGCATCGGAAGATGACGCTTTCGAGGAGACAGTAGAGAAAACTTCCGAGGAGCTCCCGGAAGAGGTTGAAACTTTCGAAGAAGCCGAAGAGCTTCGTGAAGGGACGCTTGATGTTTCCGATAGCGGAATCACTGGTTCCGGGTACGATGATATCTCCGTATATGTCAATACAGACGAACTTGACAACAGGGACAAGTTCCGCATTGAGTTTACAGGTCCTGCAAGTGCATCATACAACCCGGTTCTCAATGAAGACCTTGATAAGACCAACGACGGAAGATACGATTTCGACAGCCTTGAAGGCGGCGAATTCACTATCCGTGCCAATTCCTCAGACGATGTAATCCTTTCCTATTCATATAACGAAGACGGCTATCCCCTCATCACGGTTA
>DEEW01000027.1:2806-3588 GCA_002350465.1 Lachnospiraceae bacterium UBA2868
GGTTATGACAGCGTAACAGTTGAATTTGCAACAGAAAAGCTTCCGGATAAAGCAAGATTCAAGCTTGTGGTTGAAAGCGTTGCCGATGCTACAGTCGATGGTAATGACGCCAAGGCAGGCATTACCGGACTGTCAAAGGATACAGGATCTCTTGTTATCGATAATCTCGATGGCGAGAGTTTTGTTGCTTACGTTTTATCTGACAGCGAGACAAAGCTTGAGACGGTTGCGGAAGTTGTAAGCACAGAAGACGGCAGAGCTTCAATCGAGATAAACGATGTAGCAACGAAGCGCGTATATGAATATGAAGACGCCAAGATTTATGTAAGAGCAACATTGGAAAAGGCTGATGCCGTTCCGGATGATGCTTATTTTGGTGTAACTCCGCTTACGGAAGAGGAAGCAGAGAAGTATATTGCGGCATTAAATGCAAAGCTTGAGGAAGGTCAGGCTGAGATTACCGCGAACGACATTCTCCTTTATGATATATCTTTCTACACGGATGAATCCAAGTCGGAAGAGATAGAACCCGAGGAAGGTTCCGTCTCCGTTTCGATAGAGTTCAAGCAAAGTCAGGTAAGCGAAGAACTCGGAGTAGAGCACGAAGATGAGATCAATATTACACACTTTGAAGAAAACGGCAGTGATGTTGAGCCTGTAGCTGTTGAAATGAAGCCTAATAATGACACTGATTCGGTGGAATTTTCCGTCGACAGTTTCAGTGTATATGGCATTTGGGCCAATTCTATGGCAAGCGTTAAGCCGGGAAATGCCGTATCATA
>DEEW01000027.1:3676-5304 GCA_002350465.1 Lachnospiraceae bacterium UBA2868
TGCACGGAAGCGCTCAGATCCAGTCATGCAAGAATAATGGCGGTGGAGCAGGACGAGTATATATCGGAGCTTATGACGATACTTCCAAAACCTTCCTTATGGACAAGAATGGAAATGCCGGCATGCTCCAAATAATTACTACCGAGGACGTGCTTAACAAGATGGATCCGGCAATGAAGAATCGTACCGGAGTTACCATCGATACTCATTCTATGACAGAAGCCCAGATTAAATCCAAGGTTAAAGGGATGGTTGATACTGTCAGGGATATTTCCGATTCCCTGATGCAGGAGGAGAACTGTTACCAGTATAAGAGTCTCTGGAAAAATCAGTGGGACAAAACCGTAGATCTTACAAGTAAGGGTGCGGGTACTTATTATATTTCATTTGATGCATCGGAAAATGACGACAACAAGTTCCCCGGAAGCAATTATGAGATAAGAATAAACAGCAATCAGAATGTTGTCCTTAATATTCCCGATACGAATGTTTCATTTGGTCAGTATAGATTGTATATTGACGGCAAACAGTATACGCCTCAGGGTAATTCCGATGAGGAAATCTTGTTTGAAAAGCTTATATTCAACTGCCCCAACGCAACTACCGCTCAGACTAACGGTCCTGTTACCGGTACATTCCTGCTACCGAGAGCTAAGTTTTCAAACAACAGCGTTGCAGCGGGATTCCTTGTTGCCAATAATATCCTAAAGATAGGCGGACAGGAGTGGCACTGCATATCAAAGAATATCGAGATAGTTGATGATGACGAGACAACTCTTGCTATCGAGATTACAAAACTCCTCAAGGATGGAGATGGCAATATTGTAGACGGAGGTTTATGGCCTGAAGAGGGATTTACCTTCAATATAAGCAAGTATCCCTGCAATGATCCGGGAGATAAAAATGATGCCAATGTAGAGCATGACATAAAATATATCCCCGACCTTAAAAACGGAAGCAACAGTGTAACTATCTATAGGAACACACCGGGACAGAAGGCTTCTTTCGGAACCCTTTCATTCAAGGGTCAGGAAGTATTCAATAATTCAAGGGCTCATGTGAGTGGTTCATATTCGAACACAAAATATCTGTGCTTTATGTATAAGGTAACTGAGGTACAGGGCAATGCGACAGGTATTACATATGATACAGAGCCTTTCTATATCAAGATATTTGTTAATTCTCAGAAGGTAACGGATGGCAGCGTAACCAAGTATTATGTATGGACGGAGACTAAGGTTAACAGAACGGTCAAAGAGTATAATTGTTGGCCGGGAATGCCTGAATTTGTGAATAAATACATACCTGTCGAGACTCCGGTTGCTTTTGAAGGAAGCAAGAGTGTCAACGGTTCATTTGATACTAAGGATGTACCTGATGGAAAGTTTAGGTTTACACTTCAGCCATTCAACAAAACAACTAACAGCTGGGATCCCGTTATTGAAACTGTATCGAACGATGGCACCAGGATAGCTTTCTCGGAGGTTCTTCTAAGACCCGAGGATAGTGATTATGAGGTTGGAAACACTCAATACTTCTATTACAAGATAAAGGAAGTTGATGATTGTTCGCCGTATACAGCTGACAAAAAGGTTTATATTGCTGTAGCCAAGGTCGAAAAGGGAAAG
>DEEW01000027.1:5499-5722 GCA_002350465.1 Lachnospiraceae bacterium UBA2868
GGCTGGCGAGTTTACATTTACCATTTCAAGCGCCGATGATCCGAAGTTTGAGACAAGAGTAGCAAATAAGTCTGTTACAAATGATGCAGATGGTAACTTCAACTTCGGTGAGATGAAGTATACGCTTGAAGATGCAGGCAAGACTTATACTTATACAGTTGCCGAGACAAAGGGAGCTGACAGTACAATAACATATGCTGTAAATATATATACAGTTGAGGTT
>DEEW01000166.1:0-300 GCA_002350465.1 Lachnospiraceae bacterium UBA2868
ATCATTTACAGGTGCGGATTCGATTCCCTGGGCAATAATATCGTCTGTATCGCTTTTTTCTTCCTCTACAACAGGAATATTATCGATTGGCTCATCCGAAATCGCGATTGTGGGCTCATCAGTTATTACATCATCTGATATAACATCGGAAGCTTCGGATACGGTTTCCGATGTATTCTCGGACGTTTCTTCATAAATCGATTCATGGGCAGATTCAGATGATGCTTCCGAAACTTCGGATTTTGCAGCTGCAGGAAGCGTTTCATCCTGTCCGGAACCGTCTATATCAATGATTTTGTG
>DEEW01000166.1:449-1652 GCA_002350465.1 Lachnospiraceae bacterium UBA2868
TCATTAGCCGTCGAAGCTACATAACTTCCTGAATTCACAATATTATAGAGGCTACTCTCCTCTTCCTTGTTCCAATCGATAGGAGAGCGGTAATCCATATTGTTACGTAGAATTGAACCGTTAGCAAGGTTATTCCATGCTCCCGGTGAACTCTTGCTCTCAAGATAGTTAAGATAATAGGTGCAAAAAGCAAGTGAACCCATTATACCGGTTGATGTTTTCGATACAGAGTTATATACCTGTCTGTTCACATCTCCTTCACCTGAACCTTTGATAAATTTCTCCTGAAAATCATCGGTGTTGCTGTATAGCGATGACTTCTCTTCACCTGCCTGTGCCGAGTAATCCTTGATGATGCTGTCAAGACTGTATCCTTGATGGAGACGCTCAAGAATCTTGTTGGCACCGAATCTTATACCACTTATGTCTATAGAGACGGTATCATCACTGATATCATCAGGAGTATTTTTTACGTCTTCATAACTGATTATATCCGAATGTCCTTCCTGATTTTTATATCCTTCGTACATTGCAGCCATGTACCCCAGATAAACATACGCAAGATACCCGGATACATAAGCACTTCCGATATTATCATCATCACCTGAAAACTTCAGATCATATCTGTAATCATCTTTTAAACTGGCATCACAATATTTATTATATATACTTGATGTGGAATACTTGACAGGATCCTTGTATCTTTTCTGGCCATAGTCATATCCGGATTCCTCATTCACATTTCCCAGAGTCTGGAACATATATGCCCTGTACTGGTAGACATTCTCAACGGCAGAGGCACTTCCTTCAACAAACCAGTCTGGAAAACCGTCTTTGTTGCTTTCCATTCCGTACCTTGTATAATCATCCATGAATGCATGCATCATCTCATGGACGATTGTATTACAAAAATTATCTTTTTCACGCTCATTATAATGCCATTCACCGGTTTCAGGATCCTTTTCCATAACAGTTTTTGCATCAACACCGATTACATACTTATAGATATCATCTATATATCCCGAAGATACATATGCAAGAGCGCCTTCCGGAGTTTTGTGACCGTCTATCAATCCTTGTTCATAGTAAATATATAAACCTATCTGTGTTCCCAGTGCATCATTTCTTGCATAATTATATGCTTCAAACGAATTCTTAAGCAGATTAACAGCCTGAGGTTCTAGCTTATTCTTAATACGTGAT
>DEEW01000166.1:1714-4464 GCA_002350465.1 Lachnospiraceae bacterium UBA2868
CGGTGCCCAATGTGGAAATGGCACCTTGTGAGCAATGTATTCTTACCTGCTCGGGGATGGCTGCAGGCAAAGGATCATTATTGCCGCCTGAGGGCGTATCTTCATCGCCGGCGTAGGAAGTATCTGTACTTTCTTCAACCGGGCCAATAGCCGGTGCTTTATATTCCTCATATTCGGGCAGAGTTCCCTTTTTACCGAGAGATTCGACAAAAGTAATGTAGGTTATTCTTCTGCCGGCATCTATTGCAAATATAAGAGAATCTTCACCGAATGTCTGTATCAGAAAATCGGGAAGCTTTACGGTAAATCGTCCGTCGGGACTCATTTCTTTAATTGTATAACCTTCGGGAACAAAGAAAATGAAGTACGGAGTATATGATCTACCCTCTTCGGCAATAGTTGCAGTATTTCCGAGATCATCTGTCCAGATGACAGGTATTTCCCAGCTGATATTCTCGCGGGTTCTGACCATTGCCTTATTATCAAGGTATTTTCCGACAACAGGTCTGCCAATACCCGTTAGTGATATGCTGCTAAGCTCAGTAATGCCGCTACGTGACCCCACACCTTCCGCAGCATTTACATTAACGATACAAAGCTGACCGGCAATAAGGCTGAAAGCCATTACAATTGCAAGTAATCTAAGCTTTTTAAACATATTCTTCTCCCCTTTTTCTTACGAGCAGCAAATCTTAGTTGCCAAAAACCTCATCGGAATCAAGCATTACTGTAAACGGACCGTCATTAACAAGACTAACCTTCATATCGGCACCGAACACACCGCACTCCGTATGAATACCATATGTACTCCTGAGTTCTTGTAATACATATTCGTACAGTTTATTGGCATGATCAGGATCTCCGGATTTAAAAAATGATGGCCTGTTTCCCTTACGGCAGTCCGCATAAAGAGTAAACTGGGAAACAACAAGCATAGAGCCCTTAATATCGCCTATGGAAAGGTTTGTCTTCCCGTTTTCGTCTTCGAATATTCTTAAATTTACAATTTTCCTAATCATTTTATCGGCAATTTCTTCGGAATCTGAACCGCATACACCGATAAAAATTAATAAGCCTCTGTCGATTTTGCCAACAGTCTCACCGTCTATATCAACAGAAGCATTTTTTACAACCTGAATAAGAAATTTCATATTTAAACCTCTGTCCTCTCTTCTTTTTCATTCATAAGAAGATCCGCATTGGAACTGCTTGATAGAGGACGGTCATTGTCATGTTCTTCAATATAGGTCTCTTCGGTAACCTTATCAAAAGTTTTCTTGGCAAAACGGAATGATTTTCCGCTGTTTCCTCCGGTAGACTCTTCGTCCGGGTCATAGTCGTAATCGACGTAATAGCTTGTTTCAACCGGCATATGCTTTATCTCAAGTCTCTTGTTGATAAGCGTCTTAAAAGCAGCATAAATTACCGCAAATACAGGAACGCCTATGAACATTCCCAATATACCAAAGAGGCCCGAAAATACAGTAATGGAGAAAATAACCCAGAAGCTGCTAAGCCCCGTTGAATCCCCCAGGATCTTGGGACCGAGAATATTACCGTCAAATTGCTGGAGGATCAGAATGAAGATTACAAAAACCAGACATTTTTTCGGATCGATCATCAGAATGAAAAATGCGCTTGGAATGGCTCCAATAAAAGGTCCGAAATACGGAATGATATTCGTGATACCTACAAGTACGGCGATCAGTACCGGATACGGCAGACGCAATATAAGCATTCCTATATAACACAGAACACCGATAATAAGAGAATCAATGACCTTCCCGGAAATAAAACCGCCGAATATCTTGTCTGAATAACGCAAGTTATTTATAAAATTATTAGCTCTCTCCCGCTTTAAAAATGCATACAATACTTTCTTTGCCTGGGCAATGAATTTTTCTTTGTCAGCAAGAAGATAAATGGAAATGATGATCCCGATGATGAAATTCAGGAGGCTCTTGAAGATTGTAATAACACTTCCCACCAGACTTGTTGACGTTTTGCTTATAACTTCTTCAAAATAAGGCAGTATCTTGTCATAGAACCACTGGGTCATGTCAATACTGTATTGCTTGAGCAAAGTTTCCAGCTTGGGATATTTTGCGAGTACATTCGCATAGTAATCATCCATATTCAGGAAATAAACAGGTATCCTGCCAAGGATGCTCTGCATATTAGATATGATTCTCGGGAACAACAGCATTACAAGAGCATATATAAGGGCTATGAAAATTATTATAGTAAGAAAAGTCGAAAGAAGCCTTATTACTTTGGCTTCTTTCGAATATGTATGATCCTTGCGGCGTTTGATCTTGTTCCATAAAGGCCCGAAAACCTTAGTCTCCAGAAAACGCATTACAGGATTGAGAATATATGCAATTACAAGACCCGCTATGATGGGAGTCAGCATTGAAAAGAAAGCATTAATCAGTTCTGAAAGCTTATCGGAATGAAAAAGGATATAATAAAAGAAAATCCCCCCGCAAACTATAAGAAGTCCGTTCATACCGATCTTGAAATAAAAATTATGATTTTTGTTTTCCTTCAATTACATATCCCCTGTTATTTATTTGCAATCATATTTTCGTAATCCATAACAAACTGGTACAAAAGCTCCACAGTGCCGTCTCTTCCGAGAACAGTTGAGTCAACGCAAAGATTGTATGTCTCAGCCTTGCCCCACTTCTTGGTGGAATAATAGTTATAGTAGCTGGCACGCTGCTTGTCCTTCTTGATGATCATATCTC
>DEEW01000166.1:4470-4776 GCA_002350465.1 Lachnospiraceae bacterium UBA2868
TCGCATCTTTTTCGGACACTTCATACTTGTTCATTACCCGCTCTATCCGCTTACTCATATCACCGTAAATAAACAGATTAAGAACATTATCGAAGTCAGCAAGAGCATAATCGGCACATCTTCCAACGATAACGCAGGGGCCCTCTCCCGCTATTTTCTTGATGGTGTCAAACTGGGCAAGGAATACCTTATGAGACAAAGGCATATCCACATAATTGGAATTCGTAATTCCGAAGGAATAGGTGTCCATTACAAGGTTATACAAAAAGCTGTTGGTCGGGCGCTCATCGTTATGCTCCAATATTT
>DEEW01000166.1:4917-5119 GCA_002350465.1 Lachnospiraceae bacterium UBA2868
GATTATTGACCTCAATATATTGTCCTCCGTCAGTTATTAATAAGCTTGTCTTCTTCGTTGTTCCATGAGTAAAGCTTTCTGACTTCTGCTCCGACCTTCTCAGAAGGATGCTCGGACGCAAGTTTTCTCATTGCATTGAAATGTACCTTTCTTCCGGCAGGTGACATCTCGAGAAGGAACTCTTTTGCAAATGTTCCGTCCT
>DEEW01000063.1:0-332 GCA_002350465.1 Lachnospiraceae bacterium UBA2868
AAGGCCGGACTTACAAGGTGGATGTTAGGATTCAAGAATGATCCCAAGATGGTATTTATAGTTCACGGCGACGATACCGTAACGGATGATTTTGCGGCGTACCTTCATGATGAGCACGGGTTCAATACCTATGCGCCTTTCTCCGGAACAAGTTACGATCTGATCGCGGATGAGTTCATTGAGGAGACCACCGGAGTTAAGATCGAAGGCGCCAAGAAGAAGACAAGGGCTGCATCTACTGTATTCGAAAGACTTGTTGCTGCAGGACAAAGGCTCCTTGCGGTCATCAGTCATAATGAAGGCGGAGCTAACAAGGATCTGGCGAAGTTTGC
>DEEW01000063.1:389-2766 GCA_002350465.1 Lachnospiraceae bacterium UBA2868
AGTCCTTGCTACACCGCGAGCCCCTCGACGAAGTCGAACCAAATGGGCGAGCGACATTGCGACGCCGACGAAGTCGGTGTTGGTTGTAGATCAAAAGGTGGATTATAAATGACAAAAGGCGATATTTACTTTAGGGAAATAGTTGAGCGGATTCTGGATGAGGGTTCCATGGATGTTAATCCTCGGCCTCGTTATTCGGACGGCACACCGGCACATACTCTTTCGATAAACCATGTGATGTGTACATATGATCTTACAAAAGGCGAATCTCCGTTTATAACACTGCGTCCCATTGCAATCAAATCAGCCATCGGAGAGCTGTTGTGGATATACAGGGATATGTCCAATGACCTTGATCTGCTTCGTGATAAATACAATATCACATGGTGGGATGAATGGGATATCGGTGACAGAACTATTGGTCAGTGCTACGGAGCTACAGTTAAAAAGTGGAATCTGACGGAGAACCTGATCAACGATATCAAAAATGACCCGGATGGAAGACGTCACATAATCAATATGTGGCAGGAGGATGATTTCAAACAAAAGCACGGGCTCAAGCCTTGCGCGTACCAGACTGTTTGGAATGTCAGAGAGACATATTTGGATTGCTGCCTTTTCCAGCGGAGCTCCGATTTTCTGACGGCCGGATGTATCAACCAGCTGCAGTACATGGCATTCCTAATAGCGGTTGCTAATCATCTGGGATATACTCCCGGAAGATTCACGTGGTTTTGTGCTAATGTTCAGGTATATGACAGACATATCGAACAGGCAAAGGAGATGCTCTCGCGCAAAAGCATTGAATGCAGTCCTGTTATCACGCTTCCGGAAGGAAAATCATTCTGGGAACTTGAAGTGAATGATTTTAAGGTTGAGGGATATCCCCGGGAAGAGATAAAGGAGAAGAACCCGCAATTAAAGTTTGATCTAGGGATATGATGATAGGAAGGTCAGTTATATGAAATGTATAGCAGCTGTAGATAATAATTGGGCGATCGGAAATAAGGGTAAGCTCCTTGTATCGATTCCGAACGATCAGAAGATGTTCAGAAATGAGACTACGGGAAAGGTAGTAGTTCTGGGGCGCAAGACTCTAGAGACTTTTCCGCAGGGGCTTCCGCTTAAGAACAGGACCAATATAATCCTGTCCCGTGACAAGGACTATAAGGTTAAGGATGCCATTGTGGTGCACGATGATAAGGAACTGTTCGAACTTTTGAAAACCTATGATTCAGACGATATATATATAATCGGCGGTGAAAGTGTTTATGCCGCGTATGTTGATTACTGTGATACGGCGATAATCACCAAGATAGATCAGAACTATGAATCGGATGCATACTTTCCGAATCTTGAAGAGAACGAAAACTGGCAGATGGTGGCGGAGTCGGAGGAGATGACCTGTTTCAGTGTGGAATACACGTTCAGGGAGTATCGTAATTCAAAGGTCAAACCTATGTAAATAGCCGCAAATAAGAGAAGCAGAGGGTGTCATAATGAGGTTAAAAAAAGGTGCGTTAAAAACAATATTTTGTCTTGCTCTTGCGGTATGTATTGCGATTCCTTTCGGGACAGTGGATACTCACGCAGAGATTTTTTATCTTCAGACAGGAAGAAGATTTGACTCCACATTTTATGCAAATTATTATCCTGATCTGAAAGCAAAATACGGTTACAATGCACACAAACTTCTGGATCACTATTTGAATTACGGGATTTTCGAGAGGCGTATTCCGTCGGCCTATTACATCAACAACATGGATGCCCTCGGGATCGGCGAGATAACTCCTAAGGAACTTCTGTATCAGAGAAAGAGCCTTCGCAAGGGGTGTTCCGAGGCTGAATTTTACAATGCATATGATGAGGCATATCCGATAGTTGTGGCAGCAAGAGCCGCGGCACCGAACAATATGTACGGACAGATGGCTTACGTTGCAAACGCTATTTACAACAGGATCAATTACAATCCCGGAGTTCCGTACAAGACAAGCGGTGCTCACTACAACGATCCCTGCGGTGTATTCGGAAATGTAGATAAGTATTCGAACGGAATGAGAATTCCATACGGATGCGACTGCGCAGGCTCCACACGTGCAATGGGACTGTGCCTTAATATGCTCCAGATTCCATATCAGCATATCAATGAAAATCAATGGAAGCAGCAGTGGTGCCGGGTTATGATAAACGGAAAGGCATACGCACTTGATCCTTACCTGACACCTTATGTAATGGAAGAGACATACTATGTTCGCCTGTACCCACCTTTTATGTACTGAAGATAGGAGGGGCCCACGGGTTATCTTGTACGAAGTGCAAGATGCCACCCGGCGAGGGTGGGAAGACCCTGTCTTCACCGCGAGGCCCATCGCGAAGC
>DEEW01000063.1:2922-3211 GCA_002350465.1 Lachnospiraceae bacterium UBA2868
ATAATTCCAATGATGCAGTAGAAACCGAAGTTCAATCCGAAGCGTCGGGTTCTGCAGAAACCTTGCATGAAGATGTCAGTGAAACCAAGCCGTCACTTGCAAGTCGTCTGTGCGGCAAATACAGTTATCATATTTCAGGCAACAATCAGGAAGATGAGTATTATATTTTAGATGTCATATCTTTTGGAGATAATCTGTACGCTTATGCCGGAGAAGCTATAGGAGACGGGAGCACAGGCGTACTTGAAGCGTACAGTTTCTGGGCTATGGAGTTATTGCCGGATAATGC
>DEEW01000172.1:0-1383 GCA_002350465.1 Lachnospiraceae bacterium UBA2868
TCCGTCGCTTGTCATTTCAGGTCTTAAGTTTCCTTCCTCATCCGAAAGAGCAGGTCCCGCATCAATAAAATATGCCTTCTGTTCCTTGGCGAACTGCTCAAGTGCCGCATTCCTTACGGCTATGTTTGCGTTGTTGTGCGCCTTGTCTTTGCTTGATTTTTCTGCCGTAACCGGAAGAATCGCGTGAACGAATATTATGGCTCTGGGCTCATATTCCCGGATCTTGGCGATAAGTTCGGCATATGTTTTCTCAAAGTTTTCTTCCGTTCCGTACCCCAGCTCGTTAAGCCCGACCTTGATATATACTTTTGTAAAAGCATCATACGGCATTGCTTCAAATATCGGAACCTTGCCGTTTTCGGTCTGAACCACGTTGGTTGTCTCATATTTATATACATGAAATCCTGTAGCACAATAATATGTTGCCGGTATGCCTGACCAGAATCCGAATCCCTGAAGTCTCGAATCTCCGATAAACAAAGCATCGGTAAAATAGCTCTCGTCAACAGTCGTGAACGGAACCGGATAATCGGCAAGGGGGTCAAGTACTTCCGGGATCTCATCGTCTCCGGCAAGCTCTATTTCATCCGAACTGCCCGCCTTTGTAATGGATTCCACCCCATCCGTATCGGCAGATATGGTAAGACCATAATCGCTCTCATCTGCGCCTTCTTCCGGTTCGGGCTCTTCGGTCTCCACAGGCTCCGGCTCAGGCTCAGCCTCCTCTGCATCGGCTATTGAGATCGCTGATTCATCCGCTTCCGAAGTGTCCTCTGCCGCCTCGTCCATCTCTTTCGCAAATACTATCATATTTAATTCGGATATCGTTCTTCCCTCGTCCCAAAGCGCCAGACCGAACTCCTCCTGCCATAGCAAACAGGAGCGAGAAAATCATCGCGACTATTACCGATACGATCCTGATAGCCCGAAGTGCCTCCGCGTTTTCTTCCTTTTTAATCGTATCCTTCTTTTTTTCTTCTTTGGGATGTCCTTCTGTATCTTTCGGCGACTCTGTATTTCCGCTTACGTCACCATTCGGAAAAACCTGCCTGATCTTCCGCTCTTTTGAATGATCATCCATATTCTTGTCAGTATTTTTATTGTTATTATTCTTGCTCATTTGTCTGCCAGTTTATAAAAATGGTTATCGTCATTTACAAATGACCAGTTATACATAAGTAAAATATCCGCCTGCGGATCCTTTGCAATCTCCTCCAAAACGCTTCCTCCGAAATATCTCAGATCCATAACGGTAATATTATCATAATTCATTACAAGATACGGAATCAAGCAGTTTGCATAAGAATCTTTGAAAATATACAGATTTTTCCCCAGACCTTTGCCGGCGTGTACAACACACTTTCCGTCATTACCGTACATAAA
>DEEW01000172.1:1528-7393 GCA_002350465.1 Lachnospiraceae bacterium UBA2868
GTTCCGTAAAAATCATAAGCCTCACTTCTGTCATACCGGCTGATATCCTGCCACTCAAGACCCATTTTGTCCGCAATCTCTTCATATGCATAACCCGCACCCTTTGTTGTCCAATGGTGGTCTGTGCGGTAGAATATGTATTCATCCCTGTGTCTATTCAAAATGTCATATAAGTATATGATATGCCCATTCTTTTCATCCGCAAGAGCAAGTGTAAGTTCGTTTGAAAGTGATACTTCATCAAGTACAGGCATCCCTGCCGGAAGACAGTCTGCATTAACCCACACGGATGTGGGTGCAATGGCTATATACACATCCCTGTCCGACTTCTGAACAAAGTTCCTGATTGCCGCAATGTTTTTTGAAGCCTTGGATGATACGGACGTTGTTTTATCAAAAAGAAATCCTTTATCGCCCCTTGCGATCCCGTTGTTTTCAACTGATCCCGTTACCCACACAAAGGCCGACTTGCATTTTACAAGAAAATCCCGGAACATGACCTGCTCGTTGGTATATGTCTCAAAGCTCTCCATAAACGTTCCGTCTGCAAGGGATGAGAGAGAAACAGACGGACGGCTTTGCAGATACCTGTTCTCCATCTGTGAGTACTCTTTATCCGGCAAAATAAGATATCCTGCCAGCATTGCCACACACAGTCCGAAGAAAATCACCACGCCCGGATATTCGATTATTGATTTCAAGTTTTCTTTCATAACTCTTTATGTCCTGTACAGAGGCTGTTGACGCTCAGAATCGAAAATACAAAAACGGATTATAGCTTGCATCCGCAAGATAACACACACACATAAACAGCAGCACAACCTGAAGGGCTATCCCAAATACTCCTCTTGCCTTGTGCCCGCTGCAGGGCATTACAGCTTTGCGCAGCCAGCCGGGAACAAGTGATGCTGACATAATGCAGCCGATGGCAATCACAACTCCGTAATTTCTTGCGTAATACATAAAATCATTGGAAGCACCTATACTCGAAAATGCTACAAGTCTGGAAAAATACACACCAAGCTCCCGGAAGTCCGTTATAGCAAATATCATCCATGACAGCCCGATAAGCAAAAGAGAATACAGTCTTGCGAAAAGTCTGTGCCGGTTAAGAAAATCTCCGAGAAATGATTTTTCCAGGGACAGAAGTACGAAGAAAAACAGCCCCCAGCATATGAAGTTCCATCCGGCTCCGTGCCAGAATCCCGTCAGGAACCAAACTATAAATAGGTTTACATAAGTTCTGAATTGTCCTTTTCTGTTGCCGCCCAGCGGAATATAAACATAGTCTCTAAACCACCCGGACAAAGTCATATGCCAGCGTCTCCAAAACTCGGTAAGAGACAGCGATATGTATGGATAGTTAAAGTTCATCGGTATTTCAAATCCCAGCATTTTCCCCAAGCCTCTTGCCATAAGCGAATAACCGTTGAAATCAAAGTATATCTGCAGGGTGAATGCCACAACTCCAAGCCATGCCAGCGGCATCGATATACGCTCATATCCTATAAGTTCAAGATCCTTCCAAAGTTCCCCCACAGTATTGGCAATAAGCACCTTTGAGGACAGGCCCAGTATAAATACAGCTATTCCCTCCGCCACTTTTTGAGGTGTTATTTCACGCTTATGCAACTCCTCCGACACCTGGGAATATACAACTATAGGCCCTGCAATAAGCTGCGGGAACATAACAAGATACGTGCCGAGAGTGAGAATATTCCTCTCCTCTTTGATCTTTCCTCTGTACAGGTCTATTACATATGATGCTATCTGAAAGGTGTAGAAACTGATTCCCAGGGGAAGCGTAAATGCAGGATCTTTTAACGAAGTATTAAACAAAGAGTTAATGTTTGATACAAAAAATCCCGTGTACTTAAATACAAACAGCATACCGAAATCGAAGACCATGGCAGCGACGAAAATGATTTTCTCCAACCGGGAGTGCCCCTCGGCCTGTCCGCTTCTGAATTTTGCGATCGCCAGCCCTGCTGCCCAGTTTACAAGGATCGAGACAAATATAAGGATAAGATATGACGGCTCGCCCCAGGCATAAAAAACAATACTGCCCGCAAAAAGGGTAATATTACGCCATTTTGCCGGGCAGATATAGTACAGGGCAAAGAATATGGGTATAAACCAAAACAAAAAAAGTAAACTTGAAAATACCATTTACATAACAAGGGGATATTTTGCTGTAAGTTCGTCCACAATTGCACGTGCCTTGGGAACCCCTGCTTCGCCTTCGTTAACAACAAATGCAATTGCTTCCGCAATTCTGTCCATATCATCTACTCCCATTCCGCGGGATGTTACCGCAGGAGTACCGAGTCTGATACCGCTTGTAACAAAAGGCTTCTGAGGATCATTGGGAACAGTGTTCTTGTTCGCTGTGATGTGTGCCTCATCAAGTAGCTTTTCAATCTGCTTGCCTGTAAGATTCTGAGGGCGGAGATCGAGAAGCATAAGGTGATTATCCGTTCCGCCGGATACGATTGACAGTCCCCTCTTCTGGAGTCCGTCACAAAGTGCCTTGGCATTGGCAACAATATTCTTACCGTATTCCTTAAATTCCGGTGTAAGGGCTTCCTTGAAGCATACTGCCTTTGCAGCTATTACATGCATAAGAGGTCCGCCCTGAATTCCCGGAAAAACAGCCTTATTGAAATTGAACTTGTCGGCTGCTTCCTGATTACACATGATCATTCCACCACGGGGTCCGCGAAGAGTCTTGTGGGTCGTTGTTGTAACAACATCCGCATAGGGAATAGGGCTTTCATGCATACCTGTGGCAACAAGTCCTGCGATGTGCGCAATGTCAACCATCATATATGCACCGACCTTATCACATATCTGTCTGATACGCTTAAAATCAATAGCTCTTGCATATGCGCTGGCACCCGAAAGAATCATCTTGGGTTTACACTCCATAGCGATCCTTTCCATTTCATCGTAATCTATGAATCCGTCCTCATTTACTCCGTAATGAACACAGTTAAAGTATTTACCCGAAATATTGACCGGTGAACCGTGGGAGAGATGTCCGCCGTGATCAAGGTTCATGCCCATATATGTATCACCGGGCTCAAGCATAGCGAAGAAAACAGCCATGTTAGCCTGTGCTCCCGAATGAGGCTGAACATTAACATAGTCACAGCCAAACAGCTTCTTGGCCCGCTCTCTTGCAAGTTCTTCAACCACATCCACACATTCGCAGCCGCCGTAGTATCTCTTACCCGGATATCCTTCGGCATATTTATTGGTAAGGGGCGAACCCATAGCTGCCATAACAGCCTTGCTTACCCAGTTTTCGGAGGCGATCAGCTCAATATGGCTGTTTTGTCTTGCCATTTCCGCTTCTATGGCGGATGCCACCTCGGTATCTACCGCTTTAACTTCGTCAAGTGAATACATATTCAGACCTGCCTTTCATTTCAATCAAAATCACCGTGCACAATTATATAGAAAATTCCTTATCCGCGCAACCTGTTACTTTCATATTTTTCTCTTGCTTTGAGTGCCCTAAGTATCTCATCGTATTTCTCCTGTGTATCCCCTGATACCTCAATATCAAGTGATGCGGCAACAAACTTAAGCATTTCGTCATTTGCACTCTTTCTCATATCATAAAGGCGGTCAATCTTTTCCGTTATCGAACCGGCATCAAGAAACGCCTCAAGCAGCGGATCAAGACCCGATGCATCGGCAGCTTCTGCATCATCTATCCCAAGGTCAGATAACACATCTTCCGAACAAAGAGTAAATCTGTATTTATCCCTTACGTCCGGATACTTTTTATGATCCACTTCGCTAAGGAACATATCAAGAGGCCTGGCGTATGATTTTTCCTCGGCATCATCCCTCTTATAGATGACCAGTGTCTCGCCGGTCTCCGAATGAGTGGCAAGGGTGATTATCCGGTATATGTTTCCCTTAAAATGTCTGTAAACCTGTCCGGGTTTCGGTAAATCTCTCATATTATTCCTCCGTAAGCATCTTGAGTGCCACGCCCATAACCCAAAAGGACGGCAGATAATGCCGTCCTTCTGAATTTAGTCGGGATTGTTTCCGTCTGTCTTAAAAAGTAAATTCTCCCACCGATGAAACAAGATCCTTTGCTATATCATTCATTCCTTCCGAATCATCGCTGATCTGTTTGATGTTCATTGCGATGTTCTCCATTGAAGCCGTAACTTCCTGGGTACTTGCAGCATTTTCTTCGGAAATAGCCGACAGATCGCTGACATTTTCCACAATGGTTGACTTGATATTCTCAAGGTTCTCGGTCTGTGAAGAAATGCCCCTGATGTCCTCTACGGAATTGGTAATCTCTGTATTAAGAATATCAAATCTCTTCTTGGTCTCATCGAGGATCATCTGCTCTTCATCTATAGCTGCTTCAACCGACTCCGAAGCCATTACACTCTGCTCGGACTGCTTGGTCAGCTCATCTATGATGCTTCTGATCTCGGCTGCCGATTCGGCAGACTGATTGGCAAGATTACCGATGCTCTCCGCAACAACCGCGAAGCCCTTACCCATCTCACCGGCTCTGGCAGCCTCTATGGAAGCGTTAAGTGCTAAGAGGTTTGTCTGGCTCGCTATATCGGTAACCATTCCTACAGCAGTTGTGATCCTGCCGATAGCTTCATTGGTGTTAACAACCTGAGCCTTGATACCTGCAACCGCATCCTTAGTTGTAGCAGATGATTTCTCAAGGTTGTTGATATATCCGTATGCTTCATTGTTAGCCTGCTGCATCGCGGATGAAGAATTGGAAAGTGTATCTACAGACTCTACAACACTGTTGATAAGTCCGCCCATTTCCATAACCTGTTCGTTGATGTTCTGAACATTCTGAGCCATTGATGTAGCTCCGTCAGCAAGCTCTGCTATAGCGGAATTGATCTGCTCCGTTGATGAATTGCTCTGCTCGGCAAGCTGTGATACCTCGTGAACCTCATCCGCAAGCTTTGTAGCATCGTCTTTGATACCACCGAGCATATGCTTAATGCTTGCCTGTAATTCACGGTATGACTGGATCAGGCTGTATGTCTCCGCAACGTGTGACACACTCTCATTCTCTGCCGTAAGGTCACCCTTTGCAATGGTCTCAAGACTTGACGCCGTAGCTCTAAGGGGACCGGATATCTTCCTCGAAAGAAGAACAACGATCACAACAAAAACAGCTATAAGAAAGAGTCCCACAATAACCGCTACCAGTATGATATGATTCCTTGCAGCTACAATATCGGCTCTCGGTGTTCCGGCAAAGGACATTCCGACTACCTTACCCTGTCCGTCCACAAGGGGCATATATACAACATAGTAATCCTTGCCGGCAACCTTAGTATTGTTATTGATAAAGTTCTTACCCGAACTAACCGTAGGCCATATACCTTCCGCAGCCTGGGTACCTTCATTTCTCTCACCCTTATCGTTTAAGACCGATGTGCAGAATCTGGTATCTCCTATAAATACTGTCAGGTCAACATCGTAAGGCTTCAGACAGTCAATATATTCAGGATCGTAAGTTACTTCCGTTGCCCCCTCTTTAAGCTCGAACTCGGAATAATCCTTTAATCCTTGAGCCGCAACAAGCAGCTGATCCTCAACCTTCTGCTCCATATTTTGGTTCAGAAGAATCACCGATATGATCAGTATTACCAAAGCGGTAACACACATCGGAACCATGCTGAAGAGCAGCAACATTTTGTTCATGTTAAATCCATTCTTCTTCATTCTTTTCTTTTGCTCCTTCTTATTAATACCTTATTGCATCCTTGCATAGTAGTTCCCCTACATTTTGTATTTTATCACGAAAATGTACCTTATAACAACTATTATTTCGTCACATTTATACTGTTT
>DEEW01000172.1:7431-11929 GCA_002350465.1 Lachnospiraceae bacterium UBA2868
AGGGACGGTTCTTTTTGACACCCCATGATATAATGTCCCCAAGGTGCACTACTGCTGATCCGGTTTTTTGGGAAAAGCACGGAGAATTATTAATGAAGCAACTCGAAGCTGACATCAAGAATAAAATATACAAAAACATATATGTTCTCTATGGTCCCCAGAGTTATAACAGGAAACGCTATGAAAAAGCTCTCGTAAGCCTGTTTGTTGCCAAGGGCGATACAATGAATCTTACATATTATTACGGTAAGAAAATCGACATAAAGGAAGTTATTGATCTTGCCCAGACAATGCCCTTTATGGCCGAAAAAAGAGTTATCGTCCTCGAAAACACCGAGCTTTTTTCGCATTCATGCGAGGAACTGGCTGACTATATTCCAAACATTTCCGAAACTACATGCCTTATCTTTTCCGAAGACAAGATCGACTTGCGCCTCCGCCAGACCAAGGCGGCAAAGTCCAAAGGAACGGTAGCCGAATTTGCCGATCTCTCCGATGCCGATCTTCGTGATTTTATATTAAAGAGGCTGTCCCGGGAGCACCGTCAGATTACCGCAAATGCCCTTGAAATGTTTATGCAGCGCTGTGGAGACGACCTATGGCAGGTATCCGGAGAGCTGGAAAAAATCATTTCCTACACCTTTAAAAAGGACGGCATAAGACCCGAAGACGTGGAAGCAGTAATGCCTCCCCTTCCGGAAGACAGGATATTTGCAATGATCGATGCCATACTTGATCATGATACAAAAAAAGCCGTGGGTCTGTATGCGGACCTGCTTACACTCAGAAATGAGCCCATATCAATATTATCGCTTATACGCGAGCAGATGCGACTTATACTTCACGCAATGCAAATGAATGAAGAACACGTTTCCCCAAAGGATATGGCGCAGACACTCGGCATGCGTGAGACACGGGTAAAAATGGCGTTGCCCGCCGCAAGAAAGAGTAGTAAAATTGACATAAGACACAGAATTGAGATGTGTGCCGACACTGATGAGCGGATCAAAAGCGGTCTTTTGGATCCGCGGGTAGGAGTCGAGATGCTTATAGTTGAATTGTGCATAGGAGGATCATAATGGCGGATTTTACTGATTTAACGGAAAAAGTCACCGAGGTCATCAACACTGTTGCCGATAAGGCCCGTGAATACGGTGAGGTAGCACGGCTTCAGGCTCTTATCAAGGCCGAGGAAGCCAAGAAACAGGAATACTATTACAAGCTCGGAAAAAAATACTATGAAATGTACAAAGACGCTCCCGCATCGGATCTCATGGAATATATGGGAAAGCTTGTGGCAGCTGACGAGAAGATAGCGGACTATAAGGAGGATCTAAAGGCTGCATCCTCAAAAGAGGAGACGGAAGAGTCTGTGAAACCTGAAGATTCTGATACTGCTTCTTCTGAAGATTCAGCCCCCGAAGAAGTTCATCATCCTGACGAAACGGTATAGAATTTTCTTCACGAAGAGCGGCAGCTGCCTGCCGCTCTTCATTTATGCGCTCATCACGGATCTTTTGTTTCTTATTATACATCTCATCCATGTTTTTCTCATAATTGGCCTTTGCAAGAGCCCTATCTCTGGCGGCAGCCTCAGCCCTTGCCGCATTCATTGCCGCAATATAAGCTGAAATATAAGTCCTTACCGTATCAGCCCATATCCCGTAAGCAGTATTCGTAAGATGACAGTTGCCGTCGGAACAATACCCGGAGGCGAGATACCCACTCTCATCCTTAAGCGGTGTTGAAATGTCTATATAAAACATATTGGGAAACAGGCTGCAATAGCTCTCCATATATGAATTGAACAGGGTTATCTTATCATTGCTGACATTACTTCCGGGCCTTGTGGGAGTACAGCTTTCTATAAAAATCGTAACCGTGGGATTTTCTGCCAGAATTTCTTCTATATATTGCTGATATTTCTGATATGCTCCCTCACAGGAGGAGTTCCCCACAAGATCATTTGTTCCCATGCAGATAAAGACATATTGTGCGCCACACTGTTTTATGGCATCCTTCGCCCTCATGGGAACACCGGCAAGTTTCGGAATATACTTGCTCATGCCTCTCTCATCCGCGTAAAAAGAATAGCTGACTCTAGTCAGCATCGTCGCACTGCCCAGGGGGACTTTACCCTTCGCATTATTATACATGGTAAGTCCTTCACCGACGGAATTACCGACAAAAGCGCTCGCCGATAAAAATATATCCACAGGATTTACCGGAATCTGCTCCGAACAGTAAACAATGTTCGGCGACATAAGCGCAAGGATCGTCGTAAGAATTGCCAATCTTTTGAATATCATAGTCTAAACATTCCCCAAATATACATATTTTAATTTCTCTTCCGCAATCTGTTTGAAATCGTACAGTATCTGCAGTTTTGTCGGAGGGACATCCCTCATGTCTCCCGCCGGGAAAAATCTTGTAATGTGAAGCGGAATCAGCCGGTCAAGCGCGGCAATAAAATCTATAATGCGCTTAAAATCATCTGTGGCATCATTAAAACCCGGGACAACAAGAGTCGTAAGCTCCACATGCTTCCCGGCACGATGCGCACTCTCGATGTTACGCTCTATCAGATCAATGTCTCCGCCGACAGCCTCATACTTAGATGCAATTCCCGTCTTCAGATCTATATTATATGCATCCATATACGGAAGCAGTTCGCAAAAGCGTTGAGAATCAAGCATTCCGTTTGTCACAGATACATTTACGAGGTCATGCTCTTTTGCAAGTATAGCACAATCTCTTACAAACTCATAGCCTACCGATGGCTCATTATACGTATATGCGATTCCGATATTGCCACGCTCCTTTGTATTTACAGCTATATCAACAAGTTCTTGCGCAGTCAGAATATCAGAATCAACATATCCTCTCGAGATCGAATCGTTCTGGCACCACATACAATGCATATTACATCCATATGAACCAACAGAGAGGATCTTTGATCCGGGATAAAATCGCGCAAGCGGCTTCTTTTCTATCGGATCAAGAGCAAGGCTCGTTACATGACCGTAATTATCACATTCTATGGCGCCGTTACGGCAGCTTCTGGCGTGGCATATCCCGCTACTGCCTTCCGGAATATCACATTTATGCGAGCAGTTGTTACATATCATGTATGTCTTTCCACCGTAAATCTTTCTATCTCAATATCCTCTCCGGGAGCTATCCCGCCTTTTCGGGATGCAATATCTATCTGTTCCTGAACGGAATCAACTCCTTCAAGGTTAGGAAGCAGGAGCCCGCGGCGTCGCCCCGCGCTCACGATTACTCCGTATCTTCTCTCGTCAAGTTCCGAAACCTTTGCCGGTGTCGGCGTTCCCATAACATCCACCGTATAATCAAGTTCCGAAAGCTCCTCTGCACTTACCGGCGAAAATCGCGGGTCATTCGTTCCGGCACTTATGGCAAGGGCACAGGTCTCCTCGAGAGTATTGTCATATGACGGAAGAATTGTTCCGATGCATCCCCGGAGCTGACCTGCCTTCTTAATGCACACAAATACCCCGGCCTTCTCCCTTGTAAAGAAATCCGGAAACTCCTCTGTATCTTCCGGCTCCAGCTGTCTGCCCTCACGAACATATTTCTCAAGTGACTTTTTTGCAAGTCTGACGTACCAGTTTTCACATTCGAAAATACAAATACCGTATCCTACCCCGAATACGCCTTCGTAAGAAAGGAAATCTGGTGTTATTTTATAATCCTGAAGAGCCCCCGCAAGCATTACAAAGCCGGGATATCCGCAGTTTGCCGAGAGGTCGTTGACAGTCTTGTCAATATCTGCGAATTTATCGAGTTTTCCGCTTTTCATAACATCTGTTACTAATCTGTCGAACTCCGGTCCCTCCTTAATAAATCCGTATGGGCCGTCCTCCTTGAGCTTATGCGACAGATCTCCGCTGGCAATTATGACAGCACGTCTTCCGATATGGGCTACCGCTCTCTCTATGAGGTATCCCATATCATACAGTACATCATCCTGCAGCATTGACGGAGCTATTCGGAGGATTTTATATGGGGAGGTTTGGGGCATTCCGTATTCGCAGTTTACATAATATAGCGGAACAAAAGTTCCGTGATCTACATCCTTCGCTCCTTCTTCCGAATAAACAACCGGTATATCGAATTCGTTGCAAAGTCCCACTATCTCTTCTGCAAGTTCTGTATCATAAGGAAAATAAACATCGGGCTTAGGAGCGCCAAATTTTGCAAGGTTACCTTCTCCGCCCGAACCCTTCGCAATATAAAAAGCGTCGCGGTACATGATATTATGAGGAGAGATTACAACTATCGTCTCCGGATCGTATTCTGCAATATCAGCCGCAACTTTATCAAAAGCTTCTTCCGTAGCTTCTATTTTGTGTATTTCCTCACCGCCGACTTCGGGTACCGCAATAGGCGGATGCGGAAGTATGTACGCTCTCATATGATTTCTTCTCCTGTCTTTCGTCATTAAAATTTCGCTTCGCCGACTAAGACAAAAAGA
>DEEW01000172.1:12101-20413 GCA_002350465.1 Lachnospiraceae bacterium UBA2868
TAACTTCGTGAAATCCGATCCCGCAGCTGTGCTTCCTGGGCTCTTACGGAATTCTCTCTTGCAATAAGTGCCTGCCTGTCACGGTCAAGTTCCTCAAAACCACGCTTGATAACCTCGTGTTTCTGCTCGATCAGCTCTTCCTCTCTTCTGAGTTGTCTGCCTCTTACCGACAGATGCTCCTCGTATCTGCGGTTCTCTTCTCGGGTGTTCTCTCTCTCGTTCAGAAAATCCCTCTTTTCCATCTCGAGATCGTGTTTTTCATCCCGAAGTCTGATGCTCTCCTTGAACAGCCACAACTTAAGTTCCTTGAGTTCCCCTTCTTCTGCCGCCTCAAGTCTTTCCAGCAATTCTTCAGTATTCATTTACTTCCCCTTATTTGTGCGAAAAGTCGCGCCATTAACTACAATAAGTGCAACTACATTTAATAAGATACCATATATTGTAGAAAAATCCTATACCCAATTTAATTTTCTTGTGATTTTTTGTGGTCCGGCCATGTAATTACCGCTTTTCCATGTATTGTGTAATATGCATTTTATCATGATTGATCCGTATGATTACTTCTCCGCCCATATCAGTCCTATAAATATCGCTGTCAATCTCCTGCAGTCTGGCAAGGGCCTCCGGAGTCGGATGCCCGTATGAATTACCCTCTCCCACGGATATAACGGAGATTTCCGGACAGGCTTCCCTGAGAAAATCATAGGATGACGATGTACGGCTCCCATGGTGGGCAACCTTAAGATAGGACACATCCGGAACCAAACTTACTATTTGTCGTTCAGTGTTTTCACTGATATCTCCGGTAAACAGAGCAGAAAAGTTCGCACAGTGAGCGGTTAATACAACCGAGGCATCGTTGGCATCAAATGTTCCTTCCCAATTTCTCTTTGGTGCAAGGCACTTAATACGGAGCTCTCCAAGTTTTAGCTCATCGAATGAAGAGATCGTCATTACCTCGCACCTCCCTTTATCCGCCGCCGCAAACAGCCGCTGCATATTTTCATTATCCGCTTCTTTCCTGCACGATACCTCAGAGACTACAACCCTTTTTACGGTTATCCCGCATTTTTCATCCTCAAGTATCTCCAGAATTCCGTTCACATGGTCACTGTCCATATGGGAAATAAAGCAATAATCTATCTTGGAAACCTTATTAGCCTTAAGTACCGGTACTATCCTGTACTTTCCTACCTGCCTGATATCAGTACTGCCTCCGTCGATCATTATTACCGGGACACTGTGTCCCCATATCAGAGCACAGTCTCCCTGACCCACATCCACATTTCTGATCTCAAGCTCCTCCCTCTTCCGATAGTTTACAATAACTACAGAACATATGATCATAACCGTAGTTATCATTAATATTGTTATTTTTCTTGCCCTATTTGCTCTTTCAGAACTTACAGTGTTGATAACGTATGTGATTTTATTAGATCTCTCTATTGAATTTCTTATGTTATCTTTCGAATTATGTCGACCGGTTCGGTTAACGGATTTTTGCGACGGTGTTTTTTTATTTTGTTTGCAGAGTGCCATATTTCCCGCAAATACAGCCGTTCCCGTAATAATGGCATATGTTATTAATTGCCATGTCTCCGGTTTTCCGGTGATAAACAGATTTCCGGGAATTTTTGCAGACGTTTCACAAACAGCCTCATAAAAATTCAAAATATAATGTGTTATTTTAAGTATTATCCACGGATTCAGGCCGCATAATCCCACTATTATGCCCAGGAATCCCGTGGCAAGTACCACACTCATAAGGGGGATTACCGCAAGATTTATAACTACCGACCATACGGATACCTGCATAAAGCCGTTTGCCATTACCGGAAATGTAGCTATCATAACGGAGAGGCTTATACATATGCCCTGATACAGTTTACCGATGAATACGTGTATTCTACTGCTTGATTTTTCGTTCTCCTTTAGAAAACCGGCTTCTGCCTTTCCCAGAATCCGTGGGATCCCCTCAAGCACCGGATAGATGAAAGCAATCCCGACTATAGCGAGAAACGAAAGAAGAAAACCCGAGTCATATACATAATACGGGTTAAAAGCGAGTATGATCACGGCTGACCAGGCTGCGGCACAGATAAGGTCATAAGTTCTTCCGATCAGTATCGCTATGACAGACAGCAGGAACATGATAAGCGCTCTTACCGTTGATACGCTCATTCCGGTCATAACCGCATAAAATGCGATCACCGTCCCGGATATCACAGCTGCACCTCTTTCACCCATCCCGGTCTTTCGGAGAAGGGATAGAAGGGCCAGGCCCACCGAAGCAATATGAAGTCCGGACAACGCAAGGACATGACTGATCCCGGCAACCTGATACAGCTCCTTGATTTCAGCATCCAGTTCGCTCTTGTCACCAAGCGTCATTGCTGCCACAAGGCCGGCATCGTTTTCACTCATATTGTCTTGAAGTATGGCAGTTGCCATATCCCTGAGATTTCTTAAACTTTCCTTTATAATGCTGTATTCATGCGATGCTCCGATTATTCTGGCTCTCTTTAACTGCCCCTCATATCCACGTATCATGTAGTACGTTCTGGAATCGAACATTCCCTCGCATCTTGGCTGTTCAAAGGGTACAAAAACCCCTTTGGCTCTTATGCTTGAGCCAAGCTTCGCATATTCTGTATTTGATTGATCATCGGACAGTTTTACAACTATTCCTTTTGACTTTTTTGGAAAGTATGTCTGATCTGACCCTGTCGGATCTGAAATGCTCCGAGATTCGTCCGAAATGAGGACGTCAGTTAGATAAACCTGAAGTGTACCATTCTTTTCCTGTCTGTCGGCAACTGTGCCTGTAACCATTACGGTCTTCCCGTCTGCCGCATCAACGTCCCATGATGGCTTAGGCGTACCGCCGGTAACCATATAGATTATTACAAGGAAAAGGAGACAGATAAGACATACCGGTCTTCTTACCGGCATATGATTTCCTCCGAAGTATTATTGGCTGATAAAGCCTAATGATTTATAATCCCCTGATTATGCTTGAATAGTCCTGTCTTTGATCTGCAACAGCATAGAATTCGCACTTTCATGTAAATACTCTAGGTTTGTATATTTTCACTAAATAATGTAGAATCCCTTTATAATAAAATTCATAAGTGTAACCGGAGGTATCCATGGCTAAACTTTATTTCAGATACGGTGCAATGGGCTGCAGCAAAACCGCTAATGCACTGATGGTAGCCTTTAATTATGAGGAAAAGGGGCTCCGTCCGCTTGTCTTAAAGCCCCGGATAGATAACAGAGACGGTGAAAAAATAATAAAGAGCCGGATAGGTCTTCAGCGTGAATGCGAGTTCTGCAGTGACTATCTGGACGGCAGCGTGGAAGAAGTTCTTGAAAAAACAAGAAAGTACGACTGTATTATCATAGACGAAGTCCAGTTCTGTACGGTAGAAGAAGTTCTGATGCTCCCCAACATTGTGCTGACCAATCAGATTCCGGTCATATGCTATGGCTTGAGGGATGATTTTTTGCTAAATCCCTTTCCCGCATCCGAGAAGCTCTGCGCTATAGCAGATAAGATCGAGGAATTGAAAACCGTCTGCTGGTGCGGCGACGGTGCCACCTGCAATGCAAGAATCGACGCAAACGGTAATATTATCCGTAAAGGTAAGCAGATCGAGCTTGGCGGAAACGATAAATACGTCTCCCTTTGCAAAAAGCACTACTTTTCAGGCGAAACCGGCAGGATCAGCTCAAGATCTCTTTCAAACTGAGTTGAAAAATCATAGGCTCCGAGACTCTCGTCCTTGCTGCCGTCTATCAATATCTGAACCTTATTGACATTTCCGAGCTCTGTAAGTGAATTGACAAGAGAATATACTATAACCTCATCGGAAACATTTGAAGTCTTGTTTAAAAAATCACGGCTTAGGTTTACATAACATATACCATCCTGAGTTGTAACGGAAATAACTGCAGTGGCCGGATCAATCGTCGCAAAAGCGTCTGTACTGCGGGGTCCGGCAATGACATTGTCGACTACAAGCCTGTCCATCGAAATGTTTCCGTTGTATGTGATGCTCTCAGTTTTCTCCACAAGACTCTGGCCGCTCTCATCCGCAAAATACAAAGTGAGCTTTGCCCTTTCATAAGCATTTATCATAGCTCCTTCGTTCTCAACAAACGAATCCGGAGTCAGAAGCCCCACCGGGATATTTTTTGAATCACACAAAGGATCGGAGTTAACTGAAAAACTTACCCCATATACATCGTCCAGCTGACAAAGTGTTTTTACGATAGCAGCTTCACACAATATTCTTCTCATTTGTGGTACATCATTAAATGCTTCGTCAAAATTCACGTTAACGGTCTGATGCCCTATTATATAGGTAACGCTTGTTATTTCTTCTGGAATTGCCGATCTTACGCGATTTTTTTCGGGACCGTCTATCAGCCTCTGGAGAAGCTGCCCTACCTGTCCTGACAGATCTTCATCCCCGGACAGACTGTACTTTGCCTCTTCAATGTATGTCATATCACTCGACAGATCAAATACAACCGCATCTTCCGGGCCGGCAGAAGGATCCTCCCCGTTACACGCACATAATAACAAAGACACAATGAGAGGCGATATGATTTTTATAAAAGAACGTATTCTAAACATGCGTATTATTCCCGCTGCCTCTTAGGACTTCATTTTCGGTCGGCGAAACTATGTAGCTTATCGGTATCTTTATTTCAAATACGGAGCCTTCCCCGACTGTACTCTCGGCTTTTATCACACCCTTGTGCATCAGGACCGAACCTTTTGCTATTGCAAGCCCCAGCCCTGTTCCGCCGATACTCCTCGAATGTGACTTATCAACCCTATAGAACCTTTCAAAGACGTTCGGAAGATCCTCCTCGGGAATACCCATACCGGTATCCGCAACAGTTACCGTAAACATCATCGGCTCACTGTCAAGCGTTACTCTGACACTTCCTCCCTCATGATTGTATTTGATGCCGTTCTCAATTATGTTAGTCAGTGCCAGTGAAAGCTTGGTTTCATCCACTTCGGCTTCAACATGCCTTATAACTTCATATATAAGCTCTACATGTTCCTTATCTGCTATCGGTGTCAGTCTCCTCACGACCTTTTCTATCATCTGTTCTATATCGCACTTTTCTATCTGCAGATTGGCACCTGCCCGGTCCATCTTAACAAGCGAAAGCAGATCGTTTATTATCCGGTCTTCCCTGTCAACTTCAACCGCAATGTCTTCCATAAATTCCCTGTAAATCTCGTTTGGAACCTCATTCTGGGCCAGAAGGGATTCCGCCAGAACCTTCACGGATGTTATGGGGGTTTTAAGCTCGTGTGATACATTTGCAACAAATTCGCTTCTGGAATCGTCCAGGGTTTTCATTCTTGAGAGCACCTGTTTAAAGGACTCGTTGATCTGCTCTGTTTCCCTGTAAGGGAAAATACTTATCTCATCATCAAGGCCGAACCCCTCCCTGATGTTCTCAACGGAGGCAGACAATCTTCGAAACTGCCCGGTAATCCTTGCCGCAAACAGAAAGGCAATTCCGATAACAACAGCGGCAAGCGCTGTAATAATAAGGGTAGACAGCCTTCTTAGGCTCTTAATTATACTGTCGGTCTCGGCTGTACTTACGCTGGTTAACATAACTCCGACAGCCTCCGGATTTTTCCCCATTATAGGTGTGACCGTCTCGATGTAATGGTCTTCTTTGTCATACTTGGCGGTACTTTCTCCCGAAAGACCCTTTGCAACTTCATTGGAGATCATATACTTTCCCTCTCCGAGGGAGTAAGTATCTTTGACAATTTTGAGATCCGAGTTAATGATGAGAACACGGCCGTCATAAAGATTTGACAGCTGAGCCAGTTCCGAATTTGCTATTTCGTTATCGGTAACCTCCGGAAAACCAGCCGAAAAGAGATGGTCGGCAATAACCAGACACTGGTTCTGAACAAGTTTCGTCCTTGAACTGATAGCATGACGTTCATAACCGTACAGCAATACCCAGCTTAAGATAACGCATGGTATTATTCCTGCAAGGCAGATTATAACGAAGAGATCCGCCCTCAGACTTCTTGAAAACTTCAGTTTGAATTTATTCAATCCTTCCTGCACGGGTTACTCTCCGTAAAAATAGCCTACACCCCATTTAGTATGGACGTATGAAGGTTCACCCGGATAAGGCTCTATTTTTTCGCGAAGCCTCCGCACATGAACATCAACTGTTCTGACATCACCGGGGTATTCACTGCCCCACACAATGTTAAGCAGTTTTTCTCTTGAAAAAATCATATTGGGATTACTGCACAAAAGTGCCAGAATATCAAACTCCTTGGAAGTGAGATTGTATTCTCTGCCGTTTATATGACAACGCCTGTTATTTATATCAAGCCTTATACTGCCTATGGCTATTGTATTGGGATCGCTGTCATTTGAGGACTCTTTCTGTACCGAATATGAAACCCTTCTCATTACCGCCTTAATCCTTGCCTTTAACTCCATAACATTAAAAGGTTTTGTAATGTAGTCATCGGCTCCGTACTCAAGACCCATGATCTTATCATCATCCTCGCTTTTAGCTGTCAGCATAATGATCGGAACCCGCGAAAAGCTCCGAACCGCCTCACATACTTCATATCCGTTCATCTTGGGCAGCATAAGATCAAGAAGCACAATATCATAATCGTTTTCTTTTATCTTTTGCAATGCCTCCTCGCCGTCAAATGCGCAGTCAACGGTATTCTGATCCTGCTCCAGTGAAAATACCAGGCCTTTTACTATAAGTTTTTCATCATCAACAACGAGAATGTTCATCCCTTAACTCCATCCGTTTATCATTTTGGGTTCGTGCCTCAGTTAACACATATAAAATCCTTGATCTTATTATACATCCCTTCCTTGATCCCCGCGACAAGCATTATATCCTCTACGGTTTTGAAGCCTCCGTTTGTCTGCCTGTAATCGATGATCTTATCGGCTTTGGACTCCCCAACCCCGGGAAGGGTCATAAGTGTTGCTTTATCGGCAGAATTTATGTTAACCTTTCCGCCTGTCCCTGTTGAGTTTTCTCCGGCAGATGATCCGGCAGTTTCGTTTTCGGCCACAGGAGCCTGCTCAATTTCCTCATACGTGGGAATATAGATCTTCTGTCCATCCTCGATTCTTGCCGCAAGATTGACATATTCCACAGCTGCCTCCCGTGAAAATCCCCCTGCCGCATTTACAGCATCAATCATCCTAACGTCGGGATCGAGCGTATACACATCGGGAGCTCTTACCGCCCCGCACACATACACCCTGATCTTTTGGGTGATTTTCTCACTTTCCGTATCATCGTCCTTCTGTACGACAATTCCCGGTCCGGTTTTCTCATTTTGAGACTTTGCTTGCGGCTTGATGTCAATTATTTGCTCATCATTACTTCCACAGCCACAAAAAGCCGTAGCAATCACAAGGATTGCCACGGCAACACAATATTTAATTTTCTTTATATTCACAGGTCCACTCTTTCCGAGTTTCCCGAGACCTAACTTATCTGCCGAATCCGAAGAAGAACTCTTTCAGTTCATCCGGAAGCGAATTATAATAATCCTGCATTTCTTCTTCATTGTTGCGGTTACTTTCTTCGCTGCCGTTGTTGTTTTCCTTTTCACCGTTCCCGCTGCCCTTTTCATCGATAGAATCGACTCCGGAATCTTTCCTTGTTGCAAGAGTTACCGTCACGGTCTTTTCTTTGTATTCTCCGTCTTCCTGACGGCTTATAACAAGATCCACCTCTTCACCGGCTTCATAATAATCAAGTTTGTTGCGAAGTTCGGCAATCGAAGTTACCGATACGCCATCAAACTTCTTGATGATATCTCCTTTATGTATTCCCGCTTTATCCGCAGGACCGTCTTCGGTTACCTCTTGAAGATATATTCCTTCGGGAATTCCGTACATTGTCGATGTCTGTGCATCTACCGATACACCGGTTATTCCGAGATATCCGGCCTTATCTTCATCAACCTTGTCTCTCGACTTGCGGTTCATCAAATTCTCTATAGTCTCGTTTGCCGCATTCATCGGAATTGCATATCCCATACCCTCAACATAGGTTGACATGATCTTGGCAGCATTGATCCCTACAAGTTCACCTTTCATATTAAACAGGGCACCGCCTGAATTACCGGGATTGATAGCAGCATCAGTCTGGATGTATCCTATTTCTTCGTCATCATCAGGTACATCACGATCAAGTGCCGATACGATACCTGTTGTTACCGACTGCCCGTATCCTATGGCATTTCCTATGGCAACAACCTG
>DEEW01000172.1:20455-20601 GCA_002350465.1 Lachnospiraceae bacterium UBA2868
CCTATAACCGCCAGGTCAAGATCAGAGTCCTGTCCCTTGATTGAAGCATCATATATCTCCGAATCCACAAATCCCACTGTTATCGAGCTTGCTCCGTTCACAACGTGATTATTTGTAGCTATTAACAGCTCATCATCCGTCTGTCC
>DEEW01000172.1:20695-39660 GCA_002350465.1 Lachnospiraceae bacterium UBA2868
TATTTGTTATTGAAACAACCGCGGGAAGATTATTCTTAACAAGCTCTGTTACGGACATATCCCCGCTGCCGCTCCCTGCAGATGTTTCATCAACCGCTTTTGTCAGCGTGGTTTCTACCGTCTTCTTTTCCCCACCGGACTCTTTTGTGTCCTCTTTTGCTTTGCTTTCGGACCCGCTTCGGTCCTCTTCGTCATCTTTATCAGTCTCTATCCGGGCAGACGTCTTCGCATTATCCGGGAAGAATCTGTTTATCGTCCTTGTCACTCCCGCAAAAGTAAAAGCTGCCAGAACACCGAAAGTTATTCCTACTACTGCTCCTATTCCTACTTTTTTCCAGAAACTGCTCATAATCATTACCTTCCTTTCATCACTTAAATTTCCTTGTCATAATCTATGCAGGTTCTGTTCTTGTTCCTACAACTGAGTTCTATTTTCGTCCCAAATGATTATGAATATGTGATGAAATTGTGTATTATTTATGTCCTAGAACACAAATGTCCCGGCGCCTGCATTAAAGGACTCCTGAGTCGGCAGGTTTGCCCTTATCTCCTCTATCTGGGCACCGATAGTATCGGATAATTCCTTTAATGTCTCATCCGGGTCGGCTCCGTTCCAGACTTTTGTAAATGCTATCTCAAGCTGCACCCAGTAATTTGCAGCCTCAACCATCTTCGGAAGCGGAACCGATCTTTCATACTCGTCCATTGTCTTGGAAATCTCGGCGTCCTCATATTCAACAGCCTTGCTGCATGAAACTTTACCTGATTTTGCATACAGCTCCTGTGCCTTGTAGTTTACTAGATACGTGGCAAACCTGTTTGCATCCGGCTTTTTGTCCGAATATCCGTTAATGGCAACGGCATCCGTAACAGACAGTCCCCTGGCCTTTAAGAGCGAGGAAATATCCGGCAGAGTAGAAACTCCGTACTCGAATTCAAAATCACCCGCTTTTTGCGCCTCATGTATCCGTTTTATGGCATCGGTCGTAGCTACCGTAAATACCATCTTTCCGTCGATAAAATCCTGAAGGATCTTGTCATAGCTGTCGACTTTCGTATCGATGGAGAAGAACTGGTTCATCTCCTGATATTCACGAAGGCTTTCCACCGCCTGACTGTTATATATGTTGAAGATGGCAGCATTATCACCGTGAGGGCCGCCTACATCCATATAGTTTCCGACAAAGAAATAATTATAGAAAATATCCGATACGTCCCACTTAAACACCGACTCAACCGCCTCGGGAGCATCGTAGTTATTTGCAAAGGTCTTGATATCCTCGATTGAAGCCGGAATCATAGTTGCAAGCTTCTCAAGTACCTCCGGGTCGGCAACGGCGTCCTCTTCTCCCATAGGATCTGACATTTCCTCCTCTGCAACCTCTGTCTGCTCATCATTCTCAGCATCCGTCTCCGTTTCCGCTTCCTCTTCCGGCGGCCCGTTTTCAAGCAGTTCATTTGTTGCCTCCATGCCTTCCGCAAGATCGGCATCCGCCTCAATCTTGTTCTGGGCTATGCTGGCCATATAAGTCTTGTTGTACAAAAGGAAATTTGTCTCGTAATAAAGCGGGTATCCCACGTAATGATCATAGCAGCTTACGGCGTCAAGTGCCGTCTGCGGGTACATTGCATCGGTAACGACTCCCGCCGGGTCAGTTATAGGGCTTGCAAGCCCCGCCAGATATGCACGCAGCAGATTGTCATGACTTGTAATATACAGATCGGGCATCGGCTCATCACGCTCCGTCGCCGGCTTTACCGAGACAGCGTTTATTGCTTCGAGAAACTGTACACCGTCTTTTAGAATAATATTTACTTTAATACCCTGATCCTGCTGAAAAGAAAGGGCAACCGAAGTCAGATACTCTGTTAGCGCATCATCCGAATACCAGAGCGTCAGGCTTCCGTCATCTTCGGTTACTCCCTGACCGGCGATATCTTCGGAAGATACGCCCTCATCTTCGGACCTTGATGCCGCAAATCCGGCATCATCGGCTGTATAAGCCACATAGAAACAGGTCGCGGCAAGTATAAGAACCAAAAAGGCGCATATAAATCTTTTTAACATATTTACTCCGTAATAGCGGTAACAAGTTTTTCGATCATCTCGTCAACTTCAGCTTCCGAGATAATAAGCGGAGGCAGGAAGCGTATTACATCACTGCCTGCGGTAATTAGAACCAAGCCGTTAGACAGCGCCGACTTTACAACATCACCGGGGGATTTTTTGCCGGTATCGAACACGATACCGCGCATCAGTCCAAGACCTCTCTCGCCCACAAGAAAATCGTATGATGCCACAAGTTCCTGTAGCCTCTTCTCAAGGTAAGGCGCCACCTTATTAACATTGTCCAGTATTTTTTCTTCTTCGAATATTTTGAATACAGTTGCCACGGCTGTGCAGGCAAGGGGATTGCCTCCGTATGTGGTGCCGTGATCTCCGGGAACAAGCGAAGAGGCCGCAACTTTATCATTAACAAGAAAAGCTCCCACCGGAACTCCGCAGCCTACCGCCTTGGCAACAGTCATAATATCCGGCTTTATGCCGTACTGCATAAAAGCAAACATGCTGCCGCATCTTCCCATACCACACTGTATCTCATCAAGTATCAGCAGAATATCCCGCTCATCGCAGAGCTTTCTTATCTTGGTGATAAATTCCTTATCTGCCGGATATATTCCGCCTTCACCCTGAACCGTTTCCATTATGATCGCACAGGTTTTATCGCTCACAAGTTCCTCCACGCTGTCATAATCGTTGAACTTCGCAAACCTGACATTACCTATCATGGGCTCAAAAGGTCCACGGTAATGAGCGTTTCCGGTTACCGAAAGCGCTCCGAATGTCCTGCCGTGAAACGAATGCTCCATGGCGATTATTTCGTGGTCACACTTTCCGTCCTTGTTGTAGGCATATTTTCTGGCTGCTTTAAGAGCACCCTCAACTGCTTCGGCTCCGCTGTTGGTAAAGAACACCTTTGACAGGCCTGCTGCATTCGTCAGTGCCTCTGCGGCCTCCGCAAGTGGCTCCGAGTAATAGTAATTCGAAATATGCGTTATCTTACCTATCTGATCGGTAAGTGCCTTCTCATATTTTTTATTACCGTATCCGAGGGCATAAACGGCAATACCGGCGCAAAAATCAAGATATTCCTTTCCGTCGGCATCATAAAGTCTTACCCCGTCAGCATGGTCAAACACTATCGGATAGCGGTTGTAAGTGTGCAGCAGATGATTTTCTGCCCTTTCGATCGTCTCTTTCATACTCATAATCTGTCATCGTCCCTGAAAAACATAGTTCCTATACCTGTATCGGTAAACACTTCGAGGAGCAGGCTGTGAGGTTTTCTTCCGTCAAGTATATGTACCCGACTGACCCCGTTTTTGATGGCATCGGTGCAGTTGGCAATCTTCGGAAGCATTCCTCCGCCGATATACCCTTTCTCCACAAGGGAATCCGCCTCGGAAACCGTAAGTCTCGATATAAATGTGGACGGATCTTCCGGATCCTTGTAAACACCCTCGATATCGGTAAGAAATGCAAGCTTGTTCGCGCCCATCGCTTTCGCAATCGCACACGCAGCATCATCGGCATTTATGTTATAAGTGTTAAAATCCTTATCCAGCCCTATCGGCGCAACAATAGGGAGAAAATCCTTCTCTAACAGGTCCTCAAGTATCTTGGTGTCAACTTTTGTTACCTCACCCACATAGCCGATATCCTGACCGTCCGCGTATTTCTTCTCAACCGTAAGAAGTCCGCCGTCCTTGCCGGATATTCCGACCGCCTTAACTCCAAGTTCGGTAACCATGGATACAAGCGACTTGTTGACTTTGCCAAGAACCATCTCGGCTATCTCCATAGTTTCGGCATCGGTAACACGAAGACCGTTAATGAACTCACTCTCTTTGCCGACTTTTTTTATCCATGAGGATATTTCCTTGCCGCCGCCGTGAACGACTATCGGCTTGAATCCCACAAGTTTTAAAAGTGTTACATCCTTTATAACGTTTTTCTTGAGTTCTTCATCCGCCATGGCACTGCCGCCGTATTTGACAACAATGACTTTTCTGTTGAAGCGCTGTATATAAGGAAGTGCCTCAATCAAAACCTCGGCCTTGTGAAGATATTTCTCCTTGTAGATCTCTTCCATAACCCGTTACTGCCCCTCCTATCTGCATTAACTTCTATAATCTGCGTTTATTTTGACGTAATCGTAGGAAAGATCGCAACCCCATGCAGTTGCCTTGGCATCTCCGGCAGCCATGTCTATTACTACCGTTACCTCATCTTCCGATAATACTGCCGTAGCCTCATCTTCCGAATAATCCGCCTTAAGCCCGCTCTTAAATACGCAAACGCTTCCGGCACGGCTTTCGTATTTTAAGCTTACCTTGTCCGGATCAAAGTTTACTCCGCTGTATCCGAGAGCACACAGGAATCTTCCGAAGTTGGAATCATGCCCGTAGATCGCCGCCTTGCAAAGAGACGATCCCACAACGGATCTTGCAAGTATCTTTGCGTTCTCCTTCGTATCCGCTCCAATGACTTTTGCTTCAAACAGTGCTGTCGCACCTTCTCCGTCCTTGGCCATAGCCCTGGCAAGATACTCGTCGACATAATGAAGTGCCGCACAGAAGGCATCAAAATCATCACCCTCGCTGACGATTTTCGGGTTATGAGCAAGACCGTTTGCCATAACTATGTATGTGTCATTGGTTGAAGTATCGCCATCCACCGTGATCATGTTGAAGGTGTCCGCTATATCACTTTTTACGGCGCGATCCAGCATTTCCTTTGAAATATCACAGTCGGTACATATATACGCAAGCATGGTGCACATATTCGGGTGTATCATACCGCTTCCCTTGCTCATTCCGCCGATGGTAACTGTTTTGCCGCCTATCTCTACAGTTACCGCAACTTCCTTGGGAACGGTATCCGTCGTCATTATCGCTCTTTCCGCATCTGCTGCAGCTTCCCTTGTATCTGACAGCTTGGCGGCAAGTTCTTTTACCCCGGCGCATATTTTATCAAGCGGTATCTGCTCGCCGATAACACCGGTCGATCCGATAAGCACCGAACTTGCGGGAATGCCCAGTGCCTCTGCCGCTGCTTTTGCAGTATCTTCGCAAAGCCTCATACCCTGTTCTCCCGTGGCGGCATTTGCGATTCCGGAGTTTACCACAACCGCCCGTACACAGGGGGAATCATTTACTACCTTCATATCATATTTTACCGGAGCCGCCTTTACCACATTTGAAGTAAACGTGGCGGCAGCAACCGCATCTGTCTTGGAATAGACCATCGCCATGTCATATCTTCCGGTGTATTTAATGCCTGCTGCAACTCCGGCAGCCTTAAATCCGGCTGCCGCTGTGACTCCTCCGTCAATTTGCTTAATCTTGATCTCTTTCATATTCATCATCCGTTAAACCTCACTATGTTCTCTTTATTAAGTACAAAATCATAATAGTTAAGGTCTTCTCTTTGTGTCCATCCTATTGTTTTCCAGAATGCATTTCCTATATCGTTTTTCGTAAACGCGATCAGGCTGACTTTACTTATTTTCTCTTTTCTGAGAGCCTCCATGCAAAATACTACCATTGCCTTACCGACACCCCGGCGTCTCCTGTCGGGATGTACGCACACATGATAGAGGCATCCTCTTCTTCCGTCATGTCCGCACAGTATGGCGCCGATTATCCTGCCGTCCTCTTCCGCCACAACGCTCGTCCCGGGGTTACGCTTCAAAAATCGTTCCACTCCCTCTCTCGAATCATCTATGGATCTGATGGCAAAGCCCTTGATAGTCATCCAGAGTGCGTGCACATCGTCATAATCGTCAATAGTCATTATTCTTATCTGCATAATAAGTCCCCAAACTAAAATCCCTACAAGATATTACAACAACTGCGGTAATAACACAAATAATGATTTTATGCATTTCGATATTTGTTTTCTGCATATTATGCATTATTTGATGTATATTATTCATTTTCTCATTTTATGTGTTTTTTTCAATATGTCAACATTTTTTCGATTTTTTCTTGTTTTTTTATTAAAACTTCTATTGCATTTTATGCAGAGGTATTATAATATTTGTTGTTGTAACAAGAAAGAAACAGAATCATTCGGAGGTTCAGTAATGAAAGAAAAAGTAATACTTGCATATTCCGGAGGACTTGATACTACCGCTATCATCCCCTGGCTCAAGGAGAATTATGATTACGATGTAATCTGCTGCTGCGTAGACTGCGGGCAGGAGAGCGAACTCGACGGTCTTGAGGAGCGCGCCAAGGCAAGCGGCGCCACCAAGCTGTATATAGAAGACGTCATTGACGAATTCTGTGACGAATACGTTGTTCCGTGCGTACAGGGATGTGCCGTTTACGAGAACAAATATCTTCTCGGAACATCCATGGCAAGACCTGTTATCGCAAAAAGGCTTGTGGAAATAGCACGCAAAGAGGGGGCTTCCGCCATCTGCCACGGAGCTACAGGCAAAGGAAACGATCAGATCCGTTTTGAGCTTGCGATCAAAGCACTTGCTCCGGATATTAAGATCATTGCAGCATGGCGCGATGACAAATGGACCCTTGACTCACGTGAATCAGAGATCAAATACTGCAACGATCACGGCATCAATCTTCCCTTCTCGGCCGATAACAGCTACAGCCGTGACAGAAACCTCTGGCATATAAGCCACGAAGGTCTGGAACTGGAGGATCCCGCAAACGAGCCTAATTACGACCATCTTCTCGTACTCGGAGTATCTCCAGAGAAAGCTCCCGATGAAAGCGAGTATGTTACAATGACATTCGAAGCCGGTGTTCCTACAAGTATAAACGGCAAGAAGATGAAAGTTTCCGATATAATCCGCACTTTGAACAAGCTTGGAGGCAAGCACGGTATCGGTATCGTCGATATCGTGGAGAACCGTGTTGTCGGCATGAAATCACGCGGCGTATATGAGACCCCCGGCGGAACCATACTTATGGAAGCACACCAGCAGCTGGAAGAACTTATTCTCGACCGCGATACATATGCCCTCAAAAAGGACATGGGCAACAAGCTCGCCCAGATAGTATACGAGGGAAAATGGTTTACTCCTCTTCGTGAGGCTGTATGCGCATTCATTGAAAGCACACAGAAATATGTGACCGGCGAGGTTAAATTCAAGCTGTACAAGGGCAATATCATCAAAGCCGGCACAACATCTCCCTATTCTCTCTACAATGAGAGTATTGCAAGCTTTACAACGGGAGACCTCTACGATCACCATGATGCTACCGGATTTATCAATCTGTTCGGACTTTCCTGCAAAGTCCGCGCCATGAAGATGCAGGAAGTAAATAAAAAGAAATAATCACCTATGATCGTTATTTCATACATTGCAATATACCTTGTTGCTGTCAATCTTGCCGGGTTTACTGCTTTTGGGATCGATAAAAGCAAAGCCCGGCGCAACAAGTGGCGAATCCCCGAGGCCACCCTGTTTTTGTTTGCCATATTCGGCGGCAGCATAGGGTGCCTTATTGGTATGCAGGTATTCAGGCATAAAACGCAAAAGAGCACCTTTTATATCGGGATTCCGGTAATTCTCGGAATCCAGTTACTTGTGATCGCTTATCTGATCTTTCTGTCTCCCTTTTCCTTCAGAATACTCTGATTACTGTGATCATATACGTGACAATATGCTAAGCCTATCCTTATTAAACACGGAGGAATATCATGACAATCTATCTTGCAATCTGCGACAACAATATAGCCGACAGAAAACAGCTTGAAAGGCTGCTTGAGAGAGAAAAGGATACAAGACTTCGCGAAGACTATGATGTCCTCTATATAGACTCCTTCGGGAGCGAGGAAGCGCTTATGACCACTCCGGTCAAATACGACATTTTCTTTGTCGATATAACCGAGGGAGCCTCCAACGGTATGGAGATCGCAAAAAAGCTCCGGCTTCGCGGTATAGCAGCCCCTATTGTCCTGTGCCAGTCTTCAATAAACTATACATCTTACGTTAATGCCCCGGAAGATATAGTCTATATCGAAAAGCCTCTGACCAAAGGCCAGGTAAGTCATCTCGTCGATGTAGCTCTTGAGTGGGCGAAGCGCAGAACTCCTCTTATTGAGGCCAGATGTCAGAAAGATACCCGTTTTCTCCAGTATGACGAGCTGGTAAGGGCTATTCCCCTTGAAAAATTCCTTACAAGGCTGTGCCTCTCAAGCGGCGAGTTTCTTGACGCGACCGATTCGGTCAAATCCATCGAAAGGCAGCTTGAACCCTACGGCTGCTTTATCAAATGCAAAAAGGACATCGTCAACATCTACCACATAGAATCTGCAATAGAACACGGTTTTAAACTGTCAAATCAAGACATTGTATATTATAACTCCATGCAGAAAAACAATATCATCAAAACCATGGCAGATAATATGCGGTATTTAAATGTGCACTAATGCCTGTGCATCTGTCTCACACCTCTCATACATTGTCATGACCATTCCGGTAAGGTTAGAAAACCGTTCTATATCCTCCTTTATTCTCATAATGTTTTCGCATGTATCGTTAAGCTTGTGTTCGGCGCAGATCTTGGAAGATGTAGTATAAGCAAGATTTCTCCGGACATTGTCCACAGAGCGCACTATTCCTTCCATAAGCGTTACCTGATCCGACAGAAGTCCGGCCGCTTTTGTACATGCAGTCATGTTTATTCCCGCGTAATTTGCCGGCAATGGCTCATTTGCTATAGGCGTATGTACTTTCCCGGTGACTTTCTTTATAAACTCGCCGGCAAATGTGCCCAACACAGGAGCCGCGCAGTCTGTTAACATCCTGTCGGGAGGGGTACACAGAAGTCCCGATATTGTACTTCCCGCAATCATTCCCAGCGTTTCCTTCTCTTTTAAATCAAGGGGTTCCAGGGTATCGCACATTCTGTCCGTTAAAGCATCAAGCAATGCAGATACTGCACCTCTTTCTCTTATGCTTGTAAAATTCCCCTCTTCGTCAAAAGTGTTTTCTGTCAGAAGCGTGACCGACGAGTGGGCATCCTTTGCCGACGGGCCATTATTGACATATATGCACGTACCCGCAATGCAGGTAAGCAGAATGTTAACAAAATCATTGTATGCGGATATGGATTTGATCTTCGGGGCAGCTTCTGCTATAAGCATGGGATTTTCGCTTATAAAATCATCTCCGAAGCCCTGCCCGTCAAATGACAGGCACGACTCTATCTTTTCCGTATTCTTCACGGTCACGTACTGCGCCATATTTCCGCCTTTGGAATGTCCCGTAACAACAACGTCCTTGTAAATCCCGCACTCGTACTTTACAAAATCGGATGCCACACTCTGTATTCTTGTATCCTCGTAATACGCCCCGTCAAAGTTATCGCTCCACGCTTCTTTTGTTCCTCCGGTTCCCCTGAAAACCACAACGGGATCTTCATCCTTCGGATCCGTGTAACATATGGCCCGTACATCAGCTTCTTCCAGGCGGCGGCTGGCAGAGAGCATTCCGAATTCAGGATTTTCCTGTATCCTCTCGTCCATCCGGCTTAACACCGTCACCACATCCTCTGTGCTCATTCCACCTCCTGCCGCCGCAGCTGCTACGCTTTCGGGTGTAAACTCCCCGTCAGCTGTTTTATAGCTGTTTATTATCTCTCCCAGAGGCTTATTGGATAAGCAGGCAGGTATATATGCAAAATTAGATAAAAGCAGCAATTCCTGTTCGGTATATCCCATCACTCTATCCCCACTGCGTATGTTCTTGCGCCTATAGTCAGTCTGTCGTCATTTTTCAGCTTTATAGCACTTATCCTCACACCATTGACTTTTGTACCGTTTGAAGAAGCAAGATCCTTAACATATACTTCGCCTTCGTCTTCATACAATTCACAGTGACGCTTTGACAGGGCATCATCCCCTGTTATGGTCACATCACAACCTCCCCTGCCTACACTCATACTGCCGCAAAGTACAATTCTGTACGCCCTGCTGCTCTCACAGTCTGTTAGTGTGACAAGTTTTCCGTTTGTATCAAGCAGTCTTGTTCCTCCGCTATCGCCACCAAGCATCACGGTCTCGACACCGTTTAATTCAAAATCCTCAAAATACTCTTCCTCATCGTCCCCTCGCTTCGGGTACGGTCCGGCATCGTATTCCGCCCTTCGTCTCTTCATAAGGATAAAGCCTCCAAGGATACCTACTATCAGCCCGGCCAATATAAGAACCGCCGCCAGAATAAGTGCACCCCTGCTTTCAAAAAATCCCCGGGATTCATCATATTCATATATTACTTTTCCGGACTCCCCGATCTCCTGCACCGGTTCACTCTCTTCCATGGCATCTGCTGACTCTGTAGTATTATCCGTAACTATTTCTTCCGATGTCTCGGATTCGGCCTGGTCTTCATCCTCTTCCTCATACTCTTTCCAATGAACAAGTGCATACTCATCCATAGCGGAAAAGATCATTTCTGTCAGCTGTCTGTCAATCCCTGCATCGGATCCCTTAAAATCAGTCTCAAATAGTTTCCCTCCGCTGGTTGTAGCAATTGCGGAAAGACTCTTTCTCTCCGCTGCGTTATTCTCCTGACTGAGCATAACGACATATACCGGATATCCCGAATTCTCAAGCAGATAATACATTTCCTCTTTCTCATGGCCTGTTGCAGCCCCTTCGATCCCGTCTGAGAACACAAGAATATCCCTACAGGCAAAATCCGACGCCTTCCACCTTCCTATAACCTCCGAAATCGTATCGCACAGATTGGAATCCTTTGGCGTAAACTCCAGATTATCCACCTCACATACAAGATCGTTAACATCATCGTTATAGTCCTCGTCCGCCAGAATATCGTGCTCATATGTATTAAGGCAGAAGGTTCTGTCCTCCTTTTTATGATAAAAGAGGTATTTAAGAGTTGTTTTAAGTATCTTCTGATTAACATCACTAACCGTCGCATCATTATCGACAAGCACAAGCGTCTGGCCGCATACACGCATACTCAAATTAACGCCTCCCCTGCAAGATCCGCCGCGATATTTCCGCTGTCAGTCTCCGCCTGTCTGTACTCATTGGCTATATCCGTAAGTGAATCGGCATGTTTCCTGATAAGTGCATAGAGTTTATTCATGTCGTCCGATAGAGCGGCAAACCTGTTGGCAAAGCCCGTTGCGGCTTCACCCTGCCAGACAGGCTTCAAACTGTCCACAATAGAGATCATCTCCTCCGTAAGACTCCTTACATTAGCTTCTGTATTTTGAAAATCACCTGCCGCCTCAATAAGCTTTTCCGGCGTAACTTTAAGCATTGTATTCATTACATAACCCTCCCTATATTCTTCTCTTCAGCCTGGTCGTAACGCTGCGCAATGGTTTCAATCGCATTCAGATACCTGATTATCGTATCGGCAAAAGAATCCATCTGTCCCGAGCTTCGCATAAATTCACCGTGAAACTTCTCGTTTGCCTCTCCCTCCCACATGGCTTTAAGCGCACTCTCCTTTGCACAAAGATTTTCTTTCTCCTGTCTGAACCGTTGCACAAGACTCAAAAGCTCATCTTTTTTTGTTCTTAACTGTCTGCTGTCCACTTGATAAAATGACATACGTTATTTTCTCCTTTCTTGTTAACATAACTAACGACTATACGGGTCAATATATCATATTTAAGGCTGATTTCTCGGCCCGGTAAACTATATTTGCAGTCGATCTGATACTCCTGGCGGTATTTGCAAGATCCTCTGCAGTTCTGTATATTTCGGCTGTTGTATTTCTTCCGGCAAGTTCTATTGACTCATTTGAATCACCTCTCCAGTTGTTCTTCAGGATCAGAAACGCAGATTCAATCCCATTATTGGCTATCCGACTCAGATCGGCAGCCAGGCGGTCCAATTCTTTTGCCTGATCCATCGCCCGAAGATAATCCATCTCAATTTCGTATTTTGTTTTTTCTCTCATGAGTATATTCTCCTATCAGTCTTTGCACTTCTCTCTCATTTTTTATATAGATCTCCAGCATATTTCGCAGTATTCCCAATGTTTTTTCAATCCTTCCGAGAAACAGACCTATATCTGTAATATCCTTTACTACCGCTGCCATGTACGCCTCATTTGCTTCTCCATTCCAGAAAATGTCAGTATTTGCCGTATATTCGGCTATTTTACCTATCTCTTCGTTAAGCTTCATATACAGTTCGGATAAGAGAACGGTTTTGTCCCGAAGGAGTCTGTAATCAATTTCAAGGATCCCCATTGTCGATTATCACCCCGCTTCCCGTATACATTCCCGCCTCCGCAAGAGTCATGTCATCGGTCACGTTTTTCTCGGATGTAATCATCAGAATTTTGTCATATTTGACTTTGTAAAAACGTGACAAAAAGCACTTAAACTCTTTCACTGTCATTTTTTCACCAACCCGTACACAAAGTCTCTTATTATCCTTCGGCATTATTAATTCAATAGATATCATATGTTACTTAACCTCTGTTTTAGGTGTATTGCGAGTTATCCACATCATATTTCAACCGGAAAAATTATGTCCCCGAAAAACAGATTTTCGTCATATTTTAATACTGTTGCGTATCCTCTGCTTTGTGATTTTTGCATCCGGGAATATGGCAGATACGAATAGTCGAATATCCTGTTTTCATCAAGTTTTCCTCCCAGAGACAGTCCGTAAATATGTCTGCACATCTCTTCGAAAACCTTCCTTCCCGCAAACCTCATTTTTGCTTCGTTATCGATTATTCCGATGATCAGGCTTTCATTTTTGTCATTTTTGTTTGTAACAACCGGATTTGACAAAAATCCTGCCAGCTCTTCCTCCTCTGCCCCGCTCCTGCCTTTGCTGTAAAAATCATCAAGTATCTGTGTTACGCTTTCAATGGTTACAATCTTTTTCTCTTCGGATTTTCTTAAGGCCGATATAAGCGCCTCATATGACTGCACATAAGTACAGGTGATACCGTATCTTGCAGCGGTTATCGAAATGTTAAACAAAAGTGTATGTCTTCCGCAAAATGTCCTTCCGAATACCAGAACAGTTTTAACCACCCCTATGGGAAAACCATATATCTTTCCGCTTTTTTGTTCATATCCGACCGGTATAATCCCTCTTTTACAGACAATCTCATCAGTCAGACTCCCCATCATAATCTCAAGAGTAGCTTTTGGGGGAACATGCGGGAATTTAACAGCACGTACACATCCGGGCGGAGATTTTCCCGAGTGATCCGGGGATCTGACTGCCTGAAATTCCAGCGGCATATCTTCTATTAGTCCCACACCTCTTCCCGGCATATACATTACCTGCGGTATATCTCTCGGAGAAACCTTCAGATACTGCGAAACAGTGTATGGATCTTCGTCTCCGAGAAACAGGTATGTATCGAAGAGCCTTGAGACCTTCCCTGCCGGTATCTCGCAGGATGCGGCAATTACGCTGATATTTTCCGCTTTTCCCGCAGTAAGTATACGGATCAGGTGTTCACGAAACTCTTCTGATGCTTTTTCAACACTTTCCAGCCCGTCCGCCACAAGTATTACCGGACTTTTCTCCCTGGTTTTGCTGCCGGATTTTCTTCTTGCCGAAAGTTCTTCCTCTATAAATATCATGAGTCTTTCTATGTCATCGCTTTCGTCTTCAGAAATATATCCTCCGCAGCAGGACTTTTGTGACTGGTCCTTCAGACGTCCTCCGCCATGATCAATTATGTAAACCGATGTATCTTCATTGAATCTTTCCGCAAGCGTATGCATCAGCTCGCTTTTTCCACTTCCGGCCCGCCCGACTATAAGCGTATGTCCCATTTTTGTCCGGTCAAACATTGCCTTGTCATACCGTTGCATATATGGATTGTCAAAAACAGCAAAAGCCCTGTCGTCTTTGATATCACCCGGAAGTATGGGCAGGTACAGCTTTGCCGGTTTGGCACACCCCATTGCATCAGTCGCTTTTTGGATGGATTCTATTGACATCTCAAGCCATGTCATCTTCCACTATTTCCTCCCTAAGCCAAAAATCATTGTATATATGCGGTTTGATCCTCCCCTCCGAAACATCGCACATTGCATATCCGCTTTGAAAGCATGTAAAAATCTCATTATTTCCCACCTGAAGAAATGCCCTTCCGCATTCTTTTATGAATGTAGCGTCCTCTCTCCTTAACATATCCATAGAATCTGCTCTGTCTACAAGCCGGAGCGCTATTCTGAAACGTGAATTTGCACGGATTCTGTCATCCACAACTCCCGCCGGCTTTTGCGTCGCAAGTATCAAATGAAGCCCCAGACTCCTGCCTACCTGAGATATGCTTATCAGCCTGTCCATAAAATCAGGCTCCTCCTTGCGAAGCTCGGCAAACTCATCAACAATAATAAAAATGTGGGGAAGGGGCTCGGCAGCAGCACCTGCATCATACAATCCGGTATAATCGTTAATATTATTCACACCGGACCTGGCAAAAATCCTCTGCCTGCGCATATTTTCGCTCTTAAGCGATATTTCAGCCCTCTTGGACTCAGCCTTTGACAGATTCGAAATACTCCCGAGAAGATGCGGCAGATCCGAGAATAAGTTCGACATTCCGCCACCCTTGTAATCGATTAAAAAAAATGCTGCCTTATCCGGCGGAAACGTAAGCGCCAGTGACAATATCAGGGTTGTGAGAAGTTCGCTTTTCCCGCTCCCGGTTGTTCCGGCTATAAGCCCGTGGGGTCCCGACGCCCTTTCATGAAGATCAAGCATCAGCTTTTCCCCAGCCTCGCCTACTCCGATAGGTGCCTCGATTTTCTCGGTTATATCATTACTTTTGTAATTCCCGATTATGTTTTGTACCACATCTTCCGTGCTGCCGGTAAACAGTCCGTCAAAGAGGGCTCCGAAAGGAACCGTATCCGGAACAGGCTCGTTATTTGAGGTGCCCCACAATTGCGACATTCTTCCGGCATAAGAATAGCTAAGCTGGGGAGTGATTTCATCTAATTTGACCTTCTCTATCCTGTTTACTATGCAATCAACACCGGCCGGAAATTCATCATCATAGGCTGCCAATATGACAAAATCCCCTGCACCTGCCCTTTCAAATGCCAGACGCGGATTATCCGTGACGGTAAGTATTGCTATAGATGATTCATCTGCCATGGCATAATCACTACAAAAGTGTGGAAGTATGGCACACCACATAAAATAACGCATGGTATCTATCTTGGCAGTCAGTACGATATTAAGCTTGTCCGGAGCAACAGAAGCTGCGATTTTTAAGAGAAGTGCCGCAACAGACCGTCTGTCTTTTTCTTCCGAAAGCACCACTCCGTATACCAAACCCTTTGTAAATTGTATTATGACCGGAGCCGGACCTATGAACTCATACTTTTTAACAATTCTTTGTGGCAGTTCCCTCAAAGAGTCATCAACCTGTACAAACCTCTCTTTCGGAGTCGATATTCCCAGCGGATTCTTGATATTCCCCATACCTATCCGTATCCCGATTGCCCCGTCTTCTCCTACTTCATCTCTCCATAACGCAGGCACATCTCCCGTCTTTGCAAAAACCGACGATACTGTGGGGTAATGTTCCAAAAGAGCTTCGGTCAATTTCCCAGACTCTTTTTGAATTCTCTCTTCACACTCTTTGAGATATGAAATATAGGCATTTCTTCTGCGTCTCTCATCAGACCTTCCCCTTCTTGCCCTGGCAAGCACGTTTGCTACAGCCCATACGGCCGCGAACAATGATGACAGAACGGCGATGGATCTTCCCGCTCCCAGAAGTATCGGTATTGCCATGGTAAGTGCCGGACCTGCCGCAAGCATTACGGAGGGCTTCTCCGGAACCTTTCTTGGCGGCGGTGCTTCTATATCCACTGTTGCCGTATCGTTCAGCTGCGCTCTTGGTGGCCGCCTTACAAACTCTGTTTTTTTGTATACGTCTCCTATCCATACAAACTCCCTTCTTCCCACCCGGATAGCATCTCCACACCTTACGTGGCATTTGAATCCTTTGCCTGTATATGAACCTCTTACAGTTGCCCCGTTGCCTCCGCTTACCGTAAGAGCCGCCACATCAGCCGATAAAGGCTCGAACACAAGGTGAACTCTTGAGATAAACGGATCCGAAAGTACAAGATCGCACCCAGGATCCCTTCCCACCGTATATCGCGGCAGTCGGGCAGAAACATATAAAAACTCCATTAACTACTCCGTAAAAATTGACTAAAATTTCAGGAATCATTGCGATGCGTCCAACGCATGATATGAAATAAGTCAGGATCAATCCTGCAGACTCCCCTGAATTGGGAGTCGAAAAACCTTACCGGTTCGTATGACGGATGATATCATACGGTCCGGTAAGGTGCAATATCCGAAAAATAGACAAACAAAAATTATTATTTTCTGTAAATTTTCACAAAAGTCACGCAACCACCGAAGATCGGATCTCGTCTGATTTTTCCTTGCCGCAAAGAAGCGTAATTAGCTCACAGGCAAAATCAACAGCAGTTCCCAAACCCCTTGAAGTTGTGATGTTTTCATCGGTAACAACTGTTTTTATAACAGGTGTTGCTCCATCCATCAAATCTTCCATCCCGGGATAACATGTTGCCGTTTTGCCCCTTAGAAGACCTTTTGATCCGAGTATTCTTGCGGGTGCCGCACAGATTGCCGCAATCCTTTTGCCCAATTCATTTTGGGAATCAACCATGTCCATAAGAGTCTTGCACTCAAGCAGATTGACCGTTCCCGGCATACCGCCCGGAAGCACCATTATATCCGCCTTGCCGGTATCTGCATCATCTATCGTGATATCTGCCATCACCCCGATACCACGCGCTCCTGTCACATTTTTTCTGTCCGGATATATAGATACAGTCTTAACCTCCACTCCGGCACGCCTCAAAAGGTCAACCGGCGTAAGTGCTTCTATTTCTTCGAATCCGTCTGCCAAAAATACATAAACCATGATGATCCTCCTTCCTTTCCTGAGAGCCACGCCATTAAAAGCTCGCTTTGCCTCTTTCATCATCAATTATAAACACAAGATTTCACGGCGTCTATATCATAATTTGAAAATCGTTCCCAAATTCATTGACAAATCCTCAGCACAGTTTTATAATCGGGAACAGTTCCCAATTTCGCATTATCTTAAATAGCCGGTTCGGAAGGCAAAGGAAGAAAATATGAATCAACGCTCAAAGTACAAAACACGGCAGCGTGATATATTGCTGTCATATCTTGAAAAGATGCCGGGCCACGTTACAGCCGCCGATGTATGCAAACACTGCAAGCAGCAGGGCGAGAACATCGGTCAGTCTACGATATACAGACAGCTGGAAAGTCTGGTAGACGAAGGCCTCATTAATAAGTACATAATAGATGCCAATTCTCCCGCCTGTTTTGAATATGTGGGACCGGATACCCACGCAGAATCCGAGGTTTGCTACCATTGCAAATGTGAAAAATGCGGGAAGCTGATTCATCTGCACTGCGATGAAATTGAAGAAATCCAAAATCATATGCTTAAGGAACACCGGTTCCGCATGGACCCTCTCCGTACCGTATTCTACGGGTTGTGTGAGCAATGTATGTAGTTACGGTGTAAGAGTGAGCTTTTAACCACGTGGCTCTCAATAATTAAAGAAAGATGAGACAACATTATGATTATGAAAAAGTACATTTCGGCATTTATTGCCGCTGTTTTTGCCGTAACTTCCGTTACAGGCTGTGCATCCGGTATGCCTCAGAACCCGGGGAACGCTTCATCCGGGGCAGCTGCCGATTCCGGTGATGAGATCAGTATCGTAACGACTATATTCCCCGAATATGACTGGGTAATGAACATTCTCGGATATAATCCAGCCGGTGCAAAGGTTTCAATGCTTCTTGATAACGGTGTAGACCTTCACAGTTTTCAGCCTACCGCTGAGGATATCATGAAAATATCAGACTGTGATCTGTTCATTTATGTAGGAGGCGAATCCGATGAATGGATGGAGGATGTTCTGGAAGAAGCCGTAAATAAAGATATGATCGTTATCAATCTTCTTGAGACTCTCGGGGACTCGGTTAAGGAAGAAGAGGTCGTCGAGGGCATGGAGGGCCACGATCACGATCACGAGGAACCGGAATTCGATGAACATGTATGGTTATCCCTCAGGTGTGCATCCACACTCACTGACAGTATAACAAAGGCACTGGAAACTATAGACTCTGCAAATGCCGATCTTTACAGGAAAAACGCGGATGCATATATCGCAAAACTGTCGGAACTTGATAAAAAATATGAAGAAACAGTATCGAAAGCTGCAACGAAGACACTTCTCTTCGGCGACCGCTTCCCCTTCAGATATATGACCGATGACTATGGTCTTGATTATTATGCTGCATTTGTTGGCTGTTCGGCCGAGACGGAGGCCAGCTTTGAGACTATATTCTTTCTTGCAAATAAGGTGGACGAGCTTAATCTTCATGCTATAATGACCATCGAGGGAGATAACCATAAGATCGCCCAAACAATTGCGGACACTGCAACAGCTTCCGATATTGAAATCCTTACAATGGATTCGATGCAGTCGGTTACCTCAAAAGATGTTGATGCAGGGGCAACCTACCTTAAGATCATGGAAGACAACCTTGCCGTGCTCGATAAGGCACTTAAGTAATGTAAAATCATCATAACAAGGAGCATATATGACTCTTATAACCGTGTCCGGCCTGTCACTCGGATATGACGGACACTCAATTGCAGACAATTTAAACTTTACTGTTGAATCGGGAGACTATCTGTGTGTAGTCGGTGAAAACGGCTCCGGTAAGACAACTCTTATGAAAACTCTGTTAGGGCTTACAGATCCTCTTGCCGGTTCAATAACATTTGACGGCGGACTCAGCAGGAACCAGATAGGATATCTTCCGCAGCAGACTCTTGTGCAGAAGGATTTTCCGGCAC
>DEEW01000172.1:39797-39976 GCA_002350465.1 Lachnospiraceae bacterium UBA2868
CTTTCCGGAGGTCAGCAGCAGCGTGTTCTGCTTGCAAGGGCACTTTGCGCAGCCAGGAAGGTTCTGCTCCTTGATGAGCCTGTTTCAGGTCTTGATCCGATAGTTACCGATCAAATGTATGAACTGATATCAGACCTTAATCGCGACGGGATAACCATAATAATGATATCCCACGATAT
>DEEW01000172.1:40326-40451 GCA_002350465.1 Lachnospiraceae bacterium UBA2868
AAAATGCTTATAATCCTTCCTGTTACGGTTATAAGCGCGATACTGCTTCTTCGCAGCGGACAGGGGGCGAAAATCAAGGGTGATGCTGCGATTGCCATGATTTCGGTAAGCGCACTGGCATTCGG
>DEEW01000013.1:0-1948 GCA_002350465.1 Lachnospiraceae bacterium UBA2868
ATAGCTTTTCTTTCGTCAGGCGTTCTGCCGTACATCAAGAAAAAGATGGCCGTCAGAATATATCAAACCTTTGGAAATGATGTATTTTCGGTGCTTGAAAACAAACCTGAAGAACTTCTGAAAGTCCGTGGTATTACAGAAAAGAAGCTCAAAGCAATTCAGGAGGCATACACGGTAAACTACGGCTATCAAGACCTGCTGATGCTTTTGCAGTCTGCGGGTGTGTCTGTCAGCAAAATCAAAAAGATTGTTGACAAGTTCGGAGCAGCCGCTACGGAAAAGGTCAAGAATAACCCTTATGTTTTGTTTACCATCAACGGCTTTGGTTTCAAAACGGTAGACGAGATCGCACAAAAGACACACACGCCGCCGAATGATCCTTTACGCATTATGGGAGCCTTGAAGTTCGTACTTACCGAAGCACAGAACAACGGCCATCTCTGCATGGTGCAGGAGGAACTGCGTTCATCCGCTCATTCTATGCTGAATGAGGGTTTTGAGAACGAGGTCGTTTCGATGGACGAAGTAACTTATGTCATCAAGCAAATGGCTCTTGACGGTACGCTAAAAGGCGATAACGGCTATGCGTATCTTGCCTATAATTACGACAATGAGAGCTTTGCAGCCGGATGTGTCAGAGCATTATTGTGCAATCGTGTGAAGACAGTCAATGTAAATCAGCCGATATCAGACTTTGAAAAAAGCAACTTTCCTCTTGCCGACAAGCAGAAGGAAGCTATCGAACAGTTTTTCAGGAATCGCTTTTCTATTATCACGGGCGGTCCCGGAACAGGAAAAAGTACGGTTCTCAAAGCTATACTTGAAGTGCAGCACAGTATTTATCCGAAAACGGATGTTCTTCTCCTTGCACCCACAGGAAAGGCAGCGAGACGCATGGCGGAAGCTACAGGACATGAAGCCTTTACCATTCATTCAGGACTGCACATCGGTGAAGACACAAGCATTGACAGTATTGAAAAGGTGCTGTCCGATGTTGTTATCGTTGACGAGGTTTCCATGTGCGATATGCGGCTATTTGCTATGCTTATGGCAGCGATAGATCCCCAAAAGACAAAGCTGCTGCTTGTCGGAGACAGCGACCAGTTGCCAAGTGTCGGTGCAGGCAACGTGCTTAACGAGCTTATCACCTGCGGAAAGGTTCCCGTAACACGACTGAACCTCGTCTATCGTCAGGGGTCAGGCAGTATCATTCCGGTCAACGCAGAAAAAATCAACTCAGGAGATTCTAAACTGTCGTACAATCAGGAATTTCAGTTTCTTACTGCAAACGATCAGGATATCTGTTTTAATACGGTGATTGACCGCTATATCAAAGAAGCCAACTGTATCGGGATAGAAAAGGTCTGTATTCTTTGTCCAATGAAATCAAGGGGCAAGAACAGCGTTAAAGAATACAATGAACGCATTCAGTCGATGATAAACCCACCTGCACCTGATAAACCGGAAATTCAAATGAAAAATTCTGTGTTCCGCCTTGGCGATCGTGTTATGCAGACCAAAAACTCAGAAAACGTATCCAACGGCGAGACAGGATTTATCGTTGAGATCAAAAAGGATGAGGACGACAATGAGCTTTGCGGTATCCGCTTTGACGGTAAGCCAAATGTGTTCTGGTATTATACCGAAGAAATGCAGAATATCACTCTTGCATATTCGATTACCATTCATAAAAGTCAGGGCAGCGAGTTCAAATCTATCATCATTCCAATGATGAAGAGCTTTTATATCATGCTCAAGCGTAATCTTCTCTACACAGCCGTTACCCGTGCCAAAAGCAAAGTCATTCTTGTCGGTCAGAGGGCTGCAGTTTTTATGGCAGTTAATAAGACCGAGACGGACAAAAGAAACACCCAGCTTGGAAGAAGAATTTGACAAAGACCGCAGAGGAAGGACTTTTCTTTCCTCTGCTATTTTTTTGAAGGAGAGT
>DEEW01000013.1:2059-3194 GCA_002350465.1 Lachnospiraceae bacterium UBA2868
AGGAGTCAGCTCTTGAAGATATCATGAAAAAATACATTTCTCTGATTTCCTCTGTGATCTTCAATATTGGCAGAGGGATGCTCAGCAAAGAGGATATGGAGGAAGCTTTGACGGATACCTTTATCACCTTGTGGAAAAACAGTGATAAGGTGAAAGGCGAATCTCTTAAAGGCTATCTGTGCTGCATTGCAAAGACAAAGACTCTTGATAAGATGGATACGATACACCCACCATCAGACACCGATATAGATGAAATTGATATTGCAGATGATCGTTCATTGGAATACAGTGTGGAACAGAATGATATCAATAAAGTCTTGGGTGAGATAGTGAATAGTCTTAGCGCACCTGATAATGAGATCGTTATGAGATACTATTTCTATTATCAGCGTATTGCGGATATAGCGGCTGTAATGGGACTGACACCGGAAAATGTCAAAGTGCGTTTATACCGTGCAAGGAAACAGATGAAAAAATTGCTTGAAGAAAGGGAATATAGCTATGAGCAGTAACATATTTGACAATATGACAATACTCCCGTCATCGATCGGTAACATTATGGAAGAAACTCTTTATATTGATACAGGAGTGGACAGCCAAAAAGTAATGAATAACGTCATGAATATTCTCAGAACTAATAAACACAGCAGAAAGCCAAAGTTTTTGAAAAGAATATTGATAGCTGCTGCCGTCTGCGTACTGATGATCAGCGTTGTGAGTATTCCTATTGTGGCCGAGAATCTGTATATTCTTTACGGGAATATCTTTGGCGGTGATAAGTACACTGCTGATTTTGAAAGCATCAGTAATGCGCAGGTAAAGATATCAGACCCGAATCTGCAGTTGGATAAACTTAGTGTAAGCGGAAACGGTGATATGGATGATCTGATCGACATCAGATTAAGCAAGAAAAACGGTGACAGGTTTACCTATAATGAATTCAATATCGTCAAACGAGGAAACGTAACTGCCCGTATTGAAGACTGGGATGATCCTGACGTGGAACATAGACACGATCTGGAGGTAGTGATCGAAAAAGAAAAAAACACCGATATTCCGGACAGCCTTAACGGTTTAGGCCATAAGACATTTTATGGTCTGGAGGATGACGGAAAAACTCTGAGGATACTTATTG
>DEEW01000013.1:3224-3481 GCA_002350465.1 Lachnospiraceae bacterium UBA2868
AAGATCAGCATAAAAAGCTACAGCTATCCTCTCGCAAGCATTGAAAATACATTAGGAAAATTTGACAGTATGGATCATGAAAGCTTTGAAAGTGCCTGGAAGCTTCAGAATGAAACCGCACCTGCTTTTTCATACGATTTCTGGACAAACAGCCACTATTATTCGGACATCATCTATAATGACAACAGCTTTGATGTTGTCAGCGGAAGGATAAAAACTGTAAGCCTGCCCTTTGAGATCTCTTTTACAATGGATAA
>DEEW01000064.1:0-975 GCA_002350465.1 Lachnospiraceae bacterium UBA2868
CTTTATCACACATAAGCAAAAAGGCAGGCGTTATTTATGGCGAAGCTGTTTTTGAAGGCGTGATCGGAATACCTCTGGGAATACTCTGTGGATGCGCTGTCTGCAGAGGCTTACAGCAGGTTCTTGAATCAGAATATTCGCTCAGCATGAAAATAATGCCGAGTAATACTAATCTGGTGTTGCTGGCAATTCTGGGAATAGTTTTAGTAGGAATTTCCTGCAGCCTTCCGGCGATCCGAGCTTCTGGGATGACAGATATTGAGCTCTCAAGAGATAAGGTTAAGATCAGCGATAAAATGAAAACCATGACTGATCTCATCAGAGCTTCAAATAGAGGGCAGGTGATTCGAAGACTCTCCATGAAGACCATATATACGAGTAGACATAAGTACATAGTCTATGTGGTGCTCCTTGTATCGGTGATATGTCTGCTTGTGGATGGTGTTGCATATACAAGAGGCGCAAGAGGAGATTATTATCCGAAAGATGACCGCGACAGGCTGGGACTTGATATATGGGCAGAATTGTATACAGACAGCGAATCAGATATCGATGAGGTGTTCAGGCATGTGTCAGTCAATAAAGCAATCACCGAGTGCAGACTTGAGCGCATACTTGAACCTGGAGGAATACTGCTGTCAGATGATCAGATAAAAGGCGATGCTGATAATGTAAAGATCAACGACTTTATGGGATTCAGCGAACTGAAGCGAAAAATCAGATCTGCTGACGATGGCAGAATATATGAAGGTGCGTTGCTTCACTCGCAGTTTATTGGAATTGACGATGAAACGTTCAGTAGATATGCGAAAGAATGCGGGTTCAATGCGGACACCAATGCTGAATATCCGGTCATCATAGATGATTATGTTTCGCTGAAATCCGGTAATAATGAGGAGCGAAGGGAAATCATTGATGTGCAGGAAGGGCAGGAACTCGATATTCTTTACAGCAGATATGGAGATATGGACAGTG
>DEEW01000064.1:999-1960 GCA_002350465.1 Lachnospiraceae bacterium UBA2868
GTAATGGATACTGCTGAGGGCAGGATAATCAATGTGGATCAAATTATGGCAGGTTCCCTGTATTGCATTGGCTGTACTGATAAATGCCCGGACATTCCATATTTTTCAGAGATACATGAAAACATTGAAGGCTATCAGGAGAGAAACCTGGGGAATATAAGAATATATATGCCACTCAGCAACTTCGAGATGTTCATTAAGGATCCAGCCTATAAGGATATGTATGGCACACATCCTGATAATACTGTTGCATTTAATTATGTTGAATATAAAAGTATCCGCACTATTTTATTCTGCTCTGCAGAAGACGGACAAAAAGCGTCCTCTTTGAAGGATAATATAAGCGGCATAACTGACGCTGATACCGATCGCAGCATTGTCGGCGAGATAGACCGAGTGGCAGCAAGCGCAGGGCTTCATAAAGTACAGTCAAGAGACAGCGACCGAAACACCGGTACATTTCCGTTGATGGACAATGGCTTTTATTCATGTAGCAAGACCATTTGGCAAAGAGACGTGTATTTCACCTCAGATGAGGTGTTAAAAATAATACTTGGGTTTGGTGTGATCCTGATACNNGAGCATTATTAACAATATATCCACTTCTGTCCGGCTCAGAGGAAGGGAACTTGCAGTTCTGCAGTCATCAGGGATGACCGCAGGTCAGATACGAACTATGCTTACAAGCGAAAACGCTGCTTTCGGAATAATAGCGTGGCTGATCGGAATCCCTTTTAGTCTGCTTCTTCTGATCGCAGTCAAATCGGATTTTGAATGGTATTCTCTTGATTTTAAAATACCTTGTGACATGCTTGCAGTCGCAACAATAATGGTGGCATTAGTAGCGCTGATCCCAGCAATACACGTTAATTCGCTTGTAAATAAACTGAACATTATTGAATCTATAAGAAACAGGAATGTGTAAGAATATGTCAATAATAGAGATCGAAGCACTTGTTAA
>DEEW01000064.1:2015-2911 GCA_002350465.1 Lachnospiraceae bacterium UBA2868
GCTTTTCTATAGAAGAAGGTGATTTTGTAAGCATACTTGGCCCGTCCGGATCAGGTAAATCCACAATGCTCCATATGATTGGAGGCGTAGACGTTCCAACAACCGGGAGCATAATCATAGGTGAGAAGAAGCTCCAGGAAATGAGTCCGAATGAGCTTACACTATTCAGACGCAAAAATATAGGACTGATATATCAGTTTTATAATCTGGTACCGGTGTTGACGGTCGAAGAGAATATCGCGTTGCCGCTGCTGCTCGGAGATGGTAATGTTGATAAGGTAGAGCTTTCAGACCTTATTGAAAGACTCGGTTTGTCTCGCCGCAGGAAACACCTGCCGTCAGAACTATCGGGCGGTCAGCAACAGAGAGTGTCGATAGGAAGAGCTCTTATAACGCATCCAAAGGTCATCTTAGCGGATGAACCAACGGGGAATCTTGATAAGAAAACCTCAATAGAAATTATGCAGCTGTTGGATGAGCTTAACAAGGAGAAACATCAGACTATAGTTCTGATAACACATGACATAGATACGGCCATGTACAGCGACAGGATCCTAATGATGGAAGATGGTCGCATAGTAAAAGATTACCGACGCAGGGATCAGAAAAAACAAGATGCTAATGAAAAGAAACGTGGAGCGTGGGTGAAAGCATGAAACTTAAGGGAGTTTATCAGCATGATATCCACGACTGTGGAGCTGCATGTATAGCTACAATTTGTTCTTTTTATGGCAGCTTTGATTCTTCCTATTTCAATGCTAATTAATAAGAAAAGGAAGAAATAAGCACTAATATAATAGGCGATATGATGTGCTGCGTCGGTAACTATGCATAGCATGGCTTATGTCGGGAGGTGGCAACATATCCCGGCATAAGCACAAAGTCTTTTAATATGG
>DEEW01000109.1:0-1127 GCA_002350465.1 Lachnospiraceae bacterium UBA2868
CTCGAATTTCGGTGCGACCTCGTTTACCAGGTCGTCAAATACGCACTTGCCTTTCTTTCCGCAGGTGCCGCAGGAAATGCAGCCGCGGATTGCTTTATTTCCGACATGGATAAGCTCCGTCTCAATATTTTCGGAATCAAATATGCGAATCATCTCATCAAGTGCGGTAGCCGTACACCCCTGAGGGTGGGGACTTCCGTTAAGCAATATGATTTTTGCCATTTTCATCTCTCCTATTTCTTCGCCTTAGCTTTGGGGGCAACAACATTTTTAACCGCCTTCGCAAATGCAATAGCCTTGTCGAAATCACCTTCGATCCTGAAATCCCCTTGAAGGTATGCAACCATTGCATCAATCTTGCCCTCTATAAGCTTCATGATCACATCAGCGCCTCCGCGGATATGACAGTCACAGTCATAGTATTCATACGGCTGAACGTCTACCATGCCCTTGTCCAGCTCAACGTAGAATGCGCCCTCGCCTTCTCCTTCGATATCAAATTCAACAGCCAGATGTTCTTCTATGGCTTTCTTGTTAATCTTCTTGGACGCCTGCTTAGCCTTTTTTACGATATCCTCGTAAATCATGATTACACCTCCCTACTTCTTTTATGAGCCTTATCTCATACCATGACATTAGCATAACCGGGGGTTTTATACAACATTGATTCGAGCAAATCTGTTCCTTACGCTGTAACAATTGCACAAAAAAACTCCACTTGAAACAGTAATAACGTAATCTTATAATAAAATGGAGAAGCACTTGAGAGAGAAACAATCAAGGATTAACTGGCACAATGGCTTTGTTTCTGCCATGAAGCTTGATCTTGCAGATAACGAGAAGGAGGTCGATCCGAATATGTGTCAGGCAGTAAACGAACTCTTCGCTGATGAGTTGAAAGAAATGGAACAAAGGATGAAGCTCATAATCGCCGACAAGGACGCTCTGATTGCCGACCAGTCTGCCATAATCGCCAAACTTCAGGCCCAGCTTGAGCAATATGCAAACAATGCGAACAACGCATCCGAAATGAAGGGAACTCAGAAAGCATAGTTATATCGATTTAAAAAGAATCTACACATCCCTTCTGTCTGTATTTGGTTTTTGCAATCTTCATCACATATAAT
>DEEW01000109.1:1141-2430 GCA_002350465.1 Lachnospiraceae bacterium UBA2868
TATAATTGCGTCTGCTCCTGCATCCTTCAGTCTTTCCAAAAATGGTTGCGCTTGATCATCTGGAATCCCTGATATAGTAAGATTACCCTCTTTATCTATAGCGTCCACAAAGTTCTGGGTCACCTCATGCTCCCATCCCTTAGTTTCACAAATTATATCAATTACTTTGTCCTTATTGTTCCCCAAACNNTTAATTTCAACTGTAGTCATAGTAAACCCCTTTTACACATCTTTTGTTATTCTTTGATACATTTTCATCAACTCAGCAACACAATCCGCTTCGGACATTGTTTTGATATCGAATCCATATGCTCTCATAACAGCACGGTCGTTTTCCGCATGGTGAACGTTATTGAAGCAGCTGAAGCACACTCTGAGGTGTACTGTTTGCCTGCGAAAGCATGGCAATGCCCGCCTGAAGCAATACCTGCTGCATTGACTGTTCGACAACAGACTTGGCCATATCCGTATCTCTTATACGGCTTTCAGCCGCCTGTGTGTTTTCCGATGTGTTGTTATTGCGGTTTATCACATGCTCTATCGCATTTTGGCTAGCACCGAAATATGAACGGACACCGGACACACGGTCAAGCGCACCCTGTATCCTGTCCAGCGCCTTGCCTGCATACTTCGTTTTTGTGATAGTTACAGAGTTGATACCCAGAAACGCCGTGCTCAGGGGAGGCCTGTCTATGTACTTATGATCATCGAGTACGGAGCTGTACTGAAGTCTTATCCTATTGTCTTCGTCTTCTCCGCCATGTTCCTCAAAAAACAGACTCCCTCGTGCTGATCCCGACAAATTGGTTATAGGATGATTGCCCATCATTTTATGAGATAGTCTGAGCCTTCCGTCGTCTCCCCNNTCTCCCTCTTCTGCCTTTACAGGAGCTCCCTGCCCGGATAGGGCAGTGTTGACCTCATCTATGATCTCATTCTTGGAATAGTTTCCGGGCGGGATCTCAATAGAATAATCATTGCCATCAACGGTGAATGTAAATGTGTTCCGCTCTTCCTCTATGGTCACACCATCTGTAATGTCCTTGGCTCCTTCTACATATGCAGGAACCAGTTCTCCGGTGGTCTGATAAAATACGCTGAATGCCGCATTTCCGCCGATACCGTCAATAACGTATTCCCCACTTGCCGGCAACGGTAATGAATTGGAAAGCTTGAATGTCAGAACCTTATCATTATCAACGCCGGCAACCTGCGCATTAGTTCCGCCGACCCCCACCTCTATAAGGTTCGGAGCAAACCCGACATCCGTAAGCTTTTCGTTAAGTTTG
>DEEW01000109.1:2437-3096 GCA_002350465.1 Lachnospiraceae bacterium UBA2868
GTTTGGTCTGGATCATATCTGCAAGAGAATCGCCCTGATAGGTTCCGGGATCAAGCTTCATGTTAAATGTCGTGTTTCTCAATACTCCTCCGGCATCAGTATACTCAAAATCAAGGGATAACGTATCGTTAATGTCCGATTTGATCTTTACGGGTTTATCCTTGACATTTCGTCTACCGACTACATACGGGAGCTTATCTGTTCCTGCAACATTGCTGCCTACAGTTTTTTGCGTATCAAGCAAAGAAGTCCTCTCAACAGTCCGGTTCATGACCTTGTCGTAAAAATCGCCATAGACAGGTGGATTCGTTACGCGGTATGTGTAGCCCGTGCTTCCGAATGCCCTTGAGTAACCCGCTTTATCGGCTTTTATGACAACGCCGCTTGAATCTGCCGACACTGTCAGCTCTCCGAGGCCAACGGCAACATTCAATTTGGACTGCAGATTATCACGGAGCTGATCATAGGAAGTATATGTTCCATGCTCCACGTTAACGGATACAGTGGAATACGAATTGTCCTTGAAATAGTTAAACTTTAGCGTGTCATTCCACTCATTGATCACAAGTGGATTTGCCGGATCTATGGAAAGATTTCCCCCATCGATCGTTGCGTGTTTCGTAGAATAATATCCGGACGTTCTGCCGGTGCTCTGAGTA
>DEEW01000109.1:3121-3510 GCA_002350465.1 Lachnospiraceae bacterium UBA2868
CTCCACGAAATTGGTTCCCGAAGAGCGTATGCGGAACTGTGTGCCATCCTGTGAAGTAAGGATAAGATGATCCGTCGAGTCAAAAGATGCCGTAAGTGCAGGTGCCTTACTCTCATTTTGTCCCCATATAGCTCTCATTGCACTGTCAGCAGCACTGTCATAAGGAAGACTGACATTTGAACCCGATCCTTTTGTATCGGACGTAATTGTCAGATATCCGTTATCAAGCGACGCTGTGGCGCCTTCAAGCTTACTGTTAAGTTCTGATAGAAAGCTTTCACGGGTATAAGAAGCAGGACTTAGGTTTATTGTTTTATTCACACCATCGACTGTATATCTGAAAGCCGTTTTGCCGTCTTGTATATTGATATCGGACTTGATCTGGGTGT
>DEEW01000109.1:3556-4526 GCA_002350465.1 Lachnospiraceae bacterium UBA2868
AACCTGCGGATGTAAGGTCTCCGAAAATCGCCTGCGAAACCGTACCGCCCGATGATGAACTGTATCCTATCGAACTACCGTAACCGACACCGGTCGTAGTGAGAATAATCTGATAATTTGAACCGTTCGGAAGAGCCGATGCTGTAGCCGCGATCCCCTGAGATTGCAGACAGTTGTTCAGCATTGATACAAACGAACTGCCGCTTGCATTTGAAAGGGCAGTAAGGTTAACTGTCTGTCTTACTCCGTTCAAGGAAAATTCAAAGGTATCTCCGTTCGAAACATTAATGCCCGATGACGGGATAAGGGCATTTGATGGGGTTGTGACCCTCGCAGGAGTCCTGGTGGTATTGATCTCGCGCAACAGAGTACTCGTACCGGTAGAACATGAAATATTTGTATTCCTTGCCGCCTGTTCCTCACCGTTCACATCTATCAGTCTTGAAGTAAGTTTGATACCTGTTCCGGATACTGAAACGGTCGCACCTCCAAATGACGTCCCAAACGCGGAATCTATCTTTTGCTGAAGAGCAGAAGCAAATGATGAGGGTGTATATGTTACATGGTCAAATGAAAATACTTCCGTGTGCCCGTTAAGTGTCAGGCTTAACTGGTCCGTTCCGACCGCCGGTGTAAAGCTGCTCTTTAACGGAACAGTAATCGTAGCAGGGGTATTTTGTGTGAATACTATACCTGCCTGACCCTCGACACCGCCCTCAGCCGTTACTCCAGTATTGCTGTATGACCTTTGCGTTACAGTCTCTTCACCGTTTTTGCTTATGCTAAAGTTCAGATCCCTGCCGGCATTTCTAGTCTGAGAAAACGTGATATCCGTATAATTTGAGGCACCGGGAGTTGATTGGATCTTATCTATGATGTCCTGATGAGTCACGTTGTCACCGGTAGGCAATTCAAGTAAATAACTCGCCCTTCCATCCATTGACTCAACCCTTATATTTTTCTCGCCCTC
>DEEW01000109.1:4593-6882 GCA_002350465.1 Lachnospiraceae bacterium UBA2868
GCACTGCTTCCGGAAATTGTTTTTTCCGACAGTCTGTAAGACGTTGTGAATATATCTGCATAACCGTTGTTCCCGGCTATACCCGAAGCTGTCAGGTTAACTACGTGCGCCGAAATGTCAGCCGCAAGTACAATCTGCCCCGATGTGCTTGCAGATGCAGTTATCTTCCCTGAATAAGTTCCGAGGTTCGTACTGGCAATCCCGGTATTAATCGCTGTCTTAACGGCATCCACCGTAGTATAAGTTGCCGGAGGAATAGTGATATTATATGTGTTGCCGTCAAGATTCAGAGCAAATCTGTCATTGTTTCCCGCCGCTATTGTAATGGGTAAGTTGTTATATGATGCACTGGAAAATTGCTTGCCACCCGAAAATGTCGAGGTTCGGTCCTGGATGCTTTCATTGGTTATCACTGCCTGTGCGCCGTACTCGTTATATTTGCGCTCAACAAACAACGTGTTAAACGCACTGGAGGATTCAGATAACCCGACATCACTCGTTGCCCCATCAAGCTTTGACGTGATCTTAATCCCGGCGAAGCTACCCGACTGATATGAACTCGCGGTAAGTCCAAGCCCGTTGGCAGTAAACAGATCATTCAGCGTGCTGACTATATCTCCTGTCATGTAACGACCTTCCGGGATAGTGATCGTTGTGGGGTCTGAAGCACCATTAGGTGCAAAAGTCAGCTGATCATTGACACCGCTTTTGATCTCAAACGAACCGTGCTCAACGTCCCGTCCATTGCTGTAACCCGATGTAGGAAGAACCGCTCCTCCCGTGAAAGTACCCGGAGTAAGCCTGACCTCTCCGTGATAAACGTTGTCGTAGAATACCGAGGTGTACTGCGGCCCGTCGATCTGGAACATGTTACCCTTGAATTTGGATATTATACAGTTATCACCCGTGAGCATGATACCGGTACCGCGTTTTGTCGCGTTGACATTTGTTCCTGAAAGCTCATCGTTTATCAGATTGATAAGCTGGTCACGGGTGTACGATCCAGGAGATAGCGTTAATGTCTTGGTAGTCTTGTTACCGGAGAAATCTTCAATAATAAAACTCATGTTATCATTCTTCCCGGCTACGATCGGAAGTCGTACACTGTCAGATGTGAATATGGTCGTTCCTATAAGTGCACCTGTTGAACCTCCGGTGTTTGTCCTGTTAAGAAGCGACGACAGTCCACCAGACAAGGATTCTATTCTGGCTCCCCCCTCTAGGTTTACATTAAAACTCCCCTTCGCAGAATACTCAAAGTTGAGCCTGGGCTTTACTGCAAGTGCGGAACCGGCAATAGCATCATCGATCTCGTCTGCCAATTCCCTGGTCGTATAGCTGCCCTCCGGTACGGTTATCGTAACAGATACCGGAGGATCGTCACTCTTTTCTCGGTAGGATATCACAAGAGTGTTATCAGGGGAATAAACATCATGAGTCTCGTCATGAGGCCACATGATATTACCTTCCATCGAGTAATAGGTAGGTTCATGTTCAGAGAAAATATTAAGAGTGTTGAATTGGGTGTTCTGGGTTATATTATCGATTTGTAACTGAAGCTGATTTAATTCGGACTCCATTGCTGCCCGATCTGTATCTGTATATGTTTCGTTGAGAGACTGGACCGTAAGCTCTGTCATACGATGAAGCATGTCATGAACTTCATCAAGTGCGCCATCACCTATCTGTACCCACGATATGCCATCTTGAGCATTCTCCGTTCCCTGGTTAAGACCGCGTATCTGGGAACGCATCTTCTCTGAGATAGTAAGCCCTGCAGCATCATCAGCCGCACGGTTTATCCTGTATCCGCTCGAGAGTCGTTCGGTAGTTTTCTTATTCTTTTGTGTGTTAACCTTAAACTGCCGTTGAGCGTTCATGGCAGCAAGATTGTGATTCAGGATGATCATAAAGTGCTCCTCTGAACATATATCGACATTTTATTATAACACCATAAGCGGTATCATACCACTTTTATTCCATCCCGGGCACTTTCATAATAGAATACAAATGCCTTACTGTTCAAAAAACAAATCTACACCTAATACCAGGCCATTTGCTTGTCCTTTCAATGTGTCTTCATCATGAGAAGATACAGCATTCCCCAACTCAATATCCACTGATGGGATGGTACTATACGACGTCTGAGTTAGGTCAATACTCATCGATCCATCCCCGTATATCTTATATTCAGCATTTTTGAGTCCCTCTATTAGGGATTTTCCGAGCTTTTCGTGTTCTTCCCAGTGTGATGACACAGGCTCCATGTTCTTTAATCCATCTAGAGTT
>DEEW01000109.1:7067-7375 GCA_002350465.1 Lachnospiraceae bacterium UBA2868
GATGTACGAGCATCAACAATAGCCTTTATTACATCCATCTCAGGCTGGATTGCTTCATATTCACTTCGAAATTCTTCGTCTTTAAGTTGTTCCGAAAGCATATTGTCTAAAGTTCTCATATTTTTTCCATCCTTTCTATAAAATCGGCTCTGCGCTCTTTAGCTAGTTTAATCTCTCCTTGTGGTGTTTTCTGTGATTTCTTAACAAAACCATTGGTCAGTATTATCTTGCCTTCGTAATAGAAAAAGTATAACACCCTGGTAATATTGCTTCCCACTTTGCATCGCAACTCAAATATTCCATCTTCA
>DEEW01000050.1:0-226 GCA_002350465.1 Lachnospiraceae bacterium UBA2868
GAGATCCGCAGGATCAAGGAAGGGAGAGGTCAATTATGAAAAAAGCAATAAGCATGATTCTTACCGCATCTATGATACTGGCTCTTACTGCGTGCAATTCCGGCAAGCAGGAACCGAAGGCCAAGGAGGGATTCAGTCCCAAGCTGGACACTTCGACCAGCTGCCACATCAACATTGCCGGCGGTTATGACAACTTCGAGGCACTTGAGACAGAGATAGACCGATT
>DEEW01000050.1:340-15913 GCA_002350465.1 Lachnospiraceae bacterium UBA2868
AATTACTCCTGGATGTATGGCCGTGACCAGTATAAATCCTCAATAGATCATGCAGAGAATCTTGCTGATCCCGCTCTGGGTCTTGATCTGGACTGCATCAGAAAAAACATCATTCTTAATACAGGCGACGGTACACTTCCGATGGTGCCCGTTTTCGCGAACACATATGGAATGCTTGTTAACAAGACACTTTTCGAGAAGGAAGGATTGAAGGTTCCTACAACATATAAGGAATTGCTCGATGTCTGCAATGCGTTCCGCCAAAAGGGTTACAAGAATCCTTTGATGGGTTTCTCCAAGAAGGAGACGACATCGCTTTTCACACTGAGCATCTATCCTTACTTCTGCAGCACTGTGGCTAATGATGCTGAGGCCGTCAAGAATCTCAATTCCCTTGATGCTTCAGCCGGAAAGTATATGAGACCTGCGCTTGAGAAGATGAAGCAGTTCATGGATGAGGGCATTGTGGACCTTGCAGCGTGTGATGAGATCGAGAATAACTACGATGCCGTAATACTCCGCTTCTTTGAGGGTGATGTGCCCATGATGACATGCTCAGGCGACACCGTATCAGGAACGAAAAAGCGTGAAAGCCGTTCGGAGGCATTCATCGCGAATCCCTTCACATACGCTTTCGTACCTATCCCGATGTCGGATGAAGGCGCGTATTTCCTTGACATTCCCAACCTGCAGTTTTCCGTCAACAAGTCCAGCTCCAATCTGGCGATGGCAAACGAATTCATGCGTTTCCTGATTACTTCACAGCAGCTGAATGAGATGGCGCAGAACAAGGGACTTATGCCGCCGACTAAGGATCTGTCTTTTAACAACATGTATGCAGCATTCGGAAACGTTCCTGAATCCCGCATTCTGTCACCGGAAGTGATCGGATTGACAGATGATGCGGTCATACAGTTAAGACAGGCAAGTTATAATGTCGGTACCGGCAAGATGTCCATTGATGAAGCAATTGCCGGTTACGGCTCATTCAGTCAGTGACAACTCCCTTGTAGTTCTTCAGCAGATCGATGATATCGGTCTCATAAACATTTCCGTTCATCAGATCTACGGATCCGTCCGGGGAGAATGAGACTGCTCTGACATCTGTCGGATCGTCCTCATATGGGGATGATGTCATCGTGTTCTCACCGAAGTATTCTCCGAGATACTTAAGAGCGTTGCCTTCAGGGAATATGATGTTGCCCTGTCCCACAGGAATGTTCAGATGTGAGAACTGACTTAAGATCTCCCTTGTCCTGATGTTGTAAGGGTTATCATCCTCACGGCTCACAAGCCATGCAGGTGATAGTTCTGCAGGTATGCCTTCTTTTACAATGCTCTCTGCGAAAAGCATTACCGGCTCCATGGGAATCGTCTCCTGATGGAACGCATCAACTGATAAGAGCAGGTCATTTACTCCGCATCCGGCAAGCTTTTTTGCCACTTCAGAGATCTTCTCCCCGGACTTTGAGAAGTATCCGTTAGTGATCAGCTGTCTGTCGGGAATGCCCATCTCTTTTGCAGTCTGGTGGATGGCATAGATCACCTCAGGATAAAGAAGAGGCTCACCGCCGAAAGTCATCAGAGACTTGATCTGAAAGTGTCTGCAGATTTTTCTGACAGCATCAGTTGCCACATCAGCATCGATGTGTCCCGTGCAGTTTACATGATCTCCTTCCGAACAGTGCCTGCATCTTCCGGTGCATGCCATTGTGACAGCGAATTCGATCCTGTCCAAGTTTTTAAGATAGTCGTGAAACATAAAAAAAGAACCTCCTTTCACGAACAGCAAAACCTTTCACGGCATTAAGCCGTGATCCTCTTTGTCATTCATGATGAGATTCTAAGGTTCTTATCATTATTAACCCCGCCTTAAGGCGTCGCGGAAGCAGAATGCGAATAACTAATTACTCTGCTACATTAAATAGTCTAACATCTTACATGTTATAATTTCAAGGATGAGCGAAGAAAAGAGATTTACAGAAGAACAGAAGAAACTGTTTGAAAAGTCAGGCGCGAAGAACGACTGGAAAGTCGGTCTGTTTTTCATCTTCGTTTTTCTTTTGATCATTGGGATTAATATATTCTGCCGTTATAACGATCACCGTAAGCTGGAAGAAATGGAGTTTGCAGAAGGAATCGTAACTTCAAGCAGCACCCGTGAAGAGTGGATCGGAAACAAGAGGCGATATGTTGATTCGATCACCGTCGAATATACTCCTGAGGGTTCTGATACAAAGCACCATTTCTACGATTCAGATGGTCCTTATGAGTTCATCCATCAGGGAGATGTCATAGGCGTTTACTATGAGAAAAGGAACCCGGACAAGGCCATTATCGCTAAGACCGACTGGATCACCAAAAAATATGTCCGTGCGGATATTAATTACGAAGCAGCATTAATAGTGTCGGTTTTCCCGCTGGGTATCGGAATATTCTTTTTCGCTGAGGAATTGACCGTCAGAAAGAATATTAGAAAAGGCAAGTTCAAACTTAAGAATGGCGACGGTCTTTATCCTGACGAGAACCTTCACGAGCTCTCGCGAATGTCCAATTACAAGAGATCCTGGAACGGTGCTTGGATCGGACTCTCGTGTCTATATGCATTTTTCATGTTCATGGGAATTGCATGGATAGTAATCTCTCTTACTTCAAATAAAAGCGAAGATTCCGGATTACTAATAGGCGGCATAATTGTTGTCATTCTGGCACAGGGCTGTCCTCTGGGCATATTCTTAACGATGCGTTCCATATTCAGGAAAAAGCGTAATTTCATAAAGGGCTTTATGGCAGATGATGCCACCAGGATCTATAAAGACCGGGAAAAGGCAGCCGGAGTCTTATGGAAGCATGTAAAACACTTCATGGAGGCAGAGACTGCCTGGAGCAGATACAAGTACGACTATTCCAGGCTATGGCTCGAAAAATATGAAGACAAGTTAGAAAAGTTTCTGGACCATGACGCCAAGCCCGCATCTGAACCTGTTCCGGAAAAGGAGCCTGAAGTGCCTTTCCCGTCCACAAACCACATTATCACGCATCCCGATATGTGGTCAGATATTACTGTTAGCGAGATCCCCAAATACTTGAGAGATCTTGCAAAAAAGTACAACATGCATTTCAAACTTATTACTGATATTGAAATGGCCATGTTTAACGAAAAATGTTGTCTTATACTCGGCATAGACCGTGATGACGGAGTAATAATGAGCATGACATTTCTTGAGAACGGAAGAAGAGTTGAATATCCCGTTAATAATTATCTTGTAGTGAAGTTTGATGATTCAGACAGGGAAGGCATAGATCTTAAGTGGAATCACATATCAAAAAAGATCAGGAATGAACTAATAATTCTCTCACGGGGATTAGACAGTAAGTGGAGTTCTCTTTTGGAAGGCGATATGAGCTGGTTTGAAGGATTTAAGAACTCTCCCTGGTGTCATGAGAGGCATTGCTATATCGAAGAGCGGAACAAGATCTTAGATGAGATCATTGCCTGGCAGCAGGGCCGGTTAAAAAGGCGGTAAACGGTGCTTGAACTGTTCAAATATCGGCGGTTTTCCGATATTATATGGTCATAAGATTGGGGATAGGAGAATTCGAAAATGGATACAAAGATTGCCGAGAATTTAAAGAAGCTTAGAGAAAAGCATTCGCTCACTCAGGAGGCACTCGCAATGGAGCTGGGTGTTCCGGAGCTCATCATCTATAAATGGGAGGCAGCGCGTCTCCCGGTGGATTACAAAGTGTTATTAAAGATCGCAGAATTTTACAACGTTCCTGTAGATTCGATATTAGGTGGTGAAGCGGATGATTACCGCAAGAATTCCAAATCTGACAAGGTGTCTTTTACCTGTAAGGTTTGTGGCGGAACTCTTGTGTATGACTATGCCGCTGCCACCTGCAAGTGCGCGAACTGCGGAAACAAGTGGGCTGTAGCAGAGCTCTACCCAAAGTATGCACATGTTATTGCGACTGTTAACAAGGCCAGCAGGGTATTGAACGGTAAGACAGTACTGGCTTCAGCTGATGAAGCGAAGCTCCTGTTCAGTCAGGCTATAGTAGAGTGCAATAAGTTTAATGATGTATTATCCGCAGAGATCATTAAGATCTGTGATAAGGGACTGAAAGAAGCTGAAAAGCTTGAGGTCTATTGCAGAGGCAAGTATTTCTTTGATAACAAGGCATATAAGAGTGCTTTGAATGAGCTTGTGAAGGTCCCCGGCTACAGAGATGCGGATGAGCTGGTCAAACGCTGCAGGAGATAAGCATTAAGCAGAAAAACGGATGAATATCTATTTCGCGCCGCTTGAAGGCATTACAGGTTATATATTCCGCAACGCTTTCAATGAAATCTATGGTCATATCGACAAGTATTTTGCGCCCTTTATCTCGCCTTCCGAGAAATGTCCGTTGACACCCAGGGAGATGAAGGACCTGACACCTGAGAACAATCACGGGATCAATCTGATTCCGCAGATACTTACGTGCAGATCGGAACACTTTATTGAAGCTGCGATAGAATTGAAGAAGATCGGTTATAACGAGATCAATCTTAATCTCGGATGTCCTTCAGGAACCGTATGTGCAAAAGGCAAAGGTGCAGGATTCCTGCCTCAGACTACGGAACTTCAGAAGTTCCTGGATGACATATATGCCTATTCTGAATCAGAAGGAACTAAGATCTCCATCAAGACGAGATTAGGCTACTACTCTCCGGAAGAATTCTACGATCTTGCAGAGATATTTAATGGTTATCCCGTAAGCGAACTCATCGTTCATCCGAGGATACGGGGAGACTTTTATAAGGGAGAACCCAGGAAAGAGTTTTTCGCATATGCTTTGGAACATGTGAAGTGCCCTCTTGTATATAACGGTGATATCAAGACTTTGGAAGGTTATGATGAACTGCGCGCGAACTTCAACACTAAGCTTGATCCTGTAATGATTGGACGTGGTCTGATCTCAGATCCTTTGCTCGCGGATAAGCTCGGCGGTTCAGACGCGGGAAGTGATCCTGAAAGATTCAGGCTCTTTCATGATACCCTGTACCATGAGTATCAGAAGGTCATGTCGCCTGATATAAATGTCCTTTATAAGATGAAGGAACTCTGGAGTTACTGGGCAGTTATGTTTGAAGATAACAGCCGTGATATAAAGAAGCTTCTTAAGACGAAGAAGTGCGCTGAATATGAAGATATCGTTTATAGCAAGCTTCTTTTGAAGTAAATGAAGATAAGGGAAAAAGAAAACTGTCTAACTATGAAGAATACAGAACAGATCAAAGCAGCCGGTGAGCTGGTGGAAGTTAATAATCACAAGATCCATGTGTTCAGGACGGGCGATCCTGATAAGCCAAAGCTTGTATTCATGTCGGGTTCTAGCACTGTGGCGCCTGCATATGATTTTAAGATCCTTTACGAGAAGCTGAAAGACGATTTCCGGATAATAGTAACTGAGAAGTTCGGATACGGGTATTCAGATATTTGGGATGCACCATGTGATATCGATTCTCTCGTGAATACTCAGAGAGAGGCTCTGGAAAAACTTGGCGAAAAAGGACCCTTTGTCCTTCTGCCTCATTCCATGGGAGGAATAGAAGCGATAAGGTGGATACAGATGCATCCGGAAGAGATCAGTGCTCTGATAGGTCTGGATATGACTTCCCACATCTCGTATGCGGAATGGACTGAGCAGGATGTTAAAAGCAGGATCAAGACGATGTGCACACTTAAAAAACTCAAGCTTTATATGTTGTCCACCATTCCGCATAACGATACATTAAGCGAAAATGATATAAGGCAGATAAAACTCCTGAGGAAGCGCAATGCTTTTAATGATTGCTTTTTCAGAGAGGCTGAGCATGTAAGAGAAAATGCTTTGTTTGTTGGTGAACATGGACCGGTAAAATGTCCTGCTTTATTATTCTGTTCGAACGGCAAGCAGACATTCAGAAACTGGATACAGGATCAGGAGAAACTTGCAAAGGAATTAGATGCCGGGCTGATCCGCTATGATTGCGGACATTATCTGCATTATTATAAAAGCGATGAGATGAGTGCGGCGATAAAAACATTTTTGAAGCAAATAGATCCGGCCGTCTGATCAGAAGGAGAAAAGCATATATGGACTTTGACCGTTTCGTAAAAGATATAACGGACAATAACTGGAATGTGTTCGGCGCAGAAGTCTATCAGAATGGTGAGCTTAAGCACAGTTACGGCGATACTACAGGACTTCACGAGATCTATTCTGCGACAAAGACGGTTCTGTCAGTTGCAGTCGGTATCGTATACGATGAAGGCCTGATTGATCTTGACCGTCCGATCCTTGATTATCTTCCTGAAGATAAGTGCAGAGCTCTTCCTCAGAAGCAATACGATTGCTTTAAGAAGATAAGTGTCAGACGGCTTCTCACGATGGCTGTAAAAGGCTTCCCTTTCAGACCGGATGGCGCTCCTAACTGGCTTGATTTCTCACTTGCGTGTGAGATCGAAGATCCTGACAGGATAGAATTCGATTACAGTAATATCTCTCCCTTCCTGATAGGTGTCGCTCTTACTGAGATCTTAGGAAGCGACCTGGGAGAATTCATAGAGAAGCGGATATTCGCCCCCATGGACATAACTTCATTTAAGTACGGGAGAGCACCGGAAGGATATTTCTACGGGGCTTCGCATATGCTCCTGTCTGTACATGACATGAGTAAACTCGGCCTGCTCCTTTATAACAAAGGTGTCTATAACGGCAAACGAATCGTTTCGGAAGAGTATGTCAGCCTTGCGACATCAACTCAGCAGATGAATAAGGAAGGCGGTTACGGATTCTATACCTGGAGATACAGAGGCGGATTCTCAATTGTCGGCAAGTGGAAACAGAAGTGTTATGTGCTTCCGCAGAAAGGCCTGGTAATAACATATCTGGCGCACATCGAAGACGATTCGCATGACCTTCTGGAGAGCATGGAAAAGAACATCCTCGGCATCGGCCAGAAGGAAAAGAATGCCTTTAAGCGTATTGAGGAAATGGAAGTTCTTTTCGACAAGATAAATGCAGGTGAAGGCACTCCGGAAGACAGGGCAAAGCTTGAAGCTTACTATACCGGTGAAGACTGGAAATTTGATTTCGGGCTTGACGAAGCAGGCCTTCTGCCGGCCAATCTTAAGCGTGGTGTACTGTCAGAAGACGGTATCTATAATCTGCTCGAAAAATCTTAACCGAATTTTGANNNNGCCGTCTTTATCAATGTAGTAGATGATATTCTTCTTGTGATCCCATGAGGTAAGAGTTCCGCCCCAGAGCGGAGCGAAAAAATCGTCATCAGCATTGTACTTGTCGCCATTATGATCTTCCTTGTAATGGCATCCGATGCTCATCTCACTCTTCTTGAATTCGCCTTCCTGTTCGCGCTTGCTGTCGGTCATCATGAGATATGATAGGTCACCGGGTTTCCCCATGACCCACGTCGGATCGACATGATAATTCTTCCCGTTTATGGTTACGTAAGACCATGCATGACCATCTTTGCCTGCATGAGAATAGCCTCCTCCGGATGTGCAGTCTACTCCGGCCTGGAGCAACAGGAAGTTATATGCACCTGCACATTCAAAACANNACCTGAACATTCAAAACAGATGCCCTTTTTGTCAAAAAAGAACCTGTAAGAGGAAAGCTTCTTATCTGCTTCGATCGGGTCTAATTCCAGAGCATCATAGTCGTAGGTATAATTCTCTGCAAAGTAAAGATATAACGCCAGGACCTTTTCAAAATCCGAATAGTCATCGCGCAGATTCTCATTGAGGATATCCGTTACTATCTTCTCGAATTCAGTCTCCTTGGCTGCGAGTTCTTCCTTGGAGATCTTATACTGGAAAGTGGCTCTTCCGTTTTTATATGCTCCGTCGTAATTCGATTCAGTATAAACAGAGTAGAGCGGGTGGAACTGACTGGGAAACTGGCCGATCATCCAGTCATAATCATGGACACTCTTTACCTCGAATGAATCCTCTTTGGCCATTACGGCATTGATATAGTTGGTATATGCCCAGCACATATCCTCGCCCATTATGTCCTTGAAGATAGAAGACATTACGACCGGCTTGAATTCATAGTGACCTCTGGGATCTTCTGTCGTCTCTGTGGTAGTGGGTTCAGATGTCGTTTCCACGGTGGTGGTCTGAGCCGTGGTCTCTGACGGTATATTTGTATTTGCGCCACATCCGGAAATAGATACTGCGAATATGGCAGTCAGGAGCAGCGAAATGATGGTTTTCTTCATTATTTTTATCCTTCGAAATTAAAATAATGCGACATTACATCAAATCAACAATTCTTTCAATATCAAATTTGCGGAATGTATGCGGAATAGGACTTAGATTTGTTAAAATAAAAAAGCTTGGTCAACACGAACATTGGGAGATCATCCGGAATGTCGAATTTAAAGAGCTATACATGTGCGAAGTGCGGCGCCGTATTGAGCGTGGATAAGTTGCAGGGCCAGATGGCCTGTCCTTAGATCTCAGCATACATAACCGTCTCCAGATCATCAAAGCCGTAGTGTCTGAAGGCGATCTTATAGTCGGGATCCATCCTGAGAATCAAGTCTGCTAATGTAACAAAATCTTCGAACTTGTGGTAAACGGAAATTGCCATTCTCGGACGGTTTTCCATAATGAGTTTACGTGCGCCGAGCAATGCTTCATACTCAGCACCTTCGATATCCATTTTAATGAAAGTGACCTGCTTGCCCTCGAGTACATCATCAAGAGCTCTTGTCTCGATCTCTTCTACGCCTTCGAAGTTCCTCTTTTCCGCTTCTTCTTTGCTTATGATGCATGAAGTCTCAAAAGCATCTGCAGCGAAATATACCTTCTTATTAACATCTGAAGTGCCATAGGGGAACAGGTCGCATTTCCCAAGTGCCGCAAGAGCTTCCTTGCTTTTCTCATAATTTTTCGGATCAGCTTCGAAAGAATAAATATGGTCAAAGCCTTTATGGCCGCACCAGCCTGCGAAGTTGTAGCATGTAGCTCCGTCAAAGCAGCCGCAGTCTACAAAGACTTCGTTCTCTTTTGCCTCGAAATAATCGAAATACTGTCCCTGGTTGTTGCGCCAATCGAAGATCCCCATGCAGATGTTCTTTTCGCTTATTCCGGTATCCTCGATAAGACGCTTCCTTACCTCATTGGCAGCTGACTTCACTGAATAGGAAATGACGAATGTCTTACCTGCATAAAGAGTTTTATTCTCATTAAGCTCTTTCTCGGTAATGATCTTGATCCCCGTTCCGTTATCTACAGGTCCTAAGCTCTCGTCCGGATCGATGAATGCATCTACCTTTACGCCAAACTGCTTGAATCTTCCGGCAAGATAGTGTCCTGCGCGTCCTGCACCATAGATAAGGCAGTGCGTACCCTTCTGGATCTTCTCGACGTACACCTGCATGTCGCTGTTAAGATTCCTGTACTTTGACTCAAGGCCTGTGATATAACCCAGATCTCCTGTGGAGGCATATAAGAGCCTGGCCTCGAAGATCTTCTTTGATATCTCGTCGTTAAGATGTGCATATACATTTCGCGCCATCTCAAGAAAATCAGCATTTATATTTCCGGATTGCCTAAGAGCTTTTTGCTTGTCGGCAGACTTGTCTGTTCCATATTCAATACGCTTTTCAGATATACTCATTCCTTTATCCTCACTGTGAATAATTCCATAACATACTAACACTTACTTTGCCTCTTTCACAAACCGGGAATCAGGTCCGTGACAAAGGCTCCCTTATTATCTGAAGTTATATACCGGAATGGTATAATTGTTAGTCAAAGGGATAATACGCATCACGCACACGTAATTGTAAAAGGGGGGATACAAATGAAAGCACTGATAATTAATTGCAGTCCGGTCAGGACAGGTGCTACGGCTGAGATTGTAAAGATCATCACGGATGAACTAAGCTCCAGATACGATACTAAGTGCATTTGTATTGATGATTATAAGTTTTCCTTTTGCAGAGGATGCAGAGCATGTCATAAGACTGCTTCGTGTGTCATGAGTGATGCCCAGGTGATAAGGGACGTAATGAATGAGTTCGATAATGCTGACATTATCGTGTCGGTAGCGCCTTCTTACTGGGCCGACATTCCGGGACAGTTTAAATCGTTCATAGACAGGGTAACCCCGTGGTGCAATACGCATGAACCGCATGCTGCGGTCAAGCCGGGGAAGAAAGGATATGCCGTCGCTTTAAGGACCGGTCCGAACATGCCGGAATGTGAGAGACTTATCGGAAGCATAGAGCACTTTTACGGTCATCTTGAGATCGAGTGCTCAGGACATCTTGGCCTGACATCCATTGAATACAAAGAGCAGGTCGGACCCAGGAGACAGGAGATAATAGATTTCTGCGGAAATATTTAAAACGGGAAAACCAAAGCTGTTTGTATCAGAGAGGGGATAAGTCATGAAAAAGGTACTAGTGGTTATTACTATGTTATTCGCTGTTCTCCTGTCGTCATGCGCGGCAAAATACGACCTTGATGACCTGAAGATCGACAAAGATAAATATTCCGGCTGGCATTCGAGAGAGTTGGACGGCTGGCATGAACTTGATGATTTCAGCTATATCGATGTTTACTATAGCGGGAGGAAAAGCGGGATAGATCAACAGATGAAATATATGGTGTTTGAATCATCATCTGTTGCCAAGGAATACTTTAAGAAGTGGAAGAAATATTACTATAACAGTGATGATGGCGAGAGCCAGTCCGGTACGAACTGGTATATTTGCAGAGAGCCCGGTACGTATGACATGATCGCTTACATGATGTACTATCGTGAAGAGAATGTAATTATATATTCAGAAGTTTCCCTTACGTACTACAGCACTGAGAACGGGGGCACGAGCAGTGTCGCTGTCAGCAGTTCTGAAGGTGATCAGGTCAGGAAATATATCTTGGAAAACCATAAAGAACTCAGAGAAAATGTTATGAAAATGCTTACGGACTGACACAGTCAGCATAACCAAAAGGACAGATAATATGGAAAATAATGAAGCTGTATATGAATTTTATAATGGCGGGGCCGAGATAGGCCGCTTGGAAAGCGGACTCGGTGTAGTCGAGTTTTACAGATCCAAAGAGATCATCTCGAGATATTTAAAGGGCCAACTGAAGATCTATGACATAGGTGGAGGTATAGGAAAGTACGCTGAATGGCTTGCCGGTATGGGACATGAAGTCTCACTGATAGAGCTTGCTCCTGCTGCGGTTGAATATGCAAAGGAACATATGACCATACCTTATGAAGCTTTTGCCGGTGATGCCCGTGATGTCGATAAACCTGATAACAGTGCAGATATGGTGCTCCTTATGGGACCTTTGTATCACCTGCTCGAAAAGAATGAGAGATTGAGAGTCCTGTCTGAAGCAAGCCGCGTTCTGAAACCGGGCGGTATCTTAATCGCTGCCGGAATATCCAAATTCAGTTCTGCCACATGGGCATTATCGGTATACGGAAACAATGTTTTTCTTGATGATGATATTTACATGAACATGATCAAGCGTGAGATGGATACAGGTGAACACTTAAAACCTGCGGAATATCCGTATATAATCTCAAATGCATATTTTCATACGATAGGCGGGCTTAGGGATGAGATCTCGGAGGCAGGATTCAGTATTATGGAGAGTGCCGCTGTAGAAGGATGCTCCTGGATAACTCCTGAACTGAATGAGAAGTGGAACGATGAATTCAGGCGCAGCAAGATCCTGGAAATCATCAGAGCAACCGAGCATGAAGAGACCATGATGGGCATGAGTCCTCATTTCCTGGTCTGTGCTTCCAAGCCTGACTGATAAGAGACAAACAAGAATGACAACTGCTTTTGTAAAAACATTGAAGACAATTAATTTTATGTCAGGCAAAGCTGATTCCCTGGCAGANNAGGAAGCAAGCCGAATTGGCGAGCCGCCTTGCAACGCCCAAAAAAGGTGTGGAACGTAAACCATTCCGTCTTGGAAAGCTCCGCTGCGAGGAGATCACGCCCGAAAAGTCTTATGATCCTGATTATGTTATTCTTTACTGTCACGGTGGCGGATATATAAGCGGCGGGCTTGACTATGCAGGTAATCTAGCTGTGAAGCTTGCAATGGCAACCGGCTTTAAGGCATATTCGTTTGCCTACAGACTGGCACCGGAGCATCCATATCCAGCTGCAGCTGAGGATGGCGCTGCCGTATGGGAATATCTTACAAAGAATGTGGCAGAGGCAGATCACATACTTCTGGCAGGCGATTCAGCAGGCGGCAATATGGCACTTAGTCTGACCCAGAGGTTGATCTCGGAAGGAAAGCCCGCACCCAGGGAGCTTCTTTTGTTCAGTCCGTGGACCGATATGACCGGAACAGCAGATTCCTATGAAGCGAACCAGAGCATTGATCCGATCCTTACAAAGGATTTTGTCATGAATTCTGTAAAGTCTTACATAGGAGATAAGGATCCGTCAGACCCGGCATTCAGTCCGTTATTTGGAAGCTTTGATAGTTTTCCTCCTGTCTACATCATGGCAGGAAGAAACGGGATTTTACTGGATGACAGTGTTAGACTCAAGGAACGTATAGAGCAGGCCGGCGGTACGGCAGAACTTGATATTGAAGAGAAAGGATGGCATGTGTATCAGCAGATACCCGGTCCCATTGCCAGAAAGGCGATGAAAAGACTTGCAGAGCACGTGTCACGCACGATATATGGCAAGCGCTAATTGGTACAGGATCGACAACGTGTCAAAGGTCTTTTTGGCCACGCTTGGAGAGAGGGACACCAGATCGTTCAGGCTCAGCTGTACGCTGAAGGAGGAGATCGATCCGGAGCTTTTGCAGCAGGCCGTGATATCAGCGATCGAAGACCGGCCGCAGGTACAGGTAAGGATCAGACGTGGTGTTTTCTGGCATTACATGGAAGATACAGACCTCATGCCGGTCGTAAAGCAAGAGGATAACCGTATCTGCCCGCTTCTTTATGTCCCTTCGAAAACCATGCTTCACTACCAGGTGACCTATTTCGGAAAAAGGATCAATCTGGATATATCTCATGTCCTGGCAGACGGCACTGGTGCCATGGAGTTCCTGAATATCATAGTGCTTGATTATCTCAGAAGAAAATATCCCGGTGAATTGGATGATATTACAGTTCATTCCGGTGCATCTGAAGGAGACTTAAGTCAGGACAGTTACCGCCAGTTCTTCGGAAGCAAGAATCTCTCACACGGACCTGCAAGGAAGAAGGCGTACCGTCCTGGCGGACTGAAGCTCCCTTATAATCAACTCCAGTTTTTTGAGATCCATCTGCCGACCTCGCAGATCCTTCCGAAAGCGAAAGAATTGAAGGTCTCTCTGACGAGTTATCTGGGTGCTCTTTGGATGCTTGCGATCCGGGACGATATGCCTCCGCGTAAGCGCCAGCTCCCTGTGACAATATCGCTTCCTGTAAACCTCAGGAATTATTACCCTTCAAAGACTGCACGCAACTTTTTCAACAGTGTAAATGTGACGCATGTATTTGACAGCGAGATCTCACTTGAGAAACTGGCTTTGGAATTTGATACTGCGCTTAAGAGCCAGCTTACTGAGGAAAACGTCAAGAAACAGATGGACAGTTTCGAGACCATGGAATATGTGGCTCCGGTCAGGATCGTACCGCTGTTCATCAAGCAGCTGGTTGTGCGCCATTTCACGAAAAAATCAAATAAGAAAGTATCCATGACCTTCTCTAACATGGGCGTTCAAAAACCCCCGCGAGAGCTGGGTGAGCGGATCGATAATTACAGCGGCTTCTGCAGTACAAACACAATATTCTCCACCATGTTCGGCTATGGTGATAATCTGACGCTGGGAGTTTCCTCTGCGTATATGAACACAGGTGTCATTAAGAATTTTGTCAGGTCACTTTCTGAGTCCGGAGTGGATATTACCATATGTGCTACGGAGGTGATCAGATGAGAAGATGTCCTTATTGCAAGGTAGATGTCGCAGGGGATCTTGTCAAATGCCCGCTTTGCCAGAGCAAGCTGACAGGAGCAGGTGAGGAACCCTGTTATCCGAAGTTTGAGGCACAGAAGAAAAGGTCTCTTTATTACAAGATGCAGCTGGCAATCGTCTGGGGCCTTCTGATCATAGGTGTCGGCCTTGATTTTCTTGTGGGATTAAGGCTCCCCGGCTTCCCTGATCTGCATTGGTGTCTGCTGCTGGCCATGTGGCTCATTGGATTTGAATTCGGCATTATGAGACAGTTTAAGCCCGGTACCGGATCGGCAGGCAAAGTGACTATGCTCGTTCTGATCACGATCGCGATGTGGTGTGTCACAGCGTACTTTTTCGGCTTCATGGATATTACTATTGATCTGGTCATTCCGGCAGCACTTGCAGCTACTATCATAGCGAACTTCGTGCTTGCGCTTCTTGATAAGAACGGTAATACGATGTCTTATCTTCTCTCCGGACTTTTCATGGGTGTCGTGCCGAGTGTTATATGCTTTTTTGTAAGATCCAAGATGCCGCTTGCCTGGGCTATCTGCCTTATGGTCAGTGTTATTCTTTTCGCAGGCGCCGTCATATTCCGCGGGAGAGCTGTTGCAGCTGAACTGCAAAGAAGGTTCCATCTGTAAAACACTTTTATTCAAGTTCAACTGGGAGCACATGAAGACTGATGTGAGTCCAGGCAAGTTTTGCTCTAATTGAGACCGCCGTCATTGGGTGATCAATATTCTCTAATGTCTGTTTTGTGTTAGCCACCGCTAACTGATTGGCGTATAATCCGTTTGACTTTCAACGGGATGGCTCAGCTTCGGAAGTATCGTGACTTTTACCGGACTCCTTATTAACATGCCGAAGGCTATGGCAGATCATAAGTCCAGGGAAAACCCAAATAAGAAAGCTGAAGTAAGGGCTTGAGATGCCAAATGATTATCAATAGCAGGTATGGTTCCGGTAAGAACGCAGATCCTGGTAATCTTTAAAAAGCTATGAAATAAGGCACTTTAGGCATCCGTTTACCCTATTTCCCAAACAAATAATGCTAATAGGCGATAATTTGGGCGAATTTGTCATAGAGTTTTCTGGATATGGTCTACATACATTCGTAGTATTCTACGTACGACGCGAAAAGAGCGTTTTTCAGAATCATTAATAGCAAAGAGGTAAGATAAATGAATCACAATGTCATTTCTGATGAGTACCTGCAGAAGATGAACGCATACTGGCGTGCAGCAAACTATCTTGCAGCAGCTCAGCTCTATTTGCTCGACAACCCTCTTATGAGAGAACCTCTCAAGAAGGAACACATCAAGAAGAAGATTGTCGGACACTGGGGCACAGTTCCCGGACAGAACTTCATCTACGTCCATCTCAACAGAATAATCAACAAGTACGATCAGGATCTCATCCTGCTCTCAGGCCCCGGTCACGGCGGAAACTTCTTCGTTGCCAATGCGTACCTTGAAGGTTCTTACAGCGAAGTCTATCCGAACATCAGCCTTGATATGGACGGCCTTCAGAAGCTTTGCAAGCAGTTCTCTTTCCC
>DEEW01000050.1:15933-17309 GCA_002350465.1 Lachnospiraceae bacterium UBA2868
GGCGGAATCAGCAGCCACGTAGCACCTGAAACACCCGGTTCCATCCACGAGGGTGGTGAGCTCGGCTACTCAATTGCTCACGCATTCGGTGCAGTCTTTGATAACCCTGATCTCATTGCCGCATGCGTAGTAGGTGACGGTGAGGCAGAGACAGGCCCTCTCGCTACTTCCTGGCAGTCAAACAAGTTCCTTAATCCCGTAAGTGACGGTGCGGTTCTTCCTATCCTTCACCTCAACGGATTCAAGATCTCCAACCCTACGATCCTCTCAAGACTTTCACACGAGGAACTCGAGGCATTCTTCAAGGGTAACGGCTGGAAGGCATACTTTGTCGAGGGTGATGACCCGATGACTATGCACAGAAAGATGGCTGAGACACTCGATATTGTTATTGACGAGATCAAGGCTATCCAGAAGCATGCAAGAGAGACCGGCGATACAACAAGACCTGTATGGCCTATGATCGTACTCCGCACACCTAAGGGATGGACAGGCCCTAAGGAAGTTGACGGCAACAAGATCGAGGGTTCATTCCAGGCTCACCAGGTTCCTGTAATGATGGACAAGCCTGAGCACATGGATATCCTTAAGCAGTGGCTCGAGAGCTACAAGCCTGAAGAACTTTTCGATAAGGATGGCAGACTCATTCCCGAACTTCAGGAGCTCGCACCGAAGGGCGACAGAAGGATCGCTTCCAACCCTCATGCAAACGGCGGTAAGCTCTTAAGAGACTTAAGACTGCCTGATTTCCGTGACTATGCAGTAGATGTACCTGCTCCCGGCACCGTCGAGAAGCAGGATATGATCGAGCTCGGAGGATACATCAGAGACGTATTCAAGCTCAATGACGATCAGAAGAACTTCAGGATCTTCGGACCTGACGAGACTATGTCTAATAGACTGAGCAAGGTTTTCGAAGTCACAAACCGTGACTGGAACAACCCAATCGATGAGGAGACAGACCAGTTCCTCGCTTCTGACGGACGTGTCATGGACTCCATGCTTTCAGAGCATATGTGCGAAGGCTGGCTCGAAGGATATATCCTCACAGGCCGCCACGGATTCTTTGCAAGCTATGAGGCATTTATCAGGATCATCGACTCCATGGCTGCTCAGCACGCCAAGTGGCTCAAGGTATGCAACGGACTTCCCTGGAGACGTCCTATCGCATCACTTAACCTTCTCCTTACATCCAACGTATGGCAGCAGGACCACAACGGATTCACACACCAGGATCCTGGCTTCCTCGATCACATCTCCAACAAGAAGGCAGACGTCGTAAGACTTTATCTCCCTCCGGATGCTAACTGCCTCCTTTCCACAATGGATCACTGCTTGAAGAGTAAGAATTATGTAAATGCTATCGTTGCAAGTAA
>DEEW01000050.1:17464-17601 GCA_002350465.1 Lachnospiraceae bacterium UBA2868
GCATGCTGCGGTGATACACCTACGCTCGAGGCTTTGGCAGCTGTTGATATCATGCACCGCGAGATGCCTGATGTTAAGGTCCGCTTCGTTAACGTTGTCGACCTCATGAAGCTCGAGCCTAAGGACAGACATCCTCA
>DEEW01000050.1:17803-17993 GCA_002350465.1 Lachnospiraceae bacterium UBA2868
CCGTTTTGACCTTGTTATCGCCATGATCAATTACATCCCTTCTCTCGGAAACAAGGGTTCATTCCTTATCCAGAAGATGCGTGATAAGCTGGTCGCTCACAAGACTTACATCCACGACGTAGGTATCGATATGCCTGAGGTCGCTGAATGGAAGTGGACAGGCGTTAAGTAATCTGTAATTTCAGATAAA
>DEEW01000050.1:18095-22643 GCA_002350465.1 Lachnospiraceae bacterium UBA2868
TTTACAGTCAGTATACCCGTGTTTATATATTGACTGATAGAATAATCCTATATTGTTGGGAGGAAAATGCATATGGATCTTCAGAAATATGTAGATGGCTTTGGAGCTATGACATGCATCGTATCCGTTGAGAAGCTCGAAAACGGAAAACGCGGCAAATTCCGCATCGTCACAGGAAACAAAGCTTATATCGATTCCATAGAACATCCTGCACCGGGAGCAGAATTACTTATTCAGAAATTCACCCCCAATCAGGAGTATACAAACTATTTAACCAGAGATCTTAATTTTGAAGAGTACTGTTACAAAGCAGCAGTTGAAAAGCGCTGCCTTAATTCGTATGCTACCGCAGAAAGGATACAGGGCGTATGGTTTAATATGGTATTCCTCCCGGTCGCATATGAGGAAGGTAATCTCTGCTTTTGCACATATACAATGGAGATTAACTTTGAGGCTAATCTGGACAGAATGTCATCACTTCCTGCTGATGTCACGTCGAATGTCATCAAGATTTGCTTACAGCTCAGAAGTGCAAAAGAATTCGATGAAATGATGAGTGACGTCATACATGATGTCAGGAATATGTTTGATGCCGAGCACTGCTGCATTCTGCTTATGGATTCTTTCGAGAGGAAATGCTCAGTCCTGTGCGAGGCACTTTCGGATAACACTATCCTGACTTCGATGAACAACTACAATGATGAAGGGTTCTATGATATTGCTGACAGCTGGAAAGGTCTGATTGCCGGCAGCAACTGTCTTGTCGTAAAAGATGAACATGATATGGAAGTTGTTAAGGAACGCAATCCTATCTGGTATGAGTCGTTCACTTCTGCCCATGGAAAAAACATCGTTCTGTTCCCGCTGAAGTTCGGAGAAAAACTTATCGGCTATATCTGGGCGATGAATTACGATGTGGCAAAAGCTACCACTATTAAAGAAACATTCGAGATTACAGCATACATTCTTGCCTCTGCCATAAGCAACTATCTGCTTATGGACCGCCTGAAAGTTCTGAGTTCAAAAGACATCCTGACAGGAGTCATGAACAGAAACGAAATGAACAATCACGTTGATAAGTTAAGCCTGGAAAGCAACCCGGCAGGTGTCTCAGTAGGTGTAATCTTTGCTGATATTAACGGACTGAAACGTGTAAATGACCAGTGCGGCCATAATATGGGCGATACACTTCTGAAAAATGCAGCAAAAGCTCTTGAGGAGGTCTTTGATACAGATGAGATCTACAGGGCTGGCGGAGATGAGTTTGCCATCATCGTAACCGGCATAACAGAAGAAGAACTTGGCAAACGTGTTGAAGCTGTAAGAGAGGTATCTCAGAAATACGATCATGTTTGCTTTGCCATTGGCCAGTGCTACGATGACAGCAAGTCGAATGTAAGACAAGCTTTGAGAATTGCGGATGAGCGGATGTATGAGGATAAACGCAAATTTTACGAGAAGCATCCGGAACTGAAAAGATAGGAGATAACAGATGATCAATTTTGACCACTTGCCATTAGATAAAGATATCTTGAAGGCTCTCAGAGAATTGTCGATCAATTACGTGTTCCAGCCTATATTCCTTTCTGACGGTAAAACTGTTTATGCATGGGAGGCTTTAATGCGCCCGACAGATATGACGGTAACTGATCTTATCGCAGATTACGCCAAAAAAGATAAGCTGCATGTTCTTGAAGTGGCCACATTCTTTGGAGCGATGCAGGCTTATTTTCTAAGAGGATATGAGCAGAGAGTTGCTATCAATTCCTTCCCGTCAGATTGCATGAAGCAGGAAGAAGCAGATGTATTTTTGGATTATTTCGGAGAACAGATCCGTGGCCGGATGATTATCGAGAATCTGGAATACCCTTATTTCTCACCTGAACACTGGAAAGAGAAGAGCAGATCCGTTAAGTTTATGGACAATTTGCTGGCTGCTGATGATTTTGGTACCGGGATCAATAGTCTTGAACTGATAGAGCAGATGTCTCCGAATATCGTAAAACTCGACAGAGAAGTGATCTCTGGAATTGATCACATAAGCGAAAAACAGGAGAACGTAAAGAATCTGGTAAACCTATTCCATTCAAAAGGCATTACGGTAGTAGCCGAAGGAGTCGAAGAAAAGGAAGAGTTTGAATATCTCCAGAGTCTTGGGGTCGATCTTTATCAGGGATACTATCTTGCACGTCCTGCGTGATAACACGTAATGATATAATGCATTTAGTAAATACGACCAAGGGATGATGATTATGAGAAAGATAAGAGCCGGATTCTTGATCTGCACTGTCATGATTATTGTCTTGTCCACTGTTATGGTGGGCGGATGTTCATTATTTGATAAGGGCAGCAACAGTTGGAAGTTTGACCGCAAAGAAGTGGCTAAGGCAATAGTGGACAAGGATGCCGGTGATCTTTATGATCTCATGTCCCCTTATATGCTGGAAGAAAACGATCTGACAGAAGACGATCTGCAGGAGTTTCTTGACAAGTGTGATATAGAGAATACTTCATCCAAAGACATGGATAGATACACTTCATTTAAATTCGTGGGAAAGCCGAGTGACCCTGAAGGGAACCATTACAAACCGGACGGAAACAAATTTACATACACGATGTACTACGTCAACGATGACGGTGCCCGCATTTTTGTCAGCGGCATTCTTAAGAATTCCAAAGATAAAGATAAAGTTGGGATCTACTACATAGAGTATTTGGAAAAAGATCCTGAAACAGGCAAATATAAGACAGTGGAAGAGTTTGGCAAGAGAGAACGGTGAATCCCCCAAATATGTGTGGTTCAACCTGACAGCATTAGAACGTATAATCATCGGTTTTTCTTTCAAATAAACCTCAAGTTGTTTTCGCTGCTCCTGTATCATATTTAAATCTTGGAATAACAGGAGAGATTAATGAAAAAAACATATAGACTAGCTGGATTGATCATGGCTTCAGTCATGTTTCTTTCTTCTTGCACGCCCATAGGGAAGGCTCAGCAGAACGGTTGGATAAAAAAGCTTGGCGAGGCGTTTCCTGAAGACACTTTTACATATGAAGGACATCCGCGGAATTTAGGCCTTGAATACAGCACAGTCCTTGTTAAATCGGAGCTGTTTCCGGATGATGAGATCCGCTTGTGGAAAGAAAACGGGAAGCTATGTACCAATTATCATTACATTGCTTATGAGAAAGATATCTATGAAGAATTGCACCGTGTTCTAGACGGACGTTTTCCCTGTTCAAGTTGTGTAATAATGGGCGCAGATGAACCGTCAAATGGTTTTCCAGTTGAAGCTACAGACGCGGAAAAATACATTAAGGATTATATGAATTACAGATGCAGGGTGCTTCTGTTCTATGAAGATGAATCACAGATTCCGGACGACGATGAGATAAAAGAGATCATTTATGACCTGATCGCTGATGAGAGACATGTTTACACTCTTTATCTATATTATATCGATGCCCAATACGCCGATGACAAATACGAAGGTGTCCAGTATTCCAAACTGACCGACGCAAGCATACTGGATAAATATAAGGTTAGATTCCGGCTCTCCATGAAGGATACAGATTACATAAGCAGAATCGATGTCGAGTATAATGACGGATCTGATAATGACCACACTATAGTACGCGATATTGACGTCTGACCTTGATTTCGCCTAACTCGAAAAAATGCACTGAAAAAAGATGAGGATGCCCCGCATGAGGCATCCTCTTAAAAACAGATTGTTTCATTGCTTATTTCTTTCTGACTGGAATCCAGATCGCGCTTTTATAATCAGCAGCAGAGGGATCTCCATCAGCATACCATNNCTTTTCGCATTTCCGTCTGTATGTAGTCTTAAAGCGCTCGAAAAAAGAGGCCGCCGTAGAGGCAGCCTCCTTAAATCTTATTTCCTCTTAACCGGGATCCAGATTGCGCTCTTGTAATCTGCTGCAGCGGGATCGCCATCGGCGTACCACTCGACATTCGCGTTGCCGGAGATCTCATAGTCGGGATTGCCGGGAAGCCACTCAGTAAAGATCTTGGTGTTGACTGACTGCAAAGCGCCGGGGCACGGACCTGTGATGTCAAATACTGCCCAGTCACCATCGGGGAACTCATAGAGCTCCATGCCGAGAGGCACCTCGCCGCCCATGTATCTGCCGGCGATAAGATATCTGAACTTTGTGCCGCCGATGTCGTCGATGCAGATGCCGAACTCGCCGATGCGGTTGTCACGGACTGCCTTCTCATACTCATTTGCGGGCTCGTTGCCGGCATAGATGTTTGAAGCGTATTTTTCGACGACTTCGGACCAGAACTTCGGGATCTCAGCATAAGAGGTCTCGCTGTCGAAGATCTTCTGAAAACCTATTACTTTTAAGCCATCCTTAGGTGTAACCTTATAATCCATTTTGTCTCCTCCTTGAACAGTTATATTGATCTTTACGGGAAGGAACTGATTGAACGGCGCGCCGGCGCGTACCTGCGAAGGCGTTGCTCCATGGAAGCGCGAGAATGCCTTGGTAAAGCTCTCGGGTGTCTCATAGCAATAGCGG
>DEEW01000050.1:22724-22975 GCA_002350465.1 Lachnospiraceae bacterium UBA2868
ACGTTATAACCCGTCATGAACGAGAAGCCGCGCTGCAGAAAGATCGGCGAGATAAAAACCTTGCCGGCGACATCCTGTACACTGATGTCTTCTTCAAGATTATCCTCGATAAACTCAATTGCTGCCCTGATGCCTGTGAGCCATTCCATGTTCCGTTCCTCCTTCCTTTGATGATGTCAGTATAACTTCAGGAAGATTTCCACTCCTGTCATTTCCGAACCGTTTTTGTCCGGCCGGAACTGAGTGGTCTG
>DEEW01000050.1:23060-25444 GCA_002350465.1 Lachnospiraceae bacterium UBA2868
GGGGAGAAATATATGAAGCGTGAATTAGGAATTGCAAGATGCGGATTGGCATGCTGTCTTTGTTCTGAGAATGTTACATGCAAGGGATGCAGGCGAGATGGCTTTATGGAGCTTTCCTGGTGCAAAGATGCCGAGTGGTGTGAAGTAAGAAGATGCGGTATCGATAAGGATATTGCCGGGTGTTATGAATGTGAGCCCGCTAACTGCCGCAAGGGACTTTATGCAGATAAGATCAAAGCCCGCGCTTTCGCTGAGTTCGCCAGAAGGTATGGTATAGATGAGCTGCTCGATTGCCTTGAGAGGAACGAGAAGGCGGGTATCGTCTACCACCGTGAGGGGATTATGGGCGATTACGATGAATTTGACGATCTTGAAGAACTGATCGATTTCATCAAGACGGGCAAAAAGATAAATGATTCAATAATCATCAAACCGGCTGAGACTGATGAGGAGTTGTGCGGCAGGGGATATGTGCATTGTACTTCATGGCAGGAAGCTTACAGAGGTATTGTAAGCGACAGATATCTTGATACGATGACTGTAGAGGCTACGACAGCACGTGCCAGGAAGTTCCCGGAAAATACGCTTATAGCTAAGGACAAAGATAAAGTCGTAGGATTTGCAGTATATGGTCCGTCGAGAGATGAGGATCTTCCGGATGCAGGAGAAGTTGATGCGATCTATATCCTTTCAGAGTACTATGACCGTAAAGTAGGATACAGATTGATGAATGAAGCAGTTTCCAGGCTTAAAGAATGTAATACTGTATTTCTTTGGGTGTTCGAGAAAAATGAGAGAGCAATCCGTTTTTATCACAGATACGGTTTTGAATTTGACGGATGCAAAAAGGAATGGAACCTCGGCGGACCGGTTACGTTAGTCAGAATGATAAAGAAAAGAGAGTAAGTCCTCAGCTTGCCAATATGATCTGACAGTGAAGCATCTTATCAATCAGAGGTAGAAAAATGAGCGTAGAAGTAGTTATCAAGAATAAGCAGTTAATCAAAAAGCCACTTACCATCCAGGATATTACGATGGGCAAATATGCATGCGGATCGTCAGATCAGTACATGCGCAATACCGGTGAGGTAAAGGAAGGAGATCTCATAGTCTATAATCCGAAAAAGATCGGCAGAGGAATCGGAATACTTCCCTGGAAGTCTGACCTGAAGACAGAGATTACTCTTTTAGCCAATTCCTTCTCCACCAGATACGATTTTGAGTTGTTCTACGATGTCATTGGAAATATCATGCGCGTCTGGAAGACAAAGCATTTTGAACAGGAAGGCATTAAGTTCAGCGCAGATGATCTAGGCAGACTTTGTGAGGAACAGAAGTCTGCTTCGCTGAATCTTATGGCTGATATTGAGAACATCCTGAAGGATGACGGGAATGAGATCACTATATTCGGTGCGATGTTCCCGCTTTATGTCGAGACGCGTATAATCAAGCGCCTTGGCATTGCAAGGGATGAGGAAGAATATGCCGACTATCTGCATTCTCTTCAGTGCATGGATGCCTATTATGCAATCCCGCTGTTCTATAATGGCAAGGTGAAGACTGATATAATCTTCGGCAACTACGCCATTACTTCGGAAACAGATACGATCTTCCCGGTAAAGCCGATAGTATCGCCTTTTGTAAACGATCCCAATACCGGCAAACCGCTTGAGTGTTCGCTCTATGCTGTATCACTCTATTCATATGCGAAAAAGAAAATGATTGCGAGAGTGTCTTTTGATGATTTTTGCAAAATGGCAGATATTGAAAACTGCGAAAAGCATGACCGCATGCATGTCATCCTGAAAGGCATATCCGAAGAACGGCTTGAAGAGATGGCCGCTGAAGGGCATGCTGATCCCCTGGAAGGCATTTAAGTCAGTGATCTCACGGGCAAGATTATATAAGAACTGAAGTATACACCTTATAAGGATGTATCTATAAACTGATCTCCGACACGTTTCTCCCAATCCGGCATGTCGTATGTGTCGGAAGCGGCACTCGTGTTTTTCGAGACAAAGGCACCTTTGGGGACATTGGACTTTTTTTCAGATTCGGTTTTTTTCCTGCGCTCTTCCTCAGTAAGTCTTCTGACCTGTTCCTGACCGGCAGGGCCGTTGGTGGCTACATTATCAATTATGTTCTGCTGTACAAATGTCCTGTACGCAGACTGTTCCATCCTGTCGCATTTGGAAGTGAAAGTAGCCTCAGCTTTATAGGCCGCGCCATCTCCACGGCTGTCGCCGATGTTATTGGATTTATCCAGTTCCGTTCCGCAGATCCAGAATGCCAGTCCGAATCCGAATGCCAATGCAAAAAGGCCGGCGAAGAAATTGATCATAAGCTCATCCCTGCCTTTTCTTCGTGAAGTTGAACATCGCCTT
>DEEW01000050.1:25475-29016 GCA_002350465.1 Lachnospiraceae bacterium UBA2868
GATACCGACAATGATAAATAAGAGAATTCTCAAGTCGCCTTTTTTCAGTTCCCTTCCGGAAGCGAACATTGAAGTCAGCAGACCCTTAAATATGAAGAACGACAGCACCGCCGCCGTTATGGCTATAACTATGAACATGATAACGAACAATACTTTTTTCCACGGCAGAGCGCATACGACTTTGCCCGTGTCGCCGTTAACAAGGATCGTATGAGGCTTATCCTTGTATCTGAAAGTGATGAACCATGCAGGGAACATTGCATATTTCATATCGGTGTCGACATCTATGGACGGATAGGACTCTACGACCTTGGGCTCTAATGCGTCAATGTCTTTCTTAGCAGCATCGGCAAAGAATTCCTTACCCCTCTCACATGCAGCCTTCCTTACATCGCTATATGTGACATCCGAGACGTTCGAATAAAATCCTGCAAGAAAATCCTCGTCAAACGTTTTCATATGTCCCAGATCGAAGGGCTCCAGCTTCGAACTGCTGTCATCCGAGATCGCTTTGGATGCATCGACCGGGAGATCTTTGAACTTGAGATGTCCGGTGCGCCCGAAATACCGTGTAACTCTCTTTTTGCCTTCGCTTACCCTGCCTTCAAGGACCATAGTGTCATAATACGTAGCATTAACGATCCAGTACGGAAGATAAATTCCTCTGCAGCAATCGATTGAGAATTTCTTGATCGCCCTCGGCACAAAGAAACCTTTCTTAATCGTATCTCTGGCCAGTTTTACTGCACTTTCCTTTGTGATCCTGAAAGGCATTATGAATTCAGGCTGCTTCTGCCTTGCTATCCTGCTGAAAACGACATTCGGATTGCCGCAGAAAACGCATGTCGTCGATGCCTCAGTGCCGTTTATTATGATCTCACCGCCGCACTCACTGCACGAATAAACGTAGCAGTCCATGAACTCCTCTTCGTTGGAGTTATAAACCTCGGATGCTTCTTCAGCCTTAAGGTCCTGTCTGTATTTCTTGGCTTCTGACTCTACCTCTTCGGGCATGAAAGAGCTTCCGCACGAAGAGCAGACCATCATCTGTGATACAGGATCAAATACCAACGCGTGGCTACAGTTCTTACATAATGTGGCCATGTTATCCCCCATAAACAATTGGCTAAAAGGTCTTGCGTTACATTTCTGATTCTATAAGTCTTGGAAAGCTGCGTCAACTTTAACAGGATGCTAAGAAGGAAAGTTATGTGTAATAGGAACGTCTGAATTCTACATGTTATAATTCATAATTAATGGGCAAACCAATAGGTATATAAAAAGTTGAATCATTCTGAAAAGCAATATGGAAAAGAGCATTACTAGAAATCATCAGTGCCCATCTTGTGGCGGTTATCTCAGTATAGACAACGATAAGCAGATGTATCGTTGTGCTTCATGCGGCTCTGCTTATGATTTCGATTATTTCAGAGAAGAAAAGCTGCTCGAACTGGGTGATACATATCTTTCGAGAGGAGAGTTTGAGGCTGCTGTCGATGTGTTCAAATTATATCTGCAAAAGGCACCTCACGATTTTGCCGCACTCAGAGGATTGATGCTGGCAGCTGCCCAAATGCAAAGCATTGATGAGCTGCTCAGTAATGAGAAACCGGAAGAATTCTCATATGATTCCCAAATGGTCAGTGAAGCAGTTGAAAGCGCTTTGGAAGAAGACAAGGGATACTTTACGGAGCTTGGCAAGGTATATTCTGACAAGAAGAAACTGGCTGACCGTATTAACGAGATACAAACTCTTAAAGAGGAAGAGCAAAAGCTCGAAGCTACTATCCGTTTAACCGATGATTCCCGTTTTGATTATTATTTCAAAAAGAAAAATGGATCACTGCAGTCTCCCAGATCAAGGTTCATTATGAACTGGTGCTTTGTTGCTTTTTTTACGTTGAACGCAATATCATATAGTTTGGCGGCAATAAACCTGGGAGAAGATGACGCCTGGGTTGTCCTTTTGTCAGTTATTCCCGGCGCGTTTGCTGCCGGAATTACTATCGGTAATCTTGCGCGTGTCTATCCGAACGTCAAAAAGGTAAATAAAATAGATAGACATATCGAAGAGCTTAAGGCGGAATTGAACAGGCTGGGTGAGACGATAAGTACCCGTAAAGCTGAAGCGGAAGAGTTCACTGCTTTCGTCATGGATTCCTGCCGTGAGATTATTGAAAAAGACAGGCTGATAGTAAAAGAACCCGTGCAAGAGTACGGCTCAGGAATGAGCACTATCAGGAAGCATCAGTGTCCGTCTTGCGGCGGAGGGCTCATTATCGACAGTGATAAGCAGATGTATCATTGTACTTTCTGCGGTTCGACTTATGATTATGAGTATTTCAAAGAAGACAGCATGCATGAGGCGGGCGAGACTTATATCTCGCGAAGTGAATTCATGGCAGCTATCGATGCATATAAGTTCACGTTGAAGAAGGATCCTCATGATTTTATTGCTTTAAGAGGACTGATGCTTGCTGCAGCTAATCTGCCGAACATGAAAGCACTCGAAAAAGAGTCTGAATCAATTGAGTTCTCATATGATCCGCAAATGGTAAATGAAGTGATTTCAAGCGCTTCTGAAGAAGACAAGAAATATTTCACTGAGTTTGGCAAGATTTATACTGAAAAGAAGAAACGTGCTGACTGCAGCAAAGAGATCGTATCTCTTAAGGAGAACAAACAGAAGAACAGTGATGTTATTGCGCAAAACAATATAAATCGTGAAAATTATTATGTTAAGGATAGGTATGGCACAAAGAGACCTCCAATGTTCATGTTTGTAATTTTCGGGATTTTAACTGCCGTATGGACCCTGATCGAGATTTTCTTTGTTTACGGATACTTTTATACAGCTGCTTCCGGCGAGGAACATCCGGAAATATTCGGCTGGCTGGCACTTTTCGCCGGCATAATGTTGATCGGCTTTATTATTCAGGCTTTCGTGATCTGTTTCCCGAAAGTAATGAAGATCAGAAAAATAGATGCAGAAAACTCAAGGCTCTACGAGGAGTCCGGAATGATGATTAAGAAGATAAGAGACCTTGAAAATGAATCAGATAAGCATGCTGCAAATATCAGAAAATACATCTATGATTTTATTAAAATGGACAGAACGATCATGAGAGGATGATAAGATCCTTTTCCCGGAATAAACCTGCCAACTTAATCAAATGCACTTTGCGTGCATGATTTTGCAACATCTGATCCAGAATATGGCTAAGGTAAATATCTTCCGTTAGACTCACAGCAAACGGGAGGTTTTCTTATGAAGAAAAACTGGATGTCAACAAAATACCTGATTTTGTTCTTTGTGCTGACATTGGCATGGACCTGGATCTGCGGATTCATTCCGGTCCTGTTCGGATTTACAGGAACCGGTGCGGGAACGTTTGTATTCTATTTCGGAGGCGGAGCGCCTTCTGTCGTCGCACTTTTCCTCGTGTTTCTGACATACCCGAAGGATAAGCGTAAAGATTACTTCCGGAGATGTATCAGCTTCAGACAGATGGGGCTGAAGTGGCCGCTAATAACGATTGCT
>DEEW01000050.1:29260-34555 GCA_002350465.1 Lachnospiraceae bacterium UBA2868
TCTGGGCAATATGGCATCTCCCGTGGTATTTTACGCCGGGTCAGGCGCAGTACAACCTTATTCAGGACTCAGTCTTTCACGCATTGATGTTCATACCTAGTGTCATGATGCTCAGTGTTTTCGTATCCTTCGTATATGTTAAGACGAAGCGTAGCATCCTTGCAGGCGCGCTGGTGCATATGTTTAGCAATTTGATCGGAAGTCAGTTATTATCTTCTTATACAACCGGAATAAGTATGCTGATAAGATATACGAATATGGTGTTCTTCCTATGTGTGATCGTCTACGCGGCGTTCTCGCGCAGATTTAAGGAGGAAACCGCATCAGTAATCGCAAGCATACGGAACCAGGAACAGGAAGGTTAAATGCAGATAATTACGAGACAGGTACCCGGCAAGCCGCTCACAGTCACGATCGAGTATCCGGAATACACCGGGCCGGTCAGAAGTCTTGTTAAGCGTATCGAGAGTTTTGATATAAGATTCAGCGCGTTCTCAGATGACCGCCGGATGCATATTGCCATGTCTGATGTGTATTATCTCGAAAATGTCGACAGGAAAGTATTTCTTTACACCGGGGATGATGTCTACAGACTTGATGCTTCGATGCAGGAGATAGGGAAGATCACAGAGGACTCAGATCTTGTCAGGATCTCAAGAACATGTATCATGAACACCTCCCATCTTACGGAAATCAGACAGCTTAAAAACAGCCGGCTCGAGGCGATGCTCGACAATGGTGAGAGGCTCATTGTATCGCGCAAATATCTGCGCGACATAAAGAGGAGGTTCTAGATAAATGCCTGTCAGGAAAATTCTTAAAGACACATGCATACTTGCGGCTTTGATGATACTTGCGGTATTTACATTGTCGATCATCTGGTCGGGTGTAACGGCAGAGATCTCACTCGTACTGGCTCTATTTGGACTTGCACTGATAATTACGGTTGTAAACTTCCTTTTCGATGAATACCTGTCACTCACGATCGTAGTGAGCTACATCATTAAATACTTTGTCTTCTCCGGGATCGTAATGCTGTTTGGCTTTATAGTGGGATGGTTCTACCCGAGCAATTTCTGGATGGCATTTATATATGTAGGTGTCGTGCTGGTGCTTGCCTTTGTGATCGATGCTTTTACGGTCAAGAGAGACATTGGTTATATCAACGAGCACATCAGGAAAGAGAATAAAGACAGGCAGTTATGATAACTGCCTGAAAAGGAGCATATATGACTGAGAATAATGTAACCAAGGTTCCCACAGCTGCCAAAGTGTTTGGCTGGATATCCATGGTAATGTCCGGCTTGGGAATGATAGGAATGGTATTGATAGCAGTAGCTTCAGCAATGCCTTCATATCAGGGCTCAAGTCCTTTTATCCATTCAGAGGATGCCTCTAAGATGTTAGTCTTCTTATTGGGTGCTGTTCTCGGATACATGCTCGCACCTTTGGGTGGCATCTCAGGAATAATCTCTCTTATCGTTATGCTGACAAAGCGTAATAGAAAAATGCTCTGGCTTCCGATAACGGGTATTGCAATCGGAACGGTCGCGTTTATCGGATCTATACTGGCTACGGTATCTATGATCGAAATGCTGTCATAGTTATAAAAAGGGTTGCCCCTGTTTGGAGGCAACCCCTGATAACCCCATATGCGGCCGATAATCCTTTACTTCAAATCCGGACATAACAAATCCGGTATCTTCAGAAGTTCCCGTTTAATTGTCAGAACTGACATTGTCTGTGTTTTCAGTAGAGCTGACCTCGTCTGTTCTTTTAGTCTCTTCCGTGCCGGCAGTAGTTTCTGTACTGACAGTCGCATCAGTACCGGCAGTCGGTTCAGTGTTGACAGTTGTTTCCGTGACGGCGGTTGCATCCGTGCCTGCAGTCGTTTCTGAGCTGGAAGCAGTCGGCTCAGTCTCACCCGTGCTTTCAGTTGCTTCCGTGCTCTCAGATGCGTTTGTCGCATCAACAGTTGCATCAGTATTTGTTGGTTCATCCCAGCCTGAGTAATCAACTCCTTGGGCCTTGCAGAGCTCAATGCAGCGGTCGATATGGCTGCGGATCAACTGCCTTGTAGCATCATCTATAGCGTTTTTATCGTAGCAGAAGATCTGCATAGCTTCGTATGTGTATTCTGTTCCATCTTCCATCTTCTCTGTTGCCGGATATGTATTGCAGAAAAGGCCCAGTGTCCTTGAAGCTTTGGTTCCATCCGCAAAGGTGACTTCGACCGTTACTTCGACATCCTTTACAAGATAAGTATATATATAGCTCCTGCTGAGAAAATCTTCTTCGTGAGTTATCAGACAATAAATATCCATACGGTCTGTCATGGCATTGCAGACGTTAAAAAGGTATTTGGAAGTCTGAAGCGTACTGTAATCTGCGCTGAACGAATCGTAATATCCTACTATTGTCTTGCCGATAGGATGTCCTGACATGTCATAACCATTAACATAAGTCGAACGGAAATCATTAAGCTTTACAGTTGAACCGCTCTTTACAATGGAAGGACCGTCGATGCTTACGACTTCAAAGGCCGCGTTTTTCACTTTGAAATTCACGGTAGAGATATTTTCGCCCTCGACCGAGATGGGGAAATTTATCTGATAATTTGCATTGCCATCCCAGTCAACACCATAACCGAATGCCTGTTTGCCGACATCCAGACTTATCGGGAGCGAAGTATCAGGAGCAAGCTCTGCTGCACAAACCCTGATCGTAAACGGCTCGATGATACTGTTGTAACTGGAGATACTGCCGGTACCGGAGACATCTGGCAATTCCGGTCCTTTGCCGCCAAAATACGCTAATGAAACAAATATCACGGCTACGGTTATGGCTGCAACAGCCGCTGTCGATGCAATGCTTATGATTATTGCTCTGGTTGATTTATGTGTTTTTTGAGACTTTTCGACCGGCTCATCCTGACGGTTATATATCTCACTGAAAGCAGCATTTGCTTTCTGCTGTACGACATCCGGTATCTTTGCGTTTTTCTCGAAAATATTCTTATTTTTCATGTCATTTCTCCTATTAACTCTTAGCTGCCATAGTACTTTGAGAGTTGCTCTCTGCCCCTTTGGAGCCAGGTAGTTACCGTACTCTTTGGGATATGAAGCATCGAGGCAATTTCTTTGGTGCTATATTCCCCTAAGTAATATAGAGTGATGACCGTTCTGTATTTCTCATCGATAGAAGATAAAGCGTCCTTGAGTTCGACATTGTATTCGTCAGTTACAGCAGGTTCTTCCCATTCTTCGAGGCCTGTCTGATGCTTCCTGACATCCAGGATCTTATAACAATTGTTTATAAGGATCCTCGTCATCCATGTCTTGAAATACTTGTCTTCTCTTAGTGTATTTAACTTCTCAAAGCAATTAAGGATCGTCTCACTGACGGCATCGGCAACATCCTCATCATTCATAAGGATTGCCAGTCCGACTTTGTACATCTCCTGCATGTGCCCCTGCATCAGCTCGGCAAAGGCAAGCTTATCGTGCTTTTTGGCGAGTTTTACAAGCCTTGTCGTTTCATCAATCTGCATTACTTACTCTTTCCTTGTGTACACAATCGAATGGAGATTTGTTTTCCATTCTCTATCCATTAGATGTACTAAGACGGCGTTTGGTCTCAACTAATTATGTTAAGTCACCAAAAAGTTATCAAGTGAACTAACAGCGATGCAATAATTCATGTTGAGGGGCAACCCTTAGAATATGTGAATTGGCAGATTAATGCAAAGTGATAAATCGATTGATTAACACCTGAAGGGATAAGGTGCGTGAAATCTGCAGCGGGATACAGGAGATGGATACGAAACAACTGGCCGGAAAAGCGAATAATGGCTGATACGAAGCAGCATTTCTATAACATTAAGCTATCAGGTATATCTGCCGTTCCAGTAGCGCTCGGAAATTATCTCTCCGGTCTTCGCATCGACACAGACCACGCTGTGTTTGCATATCGTAAACGCGTAATAGAGTGTGCCATTGGCATCTGCAACGAGGAGATATGTACCGGTTATCTTATTAGTCCCCATCGCTTTGACGTTCTTGGGATCCGATGCAGTCTCATAGACTTTGTCGAATACTGATTCAGCCTTGATCAGACCGCTGTTGTTAAAGTCTGCTCTTCTGAATTTTGAATCAATGTTCCACTCACTCCCGTTTTCCTCGCTGTACCAGCAGGTCATGTCTGCCGTTTCCCAGATGACGCCGTCCTTCATCATCTTTCCGAAAAAGCGGAACTCACCCTTCACCTCGGACTCTCCTATGCCGTGTACATATATGTCATCGTGAAGATCTTTATCTGCCTGCTGAAGCTGCGATATCATGTGATCCTTATACTGCTTATTGCGATCATTTCCGTCGAAAAGATCCGCCGGATAATATGTGTGCTCACCGATCTTTACTAATTCAGTTTCCGTAAAAATAGCGTCAGGCGCTTTAACATCATCGTCTTTTACCGATGATTCCGCATCTGTGGATTCTTCAGTAGTATTCAGAACTGATGATGGTGTTGATGTGTCAGAAGGTTTATCGGCAGGGTTTCCACAGGCAGTAAATCCTGCCAGAACAAATGAAGATACTAGAACTGCGGCTGTTGTCTTAAACGTCTTTTTCATAATAAGTGCTACCTCCATACTATATATACAGAAGATGGCGCCAAAATGTTGCATAACTGATAATTAGAAATATATCGTTTATCTCTCGAACCAGCCGGATCTTCCTGTTATCGTTTTCAAATTGGAAGCATAACAATAGAATCCTTAACTGTTTTCGAAGGTTTTATGATCTTATTCTTTTGCTTTGAAATCGGGTATAGGATATTATGACAACATAAATATATCTTTACAGGAGCAGTCATGAGTGTTTTGAAAACTGATTCAGATGTCAGGAAAAAGGAAAACATTGCTTCATTGTTTGACAATAAGTTGATCTTGGCCGTTTTTTTCGCGATCTTTCTGCTGGTAAACGGTTATCTTATCGTTGTTCACGAACCTTGGCGTGACGAGGTCCAGGCATGGTTTCTGGCCAAATACAAATCTATCCCGGAGCTGATCGAATTCAGCAGATTTGACGGACACCCGATCCTGTGGCATTTGATTATTATGCCTTTTGCAAAACTTGGTGCTCCCATTTGGACGATGCATGTAATCAGTTATATTTGTGTATCTGTCAGCGCTTACTTCTTCCTTTTTAAAACTAAACTGAATTCAATAGCTAAAATAGTTTGCCTGTTTTCAATTCCGTTTCTGTATCTCTATTCTTCTGTATCGCGTAATTACTG
>DEEW01000050.1:34601-36761 GCA_002350465.1 Lachnospiraceae bacterium UBA2868
CTTATGTACAGTCTGCTGATCACTTTGATGATCTATACTCATGCTCTGGCGTGGGGATTTGTAGCCGGCCTTACGATTACTTTCCACATTTATGAGATCGTTTTGAAAATAATGCATAAGAGCAAGATTGATAAGAAAAGCTTCATGCATTTGATCGCAGGCTTTGCCTTGATCGTCATTTCCACATTTGTGGTTGTGTTTACTTTATACGGATCGAACAATCCGATGTGTGTCAGTAAGGACGGAGAATATGTGAATAAAGTGGTTTTATCTATGCTATTCCTCGTTTTTGCCAGTGTTGCCGTATTGTTTATAAGCAGATTTAAACTTTGGAAAGAAACGGTTATCTTTGTTCTGACGATGTCTTTCATGATCGTCGTTTACAAATGGTACTATTCCGGAATACTGTTTCAAAGGCTGCTCTTAAGCCAGGTGTTCCTGCTGTTTTTTGTGTTGATAGTTAAGTCCTGCGGTAAAGAGGTTAAGAAAATGATCACGATCATCCTTACTGCACTGTATTTTGTTTCATTTTTCTTTAACGGTGCCATATCCGAATTGTATTCTTTAATTGCCGATGATATAAACTGGAATTATTCGTCAGGCAAGGAAATGGCCGAATACCTTAACAGTAATCTTCCGGATGAAAAAGAGATCCTTGTTGACGGCAGTACTTTCGTGAAATCTATAATGCCTTATACGGATAAGCGTTTTTACGATATAAGCCAGGGAGTTTACAAAGAGGAGACGCTCTTCGATACAAATGACTTCGACGCGATCATCAAGGGTATGAAAGGCATTGGTGATCACAGCGAATACAAAGGACATTACCTTATCTGTTATTATCAATTTGACAGCATTCCGTATGAAGAAGTTTACAGAACATCTAATTCCATAATGCACGAGAATTTTATACTCTATTACATTCCGGACTGCTCGTGAAAAGACTTCAACGGAGCGGGTTCAAGCATGGTTTCAGGCACATCAATTCAGAGACAGGAAGCCATAATCTCGGGTACTTTCCCGTTAACAATAATATGCTCCCAAGAGAGAAGAAGTATCCGGAGGAATGTCAGAAGGCACGTGAAGAAACATTGGCGATCATATTAAACTCCTTGGAAAAATGGAGTGTTTAAACTGCGATCACTTGGAAAGTATGCATTTGTGGAAGTGCAGTTGTGGAGTAAAATAATGATTAATTTTGCATAACAATAGCTAAGTTTATTAAACAGGAGAGAAGCATAAAGCATAATGAACACCTATTACATTCAGGAACTGCTTACTTATACGTTGGGAACAGTGCTTTCCGTAGTTTTTTTCGTACTGCTTATAGTTACGGGTGCTATGTTTGCCCGTCAAAAGAACACTACGTCAAAACCTAATGAGTATCTTTCCGACCGTCTTGTCTTTTACTCTTGCGGATACACAAAGAAACTGAAGGTGATCGCTTTGATTACCTTTTCGGGATATCTGGTTATATTGCCAACTGCTATCGCTTATGGAATTGGCCGGGTTTACCTTGATGATAAAGCCTGGATAGCCGCGATGATCGCATTTGGAATCGGATTTTTAATAATGATCCTGATTGGCAGACAGCCATTCTGTTTCAAGGAATCATGCCTGATCATTGATGAGCAGAAAGTCACAGTTAAATACAAAGATGGCGAGAAGGAAGATAAAGTCTGCTATGTTTCTCAATATGATCGCTACTGCGTGGAGACAAGGAATAAACCGCCCAGGCTTGTTTTCGCCGGCTATGAAGGAGAAGAGGTTTTATCGCTTCATTTTCTTCGAAGTAATGATGCCGTTACCGCCGGTAAGATGGTTGAGTTTATAAAGAAGAATGGCAGAGTGCCTGTAATTCAGCAAGTTGCATCTAAGCAGGAAGCTCAGCAGCGGATCGCAGAGCAGCGCCAAAAAGACGTAGAAGCATTTGCTCAAGCACAGCAGGAGCTTGTCAATGACGGACCAAGATATAAGGCATATCTCGAAAATGTACTAGCTAAACTTCCGGATACCGAGAAAGAAAAGATTTCTGAACTCGTAAGGCAGGGCAGGAAGATCGAGGCTATAAAGGAAGCCCGTGAGTATACCGGTGAAGGCCTTCGCATAGCTAAGGATCTTGTGGAAAGATTTTTTGAATAGTCATACAGGCCGGAAGCA
>DEEW01000050.1:36854-42253 GCA_002350465.1 Lachnospiraceae bacterium UBA2868
CGATACGGAAACTTTTATCCGGTCAGCGCTTAACCATCCCATGATTCGCAACTGGGCATATATCCTGCAAGATAAGGAATATTACACAGAGTTTGACATGCGTTGCCGCCCGAACGGTCTAAGATACAATTGGGCAAATGGTTTTGAAGGGATGGAGAAGTATTCTTCCTGTGAAGAATATGTGGAAGAGATGATGAAAGCGCCTCCGTATGCGGGTGATAAGAAAGAGTCATACTGGCGTATTGTCTGCTTTGTTGATAAGAAGTGTTACGATAAGGACATAGAGGAGATCTTTGATATANNACATTATGCTCCGTATCCCGACTTTTTAAGCAAAAGATATTGGATATCGGAAAGACTGAAATATCTTACCCATGAAGACAGTGCTTCCGTGAGTGAAGGCAGACACCGTTATCAAGACGAAGAAGTTAAGGCCAGCTTCAATTTCCGGGAGTATATATTGAATACCGGAGAATATACCAAGTGGGAAAGATTCAAGGATATGATCCGCCCCGCACCAATAAAACCCAAAAGACGAAGTTGGTAGATTAAAAGTAAAAAGAGAAATGCATGGCCCGAGTGAAGACTGCCTGGAGGTTATGCGGATCATTAGGTTTGAGGAACGTATGAGTATAGAATCAAAGCACAATACCAAATATGTTATAACAGTGGCCTTGGTTGCTGCACTTTTTGCGGTACAGCTTCTATTCAGCCGCTTCGGGTTCTTCATATCCCGACTGTTTGATTATTCCGCTTTGGATCCAGATGATCTGTTTTTACAGGTGTCGGTGCATCACATAATACAAATGCTCTGTGCTCTGGCTTTGATATTTATCATCCGGAGGGTAAAGAAGATAGAAGGGTTTTATCTCAGGCCGCGTATGGATTCCAAGGGCATTAAAGACACAGTACTTTTCTGCGTTGCAATAGCTGTCTATTATCTCGCTATTTATATCGCCGGCTCGCTTACCAATACCATAAGTACTTATGATTATGAACTGAATCCGACAAATGTAATTGGAACACTCGGGTTCCAGTTGCTGCTTTCCGGTCCGTCAGAAGAGATCCTTTTCAGGTCGCTGCCTATAGCCGTGCTGTTAAGTGTGCTTGATCCTGAAAGTAAAAGAGACAGGGCTATAGCCGTTATCAGTGCAGCTGTTCTCTTTGGTGTTGCCCATATTAATGTATTCACTTTCTCGATCCCGTGGTTTCAGGTCTGTTATGCTTTTGTTCTGGGAATCTTTTACGGATATACTTTTATAAGATCGAAAAGCGTTATTTATCCAATGATAATGCACAGCATGAGCAATGTGATATCTGTGGGCGGATGCTATCTTTATATGGTGCTGTTTAAATAGACAAATGCATGTTATGAGGATTTGAGAGACGGATAGGGGGAAATTATGGATCTATACCATTTTTATGATGCCAGGTCAGGTCCTTTTAGAAGTCTGACTTCCATATCTCAGGATGAAGCCAGAGATGTTATTGAGAAGATAAAGAAAGAACGCCCTAATTCTCAATGTGCGTTAAGACATGATAAATACGTGCAATACCGGCATAACTGTGAGCGGATGCTTCGGGAGGCATTCGCGAAAAAGGGTGGAATTATAGAGATAGATTCGCCTTATTATATGGTTCTGGAATTCAGCCCGTGGTTATCAACATGGTACGAAGAGTGCAGATATATAAAAATACCGGTAGAGGAGTTTGATCTGCGGACGGTCTCATTTACTTATGGTGACTCAATGCCTACATTCAGCGATAAAGTGAATGATGGCAAAGAGTACAGGAAAAAGGTCTATATGTATGATGAAATCCTGGAAATAATTAAGAAATATGGTATGCCGCAGAAATGGAATGACGATGGAAGGTATGGCCCGGAAAGGTATATAGAAGCGCATATATGGAGTAATAAGGTAATACAGAAATATGTACAACTGTATTATTAGAATCTGCTTGTGATACCTGATAATCAAGAGGACATCGTGTGTTGTAAGAAAATGGTGTTCTGATCCGTCATATAGGTGAGATCTCAAATAACACCGGAGGCAAAGAATTTGAAAAATGAAGATGTAGTCAGATTATTTGATGCTTATGCTGATGATCTATACAGATTTGCCGTTTACTACACGGGTTCCAAGCACGACGCTGAAGACATTGTTCAGGATGTGTTTTTAAAACTTCTTGACGATAGAGTAGCTACTAAACCCGGTAAGGAAAAGACTTATCTTTTCACCATGACGGCCAACAGCTGCAGAGATTATTTCAGATCAGCATCCCGCCAGAAAGACGTTGATCTTGAGTCTGCGGAAAATGAGCTGCAGTATTTCGATGATTTCAATGAGAGAAACAAGGCAGTATTCGATGAACTCATGAACCTTGACGGACAGTTCAGGATGCCAATCTACCTGCACTATTATGCGGGTTACTCATACAAAGATATCGCAGGAATACTGAAGATATCCGAATCAGCCGTTGCAGTAAGGATCAACAGGGGCAAAGCAAAGATGAGGATAGGATTGGAGGAATATTTATGAGAGATACTACAGATAAGATAAAAATGGATGTGGCAAGAAAAGCGGAAATGCGCGAAAAGCTTATGTCTTCAACCGCTAAAACTACAGAATTACCCAGGCATAATGTGAAGAAAAAAGTCGTAACGACTGTTCTGGTCGCGGCAGTAGTGTCAGCGATGGGTGCTACTGCCTATGCTGCTATCACTGGAGGAATAGGACCTTTATCCTTTGGAAGAAGTTCATGGGGTCCGTCGATAGAAGAAGACATTAAGAATTCAATGCCTCCTCGCGAGGAATGGTCGCTGCAGGGATATCCTGATACGCCTGAATACAAGGCATCTGCCGAGTGGAACAAATTCGAGCAAAGCTACGACCGTGACGGGAAGATCCTGGATAAAGCTGATGCGGAACAAAAGCGCACAGGTGTAGATCCATTTGGGGAAAAGTATGGTTCATATCTTATTTACTCGCAGGAGATGGCTGATAAGGTCGATGAGATAACGGCAAAATACAATCTTAAGCTTCATACGGGCTTTGACGATGGTGATGAGAAAAGGCTCGAGGAAAAGGTCGGAGATATCTTTAATGACAACATTACCGGCGGCGCATACTTCTACGATGACGGAACGTTCCAGATGGATGCACTTTATAAAAACAAGTACAATTTCCAGATAAGAAGATGTGTGAGAGGTTATTTCGATACTGTAACAATCAATGTCGGAACCAATAAAGGCTTTGAAGAGTACACATATACGACAAAGAGTGGAATTCCGGTCACGATCTCAGAGGGTAAAGACGTCAGAGGCAGGAGAAGAACCTTCATCACGGCAAACCTCAAAAACAGCTTTGTGGTGATAAATATCATGCCGTTTGATTACGATGGCAATCCGAATGATTACACGGACAAAGATATTAAGGATATCGCAGATTCGTTCTACTTCGATAAGATGTGATAAACAGGGGCTGTCTCAATGAGGCAGCCTTTTTGCTTTGCACTGAAAAGCGAAAACTAGTCCTTGTTTTGTTTATTCCTGTTTATACCGCCGGTTAAGAATTGTTGCCTCAAATGTTGCTCTTTCTGTCCGTTTTATGAGAAGATAGGATACGGTAATGGATACCATTTCTCGTTCTGGAAAAAGATTATTTAATGCGGATGTATTAAATGATTCATTTATAGTTATGACATTTTGAAAAGAGGGAGCATGCAGGTTATGTCTGTTTATATCGCATACAGGGATCTTGTAAACTATCAGTTCCAAATGAATCTTTGCGGAGGACCTCCGTTAAATCCCGATTTCCGTCTTGCCACAGTCCGGAATGGAGTTTATCTTCTGACATGCGGCAACAAGGATTATGCCGTCACCAAAGAAAGAGGTGAACAGTTTAAGGAAGAGGTCTTGTCAAAGGCTACGGGAAGCCATGACGGTTATTTCCCGAGGGGAACCGAGCATAACGGCAAAACGACAGCAGCGGTTATCGAGATATACGAAGATAACAAAAACACATGGTATGACTTTGATGACGAGCTCATGCTGAAAATGCTGACTGAATTAAAAGATGAGCTGGGCGAACCTTTGGACAGGAGGGGTCTCATCAATCACTGTTATCCAAATCCCGCGTTGCCTGAAGAATTCGAACTCAAAACGATCTACCATCAGATATACTGCGGACCGGATAATACGTCTCCTGCAGTTATCAGGACAATGTTCCCCGACACCGAGACGAGCCGCCTCTGGTCATTCGGCGATGAATATTTTGTCGTTATCAGAGAAGGTCTCAACGAGAAAAAATACAAAGTCCCGGACAGCCTGATTCCCGATATAAAGGAAAAGGTCAGAGAGCTTTGCAAGGATCCTGCCGAAGCATACGTTGAACCCGGCAAACGGGAAAGCTTCATCCAGTTCGGCAAGACAAAGGAAAGGATATTCACAGATCCTGACAAAACGCTTGATCTCCTGAATTACATTGCATCCAATTCGGAATTCGATTCAACATCACAGATAGATACGAAGAAGTATTATCCCTACAATGCACAGCCGGCCAACGCATTCGGTATGATGGGAATCATGGGCATGATGTCGATGGCGCAACAACAGGCTGCAAATACGAATTCGAATCATATGGAAGAAACGGCTGCCGCATCAGCTCCCGGCACCTGGAACTGCAAAGCATGCGGAAAGCAGGGAAATACGGCACAGTTCTGTCCCGAATGCGGAGCCAAAAAGCCCGACGGATGGAAGTGCCCCATGTGCGGAGCCTCCAACACCGGCAAATTCTGTATGGAGTGCGGCTCAGTCGGACCTGACTTTTGATATCGCCACTGTCATTTCTATACTGCTGATAATCCGGTCAGTTCATTAAGCTGCTCGTACAATTCCTGATCCTTCTTGCATTATTTTTCAGATGGTATAATTATCACGTAACATGCAAGGATAAAAACGCAACGTGTATCGCAAGATACGCCAGAGCCGGTAGGTAGCCCGGCCGTCCTGTTTTACAGGGTAAGTAACCTGCCCCTCCGGGTTGTCCGTTCTTTGCTCATCAATCTTAAAGGAGGGATTGTCATGGGCAAGATACGTTGTAACCTGACTGTGTATTTTGAGGAACCGTTTTGGGTAGGTGTTTTCGAGGTTATCGAGAACCGTAAGATATCGGCTGCGAGAGTGGTCTTTGGTGCAAAACCGAAAGATTACGAATTATTCGAATACATTCTCAGATACTATACAGGTCTTCATTTCAGCCCGGCTGTGGACACTGTTGTAAAAGATATCGCGAGAAACCCCAAAAGGATTCAGCGCGAAGCACGTAAACAGACTTCGGCAACCGGTATCGGTACCAAGTCGCAGCAGGCTATCAAACTGCAACAGGAGCAGAACAAAC
>DEEW01000201.1 GCA_002350465.1 Lachnospiraceae bacterium UBA2868
GGAAATGCCGCATTTGTTGCCATAACAAGTTTTTTGGATGAAGATCCGCATGCACACATGCAAACAGCTGCACATACAGCAAGAAGAACTATTATTGATTTTTTCATAATACTACCTCCGAAATTCTGTTAAAAAGCATCTTATTTAATTTATCATTATAATATCTTTGTGTCAACGCACCGTTTGCTCCGACAATTCCAAAAGCTTTATTCCTTCTTCCGAGGAAGCGGCTTCAATAAGCTTATCCTCAAAACCTCCGGCCGAGAACATCCATATGTTGTCACAGGGAAGCCTGTTATGTCTTATGGCTTCCCTTACATCAGCAAGCTTTTTGTAACTCATAACCGGATCTTTGTAACTGCATGCACAGGCAATGATATTCCCGCCTTTTGCAACTATAACAAAATCAATTGCCTCCGATTTATCAAAGTACTCCTCAACCGAATCTATCATAAAACTGAGTCGGTTTTCCCTGTGAAGCCATCTTATATGTTCCATGCAGTATTCCGGATAGATTTTTCCGATAAAATCAGGAAGATTTGCCTCTATGAATCTTTTGTAGAACTTATCTTCACCGAATATCTTAAGGGACGATAACCTTGGGAATACAAAACGGTAAAACAGTCGCAGAGTGTTGTCTTTTATCCTGTAGGTTCCCTTTTTGATACATTTAAGGTCTCCCACCTGCGCTCCAACCAGCTTTTCTATAATATCATTACTCTCAAGATTCTTCAGATACGCGGACAGCTTTGCTCTGTCCATCCCCATGGAATTATGGATATCGTTAAGCTTGCATTTCCCTGAAGCAATGTTTACAAGTATCGTATTGTATATGACAGGCTCTCTTATATCCTTCGGAAGATAATTCCCCACATTAAAATCATCACTGCTCCACTTTTTTAGCAGAAGCTTTACCGCATCGCCTGTATCAGTCTCTTCGGTTATCATGTTATAATATATACTTCTTCCCCCGAGTACGGAATACAGCTTTATGATTTTGTCCGCTGTCATTTTAGGAAAGCGTTCACCAAACTCCGAGGGAGAAAACCCCTTCAATTTGATAACACCTGATATTTCGGATGATTTTCTGCCTATCAGTTTTACCATATCGGATTCGATCCACTTAATATCATCCGACACAAGCAGAAACATTGCCTTACCCGAAGGGGTCTGGCCAAACAGNNCATATTCGAAAGGAAATTGATAAAGGTTGGATTTTCTCTGATCAGAAACTGAAAATCATCCAGAACGATTACTCTCTTCTTTTCGTTATGAGAATCAATATATGATGCTAATAGATTGTCGTAATCGTCATCGGGGAAAATGGGAGATTTTGTCTGTTCGTGAAGCTCCTGCGCAAACATTTTGCGCTGAAGATCGTCAGTAACCGGAAACGATCTGTAATACAGACAATCCTTATCCTTGATAAAGTCGGATACAAGCTCGGAAAGGCCGTAGTCCCTGAGGCCGTAAATTATTGCAATATCATTGGTGGCTCTGTCAAATATATTCTGGATAAATTGCAAATCGGATCTGCGGTACATGAATCTCCCGTATGATTAAGGAACCTGCCTTATCAGCAGCTTTTCAAATTCAACCCTGCTTATGGGCTTGCCGAGCAGATACCCCTGAATGATATCGATATTACGCTCACGCAGATAGTTAAACTGGTCCTTGGTCTCCACACCCTCGGCAACAGTTTCAAATCCCAGCTTTTGAGCCATCTGAATGACGCTCTCGTATATAATGCCGGAGCTGTCGTCCTTGAGTGCGGTATCAATAAACGATTTGTCTATTTTAAGTGTATCGATCGGTAAATTCTTCAGATAAGAAAGGGAGGAGTAACCCGTTCCGAAATCATCAAGGCTAACCCTAATTCCCAGTCCGCGAAGGGTTTTGATCTTATCAATCACATCTTCAAAGCTATTGATAAATACCGATTCCGTAATCTCTATCTCAATTGATTCCGGATTGATTCCGTTAAGTGTTATCTCACGGGACAGGGCATCCACAAAATTCTCTTTCTCAAGCTGCATGGCAGATATATTAATGGAAAGTACCATCGGAATATGATACTTGTTTCTCCAGTCGCTCATTGTACGGAGGGCTTCCTTGATCACAAAATTACCGATAGGTATGATTGCCCCGTTCTTCTCCGCGATGGGAATAAACTCTCCGGGAGAGGTGATAAATCCCTCTCCTTCGGGATCAGGCCATCTAAGAAGGGCTTCGGCACCCCTTAGTTTCCCGTCGGAAGCATTGTACTGTGGCTGGTAATACAGCTGAAATCCGTTTGTCTCTATAGCTTCTTTGAGCTGCTTTTCTATTGAAACGGTCTTGATGAATTTGTTGAGGATATCCAGTTCAAAATACTGGATACCGCCTTTGCCCCGTTCCTTTGACTTGTACAGAACGATCTCCGCATTTTTGATCACTTCAAGTGCAGTCCTTCCGGCATCGGGGTACTCGGCAACGCCGCATGAAACAGTGATCATGATCTCTGTTTTGTTAGTCAGTGAAAACGGATGGCGCAGTCTTTCCTGAATCTTGCGGTAGATAATGTCACAGCTTCTTTGTCCGCACGGNNCTTTGTCCGCAGGGATTATAAACCGCAATAACGAATACATCACTTCCGAATCTTCCTACAATGGTTTCATCGTTATTAAAATCCTTAAGATACTGGCCGAATTCCTGAACGAGTTCGTCTCCGAACAGAAGTCCTATTGAATCATTTATCTTCTTGAAGTCGTCAATATCAACAAACATGATCTCGACGCTGACCTTCTCGCTGTCTGCAAGTTCACACATATCACGAAACTTTCTGACAAAAAAGTTTCTGTTGTAAACTCCTGTCAGAGAATCATAATATGCAAGATATTCAAGCTCTTCTGAATTCATCTTGATCTTGGTAATATCCTTGATCGCAATGATTTTCTCCACGGGCTTGTGATCATCGTCATAAGTCACATTTACAAAACAGCTGAGCCAGTACCGCTTATTACGGCTTCTGACTTCCACACTGTCTGTCTCAAGTCCTTCACGCTCTATCTCCAGCATATGGATGCGGAACTTGTCCTGGTCTTCATCAAGCAGAAGATTTAACATATAAGACTCATCATAGGGATGATTTGCTATCTTTTCTCCGACCATGTCATCCCAGGGTCCTACCAAATCAACCTTGACGGGAGAACATTTGTAATCAAAGTACAAGAAAAGCGTGCCGGACATTTCAGCAATGTGCCGGTACATCTTTTCGCTTGTCAGCAATCTCTCATTTAAAGCTGTAAGAAGGTCTATCTGATACTTTAAATCTTCCATTTCAAGTCTCTTTTTGGATTATTTTTTTTCAATAAAGCCCTTTGCTTTCAGAAGTTCGGCGCAAAGTACCGCACCGCCCGCAGCGCCTCTTAAGGTGTTATGAGACAGTCCTACGAACTTGTAATCATATACGGTGTCGGGACGGAGTCTTCCGATGGAAATACCCATTCCCTTTTCGTAATCCACATCAAGAGATACTTGAGGTCTGTTATCTTCTTCCATGTATCTGATGAACTGCTTCGGAGCCGAAGGAAGTCCAAGCTTCTGAGGCTCTCCCGAGTAGTTTACAAGTCTGTCGATGAGCTGCTCTTTCGTAGGTTTCTTGGCAAACCTTACAAATACGGCAGCCGTATGTCCGTTAAGCACGGGAACTCTTATACACTGGCAGGTTATAACAGGCTTCTGGGCCTTTACTATCTGACCGTTTTCTAAATGACCGAATATACGAAGAGGCTCCTGCTCGGATTTTTCTTCTTCGCCGGCGATATAGGGAATGATGTTCTCCACCATCTCCGGCCAGTCACGGAAGGTCTTGCCAGCACCGGAAATAGCCTGATAAGTGGTTGCAACAACCTCAACAGGTTCAAACTCCTGCCATGCGGCAAGTGCAGGTGTATAGCTTTGGATGGAGCAATTCGGTTTAACGGCGATAAATCCGCGTTTTGTACCAAGTCGCTTCTTCTGATCCTTAATGATCTCTATATGTTCCGGATTGATCTCGGGTATGATCATGGGAACATCCGGCGTCCATCTGTGGGCACTGTTATTGGATACAACAGGAATCTCGCACTTTGCGTATTCCTCTTCAATAGCCCTGATCTCATCCTTGGTCATATCAACAGCGGAAAATACAAAATCAACCTCTTTTGACACAGCCTCTACTTCATTGACATTCATTACTACAATGTCCTTGACGGCTTCGGGCATAGGTGTTGTCATCTTCCATCTGTCGCCCACCGCCTCTTTATAAGTCTTGCCGGCACTTCTGGGACTTGCCGCTATGACTTTTACCTCAAACCATGGGTGATTTTCCAGCAAAGATATGAATCTTTGACCAACCATCCCGGTTCCGCCTAAAATACCAACCTGAAGTTTCTCGCTCATAATATCATCTCCTCAATCTCCTCATTTTTTCAAAGAATCCAGCCATTTGCGTGAATCTCTGATATACTCATCCATCACAGCAGGTGCCGGACCACCCTTTGTAAGCCTCTTCTCAACACATCTCTCAAGTGAGATAAAATCATATATATCCTTGTCGAAGTATCCGCTTACTGAACGAAGTTCATCCAGACTGCAATCCTCGATGGATTTTGAATTTGTGTCACAGTATATCACAATTTGTCC
>DEEW01000086.1:0-194 GCA_002350465.1 Lachnospiraceae bacterium UBA2868
GCATTGATGAAGTTCATAGGAGGCATTCCGATGAATCCTGCAACGAATGTGTTAACCGGGTTGTCATAGAGCTCCGTAGGAGAGTCAACCTGCTGGATGAAACCATCCTTCATGACTACGATTCTGGTACCCATGGTCATAGCTTCTGTCTGGTCGTGTGTAACGTAAACGAATGTTGTCTTAAGTCTGTGGTG
>DEEW01000086.1:461-3691 GCA_002350465.1 Lachnospiraceae bacterium UBA2868
TGAGGATAGAGAGCGTAGTTCTGGAAAACCATTGCGATGTCTCTGTCCTTAGGGAGAACGTCGTTTACGCAACGATCGTCAATATAGATCTCACCCTCTGAAATATCTTCAAGACCTGCGAGCATACGAAGTGTTGTAGACTTACCGCATCCTGAAGGACCTACGAGAATAACGAATTCCTTATCTGCTACATCAAGATTGAAATCTGAAACAGCAACAACGCCGCCATCATACTTCTTGTAAACATGCTGGAAAGATAAACTTGCCATAACTTCAAACCTCCAAAAATGTGCCCACCCAAAGCGGGCTTGATAACTACGAGAATAGTAACAAACCGCAGGTGTCTTTCCTATATGACACAATTCCCAAAAAAAGTAATGCTATTTTGGCATAGTAATTTCCTTTGCTTGGTGAAACTATCAATTGCTCTCAAACTATTTTGTGATTGTTGTACAAGAAAAAGAGGCAAATTAAGTAAATTGGGGCATTTTCGGACTTTAGTTATATTGTGCAAATTATCTTCTCCGTACCAAAAACACCTTTATTTATATTACTTTTCTATTACTTAAAGCTGCATATCAGGACCGTACCTTAAAAGTTGCGATAATATGCGAAGTGATGCGCCTAATATATTTATGTAATTATTTTTAGGCTTAATTTGTTGACTTTTGAATATTTATGCATTATATTGCATAAATCAAACATCAGGGTGGGGATTATCCACTCTTACCGGAGGCATTAAAAATGGCAAACGAAGAATCTGTAAAGTATGTTTCTATTATTGGATCCACAGGATATGTCGGAGCAGAACTCGTAAGAGGTTTTGCAGGACATCCTTATTTCAGATTCCGCCATCTTACAAGCCAGACATTTGCAGGCAAGCCCTATTCAGATATCTATCCTGAATTCAGAGGTATTGTCGACAACAAGTGCGAAGATCTTCCTTATGATGAGGTAGCAAAAGATTCAGATCTCGTAATCACTGCCCTTCCCCACGGAGTATCTGCAAAGATCGTTCCCGAGCTTCTCAAGGCAGGAACAAAAGTAATCGATCACAGCGGCGACTTCAGATATAAGGATCTTGCAACATACGAGAAATCCTATAAGCTCACTCATCCTAACCCGGATCTCCTTAAGACTGCAGTATATGGTCTCCCTGAGATCTACAGGGAAGAACTTAAGACTGCTAATCTCGTGGCAAATCCCGGATGCTATCCGACATGCTCGCTGACAGCACTTGCACCTTTCCTTAAGAATCATCTTATCGAAGAAGATTCCATAATCATTGATGCCACATCAGGAGTCAGCGGTGCAGGAAGAAAAGCAGATCTCGCATATGCTTTCTGCGAGACAGATGAGTCCTTCAAGCCTTACGGAGCAGTAGGCCACCGTCACACCACAGAGATCTCCGAGCAGTGCTCTTTCCTTGCCGGAAAGAAATCCGGTGATATCAAGGTTACCTTCACTCCCCACCTGGCTCCGTTCAAGCGCGGAATGCTTGCAACAGTTTATGTTAAGCCTTCCAAGGCATTCTCAGATGTATCTTCCGAGAAGATCAATGAGATATATAAGGATTACTATAAGAATGAGACTTTCGTAAGAGTCCTTTCAGGAAATACTCTTCCTGATGTTAAAGCAGTAGCCGGTTCCAACTACATTGACGTCAACGGAGTCTATGATCCTGATACAGGCATCATCAAGCTGTTTACGGCACAGGACAACCTGGGCAAAGGCGCAGCACTTCAGGCAATTCAGGCAGCAAACGTAATGTTCGGATTCGAAGAGACAGCCGGACTTAAGAATATCGTAAGAGGTATCTGATTATGGCAGGACAGAAAGAAAACCCCGTTATCACGGGAGACATGAAGAATAACGTAGACAGGGCTTCGATCCTCATCGAGTCACTTCCTTACATCAGGAAGATGAGAGGCCAGACCTTCGTCATCAAGTACGGCGGAAATGCCATGATCAATGAAGAGTTAAAGCAGTCCGTAATGGATGATATCACGCTTCTTAAGTACATCGGCATCAACCCCGTCATCGTTCATGGCGGCGGACCTGACATCAGCGACATGCTGAATAAGGTCAATAAGGAATCACACTTCGTAAACGGCTTAAGATATACGGATGAAGAGACAATGGGTTATGCCCAGATGGTCCTTATTGGTAAGACCAACAAGGATATCGTATCCACACTTTGCGGAAAAGGTGCAAAGGCTATCGGTATCTCAGGAATCGACGGCAACCTTATCGAAGCCGAGAAGATGACTGAGGATGCTGAAGGCAATCCCATCGATATCGGTTATGTCGGAAAGATCAAGAAGATCAACACAAAAGTCATCTCCATGCTCGCGAACGACGAGTATATTCCCGTTATCGCCCCCATCGGCGTAGGCAAGGATGGCGAGAGCTATAACATCAACGCTGACACAGTTGCAGCAGAAGTTGCAGTCGCTTTGGGAGCTTCAAAACTCATTACCCTTACCGATGTCGGCGGCGTACTTAAAAAACTTGAAGACGGTTCCGACTATATCATTCCCGTATTGGACCAGAAGGATATCAAGGATCTCGTTGATGAGGGCATAATCAAGGGCGGCATGATCCCGAAGATCGAGGGCTGCCTTGATACAGTATTGCGAGGTGTCGACAGAGCGCACATAATAGATGGAAGAATTCCCCATTCTATTATTCTTGAGACATTTACCAAGAACGGCATCGGCACAATGATCGTAAAGGAGAAAAAAGAACATTATGAGTATAGAAAATGATCTCGCCCTGATTCAGGATTTTGATAAAAACTATTGTCTTCAGGTATTTAACCCCCTCCCTGTTGCCTTCGTTAAGGGCAAGGGATGCTATCTTTATGATACAACCGGAACCAAGTACCTGGACATGATCGGCGGTATCGCCGTTAACTGCTTAGGTTATGCTCATCCGAAGCTTACCGCCGCAGTTTGTACGCAGGCTAAGAACCTCATTCACGCATGCAATTACTACTACATTCCCCAGAAGTCCGAACTCGCTTACAGGCTCTGCCGTGCGAGCTTCGCAGATAAGGTCTTCTTCTGCAATTCCGGTGCTGAGGCTAATGAAGCAGCTATCAAGCTTGCAAGAAGTTATTTCTACTATAAGGATATTAACAAGTACGAGATCATCACAGCTGACATGAGTTTCCACGGAAGGACCATGGGAACAGTAGCAGCTACAGGTCAGGCCAAATTCCAGAGGCC
>DEEW01000086.1:3757-4302 GCA_002350465.1 Lachnospiraceae bacterium UBA2868
GAGGCAGTCAACCCCAAGACGGCAGCAATCATGTTAGAGCTCATTCAGGGTGAGAGCGGTGTTCATCCGGCAGATCTTGAATACATCCAGGGTGTAAAGAAGCTCTGTGTCGAAAAGGGAATCCTCTTGATCATCGATGAGGTTCAGACAGGCATCGGACGTACAGGCAAGATGTTCTGCTATCAGAACTATGGTGTTCAGCCTGATATCATGACTCTCGCCAAGGGCTTGGGCGGCGGTGTTCCGATCGGCGCTATGCTCACGACAAACGAGGTCGCAACAGGCATGAAGCCCGGTGATCACGGCTCCACATTCGGCGGAAACCCCTTAGCTTGTGCTGCAGGTAATGCTGTTCTTGAAGCAATCGAAGAAGAGAACATCATCGACAATGTTAAGGAAGTAAGTGAAGAACTTTTCGAAAAGCTCAATAAACTCAGGGCAAAATATAACTGCATCCGTTCAGTAAGGGGCAAGGGTCTTCTTATCGGAATCGAGTTCGATGACACCATTACCGCCCAGGGAATGCGTGAACAGCTCTTCTCGAT
>DEEW01000147.1:0-4549 GCA_002350465.1 Lachnospiraceae bacterium UBA2868
GCAGAACCTTTCGATGGGATAAAGCGGCCGAAATCCTTCATAAAACTTATCTATTATCTGCATACAGCTAAACTATCCTTAATAATACTCAGTTAATTGAACGCATACGATAGTATAACCAAAAAACAACAATTAGTATAGTTATTTTGTGTTATAATATATTCAAAACTGTTAAGGAGAACGAGCAATGCCATCTCTTACATTCAAAGGCGGTATACATACATATGAAGGTAAGGATCTTACGAAAGACAAGAAGATAATTGACCTTCTTCCTACAAGTCCGGAACTTGTGTACCCTCTTTCCCAGCATATCGGCGCACCTGCCCATCCTATAGTCAGCGTCGGCGACCGTGTTCTTCGCGGTCAGAAGATTGCGGAAGCGGTGGGATTTGTATCGGCACACATATATTCTTCCGTTTCGGGTACCGTAAAATCAATCGAAAAGAGGCGCAATGTTCAGGGGATGATGGTGGACTCCATTGTCATTGAGAATGATGATGCATACGAGGAGGCACCTCCGATTCCGGTCAAACCTATATCTGAAATGACCAAGGAGGAAGTCATCAAGATTATACAGGAAGCAGGTATTATCGGAATGGGCGGCGCCGGTTTTCCGACTCATGTCAAGCTTTCGCCCAAGAATCCCGGGAAAATCCATTATGTTATAGCAAACTGCGCGGAATGTGAACCGTATCTTACATCCGATTACAGGAGAATGATTGAAGAGCCGGAGAAGCTTGTCGCAGGACTTAAGATTATACTGTGCCTGTTTGAGCATGCAAAGGGCATTCTTGCTGTTGAGGACAACAAGCCGGATTGCATCAGGATACTGAAGGATTTATGTATTAACGAACCGAGGATCAGTGTTAAAGTTCTTAAAACCAAATACCCTCAGGGGTCAGAAAGACAGCTTATTTATGCTGCATGCGGCAGGGCCATTAATTCTTCAATGCTGCCGGCAGATGCAGGGTGCATAGTCAATAATGTAGATACGATAGTGGCCATATACCATGCTGTAATAGAAGGACGGCCTCTTATGGAAAGGATAGTCACCGTTACGGGAGATGCCGTCAAGTATCCGCAAAACTACAGGGTTTACACGGGAACATGCTATGATGATCTCATAGAGGCGGCAGGTGGATTTAAGAGTCCGCCGGGGAAGATAATATCCGGCGGCCCCATGATGGGATTTGCCCTGTTTGATACGCATGTTCCGGTTACAAAATCCTCATCGGCCATAACGGCGTTTATAAAGGATCCGGTTTCGGATTCGGAGCCGGGGGCGTGCATTAACTGCGGAAGATGCGTGGAAGCCTGCCCGTCGAGACTGATTCCATCGAGACTTGCTGATATTGCAGAGCATTATGATGAGGAAAAGTTCACGGCACTTAACGGAATGGAATGTGTGGAATGCGGATGCTGCAGCTATATTTGTCCTGCCAAGAGACATCTTACGCAGGAGATTAAGATGATGCGCCAGAGTGTTCTTGCTAATCGCAGGAAGAAAAAATAAAAGGTATAAAGAGATATGAGTGAAAATATTAAAGTATCGGCATCGCCGCATGTAAGAAGCAGTATGTCAACTTCGCGGATTATGTTTTTCGTAATAATCAGCCTGTTGCCTGCTACAATCTACGGAATTTACCAGTTCGGATTCAATTCGGCGCTTTTAGTCGCGCTTTGCGTAGGAACGTGCCCTTTAATTGAATTTGTTTATGAGAAATTAATGAAGCTTCCCGTAACCGTAGGAGACTTAAGTGCGGTTGTAACCGGGCTTCTGCTGGCTCTTAACCTTCCTCCGACTGCTCCCTGGTGGATGGGAATCATAGGATGCGTATTTGCCATAATAATTGTGAAGATGCTGTTTGGCGGACTCGGACAGAATTTTATGAATCCGGCGCTTGCGGCCAGATGCTTTCTGGTAATTTGCTTTACGGCACGAATGACCGATTTTGTTTATGACGGAGTGACCGGGGCTACGCCGCTGGCAAATTTAAGGGAGGGAACTCCTGTTGATATTCTGGATATGTTTATTGGAAGAATTCCCGGTACAATAGGAGAAGTCAGCACGGTAGCACTCCTTGCGGGAGCGGTCTTTCTTATAATAGCGGGCGTTATTGATTTTCGCATTCCCTGTGCATATCTTGTGTCATTTGTACTGTTCATGGGGTTATTTTCACAGGCGGGATGGAATATTGAGTATATAACGGCTCAGATTTGCGGTGGAGGTCTGATACTCGGCGCATTTTTCATGGCAACAGATTACGTTACAAGTCCCATTACCAAGACAGGACGGATTATTTTCGGAGTAAGCTGCGGCCTACTTACCGGAATGTTCCGGGTATTTTCATCGTCGGCCGAAGGAGTCAGCTATGCTATCATTATCAGTAACCTTCTCGTTCCTCTCATTGAGCGGATTACGGTTCCGAAGTGTTTCGGAAAAGGAGGTGAGATCTGATGAACAATACATTCAAAAATGTTCTCTGTCTTACTGTTATTACGATTGTTGCGGGATTCGGACTCGGGTATGTTTATGATATAACAGCCGAACCTATCAGAAGAATGGAAGAAGCAACCCAAATGGAAGCATACAGGAGTGTATTCCCGGAGGCTGCTGTATTTGAAGATGCACAGGAGGCGCTCAACCCCTCGGACGGACCTTCATCCTTATATACCGCCGGAGGATGTGATGTTGATTCCGTTGTTATTGCCGAGGATTCGGCCGGTAACAGACTTGGGTATGTCATAAATGTTACTACCCACGAAGGATACGGCGGTGATATTTCCCTTTCCGTAGGAATTAACAACGAAGGTGTTGTAAAGGGCATGGAGATACTGGATATATCCGAAACCGCAGGACTTGGAATGAAGGCAAAAGAGAGCGGATTTAAGGACCAGTTTAAAGATAAAGCGGTGAGCTCATTTACATATACTAAAACAGGAGCTGCATCCGAATTTGAAATTGATGCGATAAGCGGCGCTACCATAACGACGAAAGCCGTCACCAATGCGGTTAATGCCGCAATTTCCTGTTATGGCGCCTTGGGAGGTGATAAGTGATGAAAAAGTGTATGGAACGGCTTTTTAACGGGCTTATCAAGGAAAACCCCACATTTGTTCTTATGCTGGGAATGTGTCCGACTCTTGCGGTAACTACATCCGCCATAAACGGAATAGGAATGGGTCTTGCGACGACCGTAGTACTTGTTCTGTCAAATATAATGATATCGCTCCTCAGAAAGGTAATACCTGACGGAGTCAGAATTCCGGCGTTTATTGTTGTTATTGCCAGCTTTGTAACGATCGTTGAATTGCTTTTGAAAGCGTATATTCCGTCGCTGTATGCAGCTTTGGGTCTGTATATTCCGCTTATTGTTGTTAACTGCATTATTTTAGGACGTGCGGAAAGCTATGCTTCCAAAAACAATATTATTTATTCTGCATTCGACGGACTGGGGATGGGTCTTGGCTTTACATTCGGACTGACCTGTATCGGAGTCATCAGAGAGCTTATCGGAGCGGGATCGGTCTTTGATATACAGATTATGCCGTCTGCGTATGAGCCGTTGACTATTTTCATTCTGGCACCGGGAGCATTTCTTGTTCTTGCTTTTCTCGTGGCGGTAATGAACAAGATAAAGCTTGCAAAAGGTAAGGATGCCGGACCGGGAGGTAATTGCGACGACCTGTGTAAAAACTGCCCCAATACAAGCTGTGGCGGACGTGGAAAGGAATTGAGCTGATATGATCGGAAAACTGATTTTGATCGCGGTGGGATCCGCATTCATAAATAATGTTGTATTATCGCAGTTTCTTGGAATATGCCCGTTTCTCGGAGTTTCGAAAAAAATCAAAACTGCCGCCGGAATGGGGTCTGCCGTTGTATTTGTTATTACTCTTGCCTCGTTCGTTGCGGGTGTTATTTATAAATACCTGCTTGTACCTTTTGATATAACGTATTTAAAAACCATTGTTTTTATTCTGGTTATAGCTGCTCTTGTTCAGTTTGTAGAGATGTTCCTAAAGAAGAAGATGAAAGGCCTGTATCAGGCACTGGGGGTTTATCTGCCGCTGATTACTACAAACTGTGCTGTTCTCGGTGTAGCCCTTACCAATGTGTCCAAAGACTATTCCATACTTGAAGGTGTGGTTAACGGATTTGCCACATCGGTCGGTTTTCTGATATCCATAGTCATTATGGCCGGATTACGTGAAAAAATGGAGTACGACAATGTTCCGAAAGCTTTTCGGGGGATGCCCATAGTTCTGCTGACCGCCTGCCTTATGGCTATTGCATTTTTCGGCTTTTCGGGACTTAAATAAATGATCTTATTTCAAGGAGATATAAAATGAATTTGTGGGGCATAGGGATCGCAGTCGCAACACTGGCGGGCTGCGGGTTGATTATAAGTATTTTTCTAAGTGTTTTTGCCAGGAAATTTGCTGTTAAGGTCAACAAGAAGGAAGAAGATATATTATCTGTCCTTCCCGGCAATAATTGTGGCGGATGCGGATATCCCGGATGTTCGGGACTGGCCGCGGCAATTGC
>DEEW01000147.1:4559-23679 GCA_002350465.1 Lachnospiraceae bacterium UBA2868
ATGCACCGGTGGGAGCCTGTCCGGTAGGGGGTGCGCCGGTTGCGGAAAAGATAGCTGCCGTTATGGGCGTGGATGCAGGCTCATATGTTAAAAAAACAGCCTATGTCAAATGCAGCGGAACATGTGATGTTGCCGAGGAACTGTATGAATATACCGGGCCCAGGGACTGCAAAATCGCCGCAGTAACTCCCGGAGGCGGAAGCAAAAAGTGTGATTACGGCTGCCTTGGATTCGGATCATGCAAAAACGTATGCGAAAGCGATGCAATAAGCATTCTGGACGGGGTTGCGGTTATTGATCCTGATAAGTGTACCTCCTGCGGGAAATGTGTAAATATTTGTCCCAAGGGAATTATAGAGCTTGTTCCTTATGATTCTAACGTGAGAGTAGCATGTTCATCAAAGGACAGGGGACCTGTTACGATGAAAGCGTGCAAAGTCGGATGCGTTGGATGCGGTATATGTGTCAAGACATGTGAATACGGTGCGGTAAACGTTGAGGATAATCTTGCCAGGATTGATTATGAGAAGTGTACAGGCTGCGGTGCATGTGCCGAAAAATGTCCTAAAAAGATTATTGCTGTTTAATATATGATCCTGCACCGGCAGATGTGATCGTCACACCGTCGTTACGGATTATGACTGCTTCCGTATCAGGAATATCGTTGATTATATCGACAGCTTTATCGGCGCCTTCAATAACACATAAAGTGCAAAGGCAATCCGCATCGAGAGGATCTTTCGTAATAACCGTAACTGACAGCACATCGGTATTGACAGGGTATCCTGTATTTGTATCAAGAATATGATGGTATTTTTGACCACCGGATGTAAAACATCGCTCATAGGTACCGCTTGTTGCAACCGATGTATCACGAAGGGCAAGAGCCATTGCTGTTTTACCCTCCGATAACGGATCATTAATTCCGATATTAAAATCCGATCCGTCGGGTTTTGCACCTATCAGACTAATGTCTCCGCCTATATTAATAATTGCACCTGTTATTGATTTTTCGGCCAGTAAGTCTTTGATTTTTCCGGCAATAAAACCTTTAGCTGCCGCCCCGAGTTCAACGGAGGCTCCCCCGCCTAAAGAGACGGTACTGTTTTCGGGATCGATCGTTATTTTACGGTAATCTACGAGATCAATTGCGTTTTTTAATTGTTCGGAAGAAGGAATATGATGGGAATCTTCGTGAAAATCCCAAAGGTCGGACACGGGCTTTATTGTAATATCAAATTTACCGTTTGATATTACCGAATAACGTAATGCTTCCTGAAGGCACTTTACAGTGTCCGGATCAACTTTTACCGGATTTGGGGATGATGAATTGATCTTTGCAATATCGCTTGTTTGTATATCCGGATCAAACAGATTTTGGTAATGCTCGCAAACATTCATGCACTCATCAANNCCGGACTTTTTCGGTTCCGTATATGGTAACACTTATTATGGTATCATAGTATAATCCGGATTTTGAGTAAGGGGTGTTATTTGATCCCGGTGCACAGGCACATAGGGGTACAAGCAAAAACGATATTATGATCGATACAAAATAATTTGTTATTTTCATATATACATTTCTATCATAACAAATGCTATAGGTCAAAGATAAATGCTTTGAACCGGAAAAGAGGGTTTTATGGCTTCTTATTATGATCAGGAACCTGAAGATCGGAATTCATACCAGAAAACGGTTGCAATGTGTGTTGCAGCTGCTTCCCTTGTTGTTCTGCTGTTTCTTGTGATTTTATATGTCAACAGTGATAAAGGGACAACGTCTTCGCACCCTGTCTCTGATACTGCGGCAGAAGAGACAGAAGAAAAAGAGGATGATATATTAAAGGAAAGTCACAATATAACATCCGACGAGCTGGAATTCTGGAACGATGCTCCCAAGGATAAGCCCGCCCAAAAAGAGGAAGAGGGTGAACTGACTCCGTACAAGGATCCGCAGGAGGATGATAAGGATATGGCGACGGACTCGTCATCAACAGAAAATAATGGGAGCGGGGACGAAAAGAAAAAAGACGGTGTTAATGATACGGAGGAATCTCTTAACAAGGAGGCAACCGGAGACAAAGAATACGACAAAGACAATTATTATGCCATAGAAGATGATAACGGAAAGAAAACCTATTACGAGATTATAAAAGATATGCCCCGTAATGATTATAATCTTGAAAACAACCTTATAAACGAGAACGGATTACTCACATATAAGGATTCAAAACGGGAATCGGTTAAAGGGGTGGATCTGTCGAAATACAACGGCACCGTGGATTTTACCAAATTAAAGGAAGCCGGCGTGGGATTTGCAATGCTGCGACTTGCAAGCAGAGGGTATGGCTCGGGTAAGATCTCGCTTGATGAGAAGTTCGTAGAGTATGCACAGAATGCCCAGGTAGCGGGAATTCAGATCGGTGCATTCTTTTATTCACAGGCGGTTAATGAGAATGAAGCTGTTGAGGAGGCAAATTACATTGTGGGGGCGATCTCGGGTTTTAATGTTAAATACCCTGTAGCCATAGATATTGAGAGAGTGAGCGGCGATGAAGCCCGGACGGATAAGCTTACCAATAAAGAAAGAACGTCAATTGTAAAAATGTTCTGCGATACCGTTAAGGGATACGGATATAAACCGATCATATATGCCTCATCGGAAATGCTTGTGGGAGGTCTTGATCTTAAAGAACTTCAGGATTATGATGTGTGGCTTGCAGATGAAAAGATTCCTACGGAATATCCTTACAGATTTGGTATGTGGCAGTACAATACAAAAGGTCATATCGATGGAATAACAGGCGATATTGATTTAGATATCAGCTTCATCGATTACGAAAGAAAATAGTTAGACATTTTTTATAAAATTACTCAAATATCATGTTTCATAATTGTTAAAATTATAGAAATGTAATAAATTCGTAACACATTAAAGATTTATGTGTTAGAATATCACTTAACTTGGAGGTTAAGTATTTCTATGTTATACGGATTGAAACGCTTATGCGCCATAATCAGGAGTGTGAATCTTGACACTCATCTGTGGTGTGTGAGTGTGATCGGCGGGGCGGGACTTNNGGCGGTACTTTTGTGTATCAGTTTCTTCGCGGAACCGTCACCGGGGCGTCTTGTAGCTCTGGCGGATGATGCCAAAAACCTTGCCGAGAAAAAAGTAATTGAATACAGTTCGGTGCTGGGTGGTCTTTCCAAGATTGAATCGCTGGAGGAAGACGAGGTAGTTGAGTTAGCTCAGGTTATACCGGATCATATAGATACCTTCATAGGTGGTGAACCGTCAGCTGCTACGGAAGTATTCGATGCGGATTTCGGGCTGGAAATGGACACTGAAGCTGATCCGGTTGCTACAAGTGATGCAATGGTTGATGTTACAAATGTGTATTCCGCAGAAGCCATAGATGCACTGGAGAGACTTGTACAATGCGAGGCAGCTACCGAGGATACGGACGGCAAGACTTTGGTTGCTTCCGTTGTTCTTAACAGAGTTGATACCGGAATATGGGGTAATGATATTTTGTCGGTCATTGAAGCTCCGGGACAGTTTGGACCTGTAGACAACGGTGCATACAAGGTTGTTGATGTTGATTCCGATACGAAAGATGCCGTAATTGCAGCCTTAATTGAGGATGATATTTCCCACGGAGCCATTTACTTCCAGAAGAGTACGGCAAAGGTATGGGGAGACAAGCAGTACCTGTTCAGACATGGTTCACATTCATTTTATAAGTAAATAACAGGATATTTTAAAACCCGGCAGGAAATGCCGGGTTTTTTTGTCGGAAGTCTATGTAAAACAATTATGAAAAATCAGCAAAGATCCTGTCGGATATTGGAATCTTGATATACATCATCGCATATTCCTGGGCAGACATGGACTCTATGTAGTTTTGGCGAAATCTTTTTTTAGGTCTTGCTTTTTTGATTATATCGGCAGCTTTGTTATATGCAACGGCTGCTTCAATCTCGGTGTCGTATGTTCCGATGGTATACAGACCGTTTACAAGTATCCGGGCCGTATACTTTGTATAAACACTTCTTTTAACTGCATATACTCCGGTATATCTGTTGATGATCTCGATATTGTCATATCTGAAATCGTAACGATCCCCGTTTATGAATCTGTAATCCCTGTTTAATACTGCGTGAGGCTTGATCCCGTAGCGACTGTACAGATTAACCTGCATTCCGTAATCCGCAACCCACAGATGGCCGTTTCTGCGGCTTATTTTATGACTGGCAAAATAGAAAAGGTCATCGATATCAAATTTGAAAATAATGGAGGGTGTCAGATAATATTGAAAATACGTTTTCTCCAGATAGATGGGATTTTTAATGTATACATTATTATCTCTGAAATTGATAACCGTAACGAATTTGTCAAAATCAAGAGGAGTATCTGTTCTGTAGGCATCTATGGTAATACTGTTGTTGGAAATGATGTCTTTGGCTACCTTGTATGCCGCGTGAGCTTTTTCCTCGGTATCGTAGCTTCCGAGACTGATATGCTTGTTCTTGTAAGTTATTGAGCTTCTGTAATAGTAATTACCGTTTTTGAGTTGTGCCTTGAATGCCCCTGCTAGCGCCATTTACTCCACCTCACTTAATATTGATCCGAATATTGAAAACCGGTTCCTCAATAAATATAACACATCAGTGCATTTTTTGCATTAATAAAAATACAATTCCCTAAGTTATTGATATAATTTACACATTGACACTCAACATTATATGGTGTTAAATTATTTATGCCAATACAAGATATTGATTTTTTCGTTTTTCGGGAGGTTATTATGGCTGTATTATCAACAGAAGCTGACAAGGTTAATACTAAAGAGGATGGTATAGATTACGCTTCATTATATAAGCCCGACAAGCCGGTTAAGATGATCAAAAAGGACGGGACCAGAGAAGATTTTAACGTTCAGAAGGTTATTGACGCTGTCGGTAAGTCTGCTTACAGAGCTCTTACAAAGTTTTCTGAAGAGGAAAAAGCTTTCATATGCCAGAAGGTTGTGGACCGTGTCAATGAACTTGATGCGGACGAGATACCTATCCCGATCATGCACAATATTGTGGAATCCGCACTTGAAGAGGTTAAGCCCATTGTTGCCAAAAGCTACAGGGATTACCGGAATTACAAGCAGGATTTTGTCAGAATGCTTGATGATGTTTACATGAAGAGCCAGTCTATCATGTACGTGGGCGACAAGGAAAACGCCAATACGGATTCTGCACTTGTTTCAACGAAGAGAAGTCTCATATTCAACCAGTTCAATAAGGAGCTTTACCAGAAGTTTTTCCTGACCACCGAGGAGATTCAGGCGTGTCGTGACGGATATATATATATTCATGATATGTCCGCAAGGAGAGACACCATGAACTGCTGTCTATTTGATGTGGAGAATGTTCTCCGCNNGAGATACAATGAACTGCTGCCTCTTTGATGTTGAAAATGTTCTGCGCGGCGGATTCGAGATGGGTAATATCTGGTACAACGAGCCCAAAACCCTTGATGTTGCCTTTGATGTAATAGGTGATATCGTTCTGTCCGCAGCCAGCCAGCAGTACGGCGGTTTTACTGTTCCTTCCGTTGATCTTATACTTGAACCTTATGCCGAAAAGAGTTATCAGAAGTATATAGATAAGTATCTGAATCTCGGTATAGGAGAAGACAGAGCCAAAGAAGAGGCCGAGAAGGATGTACACCGCGATTTTGAACAGGGGTTCCAGGGATGGGAGTATAAGTTTAACACGGTAGCAAGTTCAAGAGGAGATTATCCCTTTATTACGGTTACGGCGGGAACCGGCACCGGACGATTTGCGAAAATGGCAACTATAACAATGCTTGACGTCAGGAGAGCCGGACAGGGCAAGAAAGAGTGCAAGAAACCGGTTCTGTTCCCGAAGATCGTATTTTTGTATGACGAGAATCTTCACGGACCCGGCAAGGAGCTGGAGGACGTTTTTGAAGCCGGAGTCAGATGCTCCAGCAAGACTATGTATCCGGACTGGCTTTCCCTTACCGGAAAAGGCTATATTGCATCGATGTACAAACGGTACGGCAAGATCATCTCCCCCATGGGATGCCGGGCATTCCTGTCTCCATGGTATGAAAGAGGAGGAATGCATCCTGCGGATGATGATGACGTTCCTGTATTTGTAGGCCGTTTTAATATCGGTGCGGTTTCTCTTAATCTTCCAATGATTCTTGCTAAATCAAGACAGGAGTCCAAGGATTTTTATTCGGTGCTTGATTATTATCTTAATCTTATCAGGCAGCTTCATATCAGAACATACGCTTATCTGGGAGAAATGCGTGCTTCAACGAACCCTCTTGCGTACTGCGAAGGAGGCTTTTATCAGGGACACCTAAAGCTTACGGACAAGATCAAGCCGTTGCTTAAATATGCCACTGCATCCTTTGGTATTACGGCTCTTAACGAACTGCAGGAACTCTACAACAAAAAATCACTTGTTGAGGACGGACAGTTTGCTCTTGAGGTGCTTGAATACATCAATAAGAAGATTACCGAGTTCAAAGAGGAAGACGGCAATCTGTACGCTATATACGGAACTCCCGCAGAAAATCTGTGCGGCCTTCAGGTCAAGCAGTTCAGAAAGAAATACGGGATCATTGAAAACGTATCTGACAGGGATTATGTTTCAAACAGTTTCCATTGTCACGTTTCCGAGGATATCACTCCCATCGAGAAACAGGATCTTGAGTACAGATTCTGGGAGCTTTCCAACGGAGGTAAGATACAGTATGTACGCTATCCGATAGATTACAATCTCGGAGCTATCCGTACTCTTATAAACAGGGCAATGGACATGGGCTTGTATGAAGGCGTCAATCTGTCTCTTGCATACTGTGATGACTGCGGACATCAGGAGCTTGAAATGGATGTCTGCCCTAAGTGCGGCAGCCGCAATCTTACCAAAATCGACAGAATGAACGGATATCTCTCATATTCAAGAGTCCACGGAGATACGCGTCTTAACGATGCCAAGATGGCAGAGATCGCCGAAAGGAAGAGCATGTAATGAGATATCACAACATTACCAAGGATGACATGCTCAACGGAGACGGTCTTCGCGTTGTTCTCTGGGTGGCAGGATGTTCCCATTGCTGCGAAGGATGCCAGAATCCGTCCACATGGGATCCGAACGGTGGATTACCGTTTGACGATGGGGCGAAAGAGGAAATATTCACGGAGCTTAGAAAGCCCTATATTTCCGGGATCACTTTTTCCGGCGGAGATCCCATGTATTGCAATAATTATCAGGATATTAAAAATCTGGCCGAAGAGATCAAAGACAAATTTCCGAACAAAACCATATGGATGTATACGGGTGATGTTTGGGAAAATCTTCGGGAAGACCCGGTTATGAAGTATATTGACGTACTGGTGGACGGGGAATTTCATATAGAGGAGCGGGATGTACAGCTGCTTTGGAAGGGAAGCGCGAACCAGCGCGTGATAGATGTGGCAGCGACACTCGCTTCCGATACCCCCGAAAAACCGGTAATTTTCTGTCCGGACTATTATTAAGCGGAGTCTATAGTTTACGGATGATTAACATGATTTGCGCAAAAAGACGCTTTCGCTCATCTTTCCGCACGTTACGTTACTAGACTCGTAAATACCTCGTCAAGTAACGACGTGCTCCAAAGCTTTTTGCTGCAAATATGTTAATCATCCTTAAGTACAGAATAATTGGGAGTAAAATACATGAACAGAATTGCCAAATTTGAGAAAGTAAGCTTCGACCAATTCCGCGACAGTCTTGCAGAGGATTATCCGGATGCACCGGATAAGATAAAGGATATGTATGATAATCTGGTGCTTCCGAAGAGAGCTACCGCCGGAAGCGCAGGGTATGATTTTTGTACGCCCTTTGACATTCATCTTGAAGTGGGACAGACTGTCAAGGTACCTACCGGTATAAGGGCCAGGATGGATGAGGACTGGGTTCTTATGATTTTTCCCAGGAGCGGACTGGGATTCAAATTCAGGCTTCAGCTTAACAATACCGTGGGAATCATTGACAGCGATTACTATTATTCGGATAATGAAGGACATATATTCATTAAGATCACAAATGATTCCAACGAGGGCAAGGTCGTGGATATTAAAGCCGGAACCGGATTTGCTCAGGGGCTGTTTGTTCCGTACGGAATCACGGAAGATGATGAAGTTACTGATATAAGAAACGGCGGATTCGGAAGTACCGATAAAGCCTGATTTGATAAGTTGGGATTTGATGATGGAATACAGCGGTCATTTGATCAAAAGCGTTGAAAAAGGAAGCATTGCCGATGAGATGGGAGTCGAAGCCGGCGATGCTCTTCTTAGTATTGACGATATGCAGGTGGAAGATGTCTTTGATTACAGGTTTCTTGTTCAAAGCGATGAGCTTACCGTCCTCATCAGAAAGGAAGATGGGGAGGAGTGGGAGCTGGAGATAGAAAAGGACGAAACGGAAGATCTGGGTATAGAATTTGAATCGGGTTTAATGGATGAGTACAGAAGCTGCAGGAATAAATGCATCTTCTGTTTCATAGACCAGATGCCGGAAGGCATGAGGCCCACCCTGTATTTTAAAGATGATGATTCAAGATTATCGTTCCTGCAGGGAAACTACGTTACACTGACAAATATGGACGATCATGATATAGACCGGATAATCAGGTACAGGCTGAGCCCCATCAATATCTCCGTGCACACAACCAATCCCGAACTTCGGTGCGAAATGCTTAATAACAGGTTTGCGGGAGAGGCTCTTTCCAAGATCAAAAGGCTCTATGATGCCGGAATCGTTATGAACGGACAGATCGTGCTGTGCAAGGGTGTTAATGACAAGGACGAGCTTAGAAGAACCCTCTACGACCTTCTTGAGTATGCTCCGCTTATGCAGAGTGTTTCTGTAGTTCCGGTAGGTCTTACAAAATACAGAAAGGGGTTGTATCCCCTTATGAAAATCGAAAAAGAAGACGCATTATCAGCGCTTACGATAATAGATGAGGTTGCGGCAGAGGCTTATTCGAAGTTCGGTATACATTTTGCCCATGCATCCGATGAGATTTATATTCTTGCAGGCAGACCATTTCCGGAATCTGATGAATATGATGATTACCCGCAGCTTGAGAACGGTGTCGGAATGCTAAGGCTTATGCATGACGAATACGAGAGTGCTTATGTGAAGGTGGAAGAAGACTGTAAAACGGGAAAGATTGAACCCGAAAAATACCATCTGTCTTTTTCCGTCGCTACAGGTGTGCTTGCAAAAGATTATGTACATAGAGCGACTTCAAGGATCTGCAGCCTGTTTCCTAATGTCACGTTTGAAGTGTACGCCATAAGGAACGATTTTTTCGGAGAGGATATAACGGTTGCCGGACTTATAACCGGGGGTGATATAATTAGCCAGCTAAGGGAGGTCAAACTGGGGAAACATCTGCTGATCCCGGATTGCATGATGAAAAAGGATGAGGACATTTTCCTTGATAATACTACACTTGCGGACCTTGAAAGCACTTTACAAGTAAAAACACATATTGTAAAATCAAACGGATTGGATTTAGTTGATTTTATAATGAAAGAGGGGGATTATGAGTAAACCCGTCGTTGCCATAGTCGGGCGACCCAATGTTGGCAAGTCGTCGCTTTTTAACATACTTGCCGGATCCCGTATTTCGATAGTAAAGGATACACCGGGAATTACAAGAGACAGGATCTATGCCGAAGGTTCGTGGCTGGATCGTGATTTTACGATAATAGATACCGGCGGAATTGAGCCGGACAGCTCGGATATTATTCTGTCACAGATGAGGGAGCAGGCACAGATAGCTATTGACACTGCGGACGTCATCATTTTTATAGTGGATGTAAAACAGGGGCTTGTTGATTCGGACTCCAAAGTCGCGGATATGTTAAGGCGCAGCCGCAAGCCTGTTATTCTGTGCGTCAATAAAGTCGATGATATTAAAAAATTCGGAAACGATGTATATGAGTTCTATAATCTCGGAATAGGTGAGCCTATTAGCATTTCAGCGGCTAACCGGCTGGGGCTTGGAGAACTTCTTGATGCTGTTGTGGCGCATTTTCCGCCTGCCACATCAAAGGAAGACGAAGATGACAGGATTAAGGTTGCCATAGTGGGTAAACCAAATGTGGGCAAGTCTTCAATGATCAACAAGCTCATAGGAAACGAGCGGGTGATCGTGTCCGATATAGCCGGCACCACAAGGGATGCGGTGGATACCGTTATTAAACATAACAAAAAAGAATTTGTCTTTATTGATACCGCAGGGCTTCGCAGGAAGAAAAACGTCAAGGAAGAGCTTGAGCATTATATGGTTGTCAGAACCGTAGCCGCAATCGAAAGATCGGATGTTACGGTTGTTGTTATAGATGCCGAAGAGGGAGTGACCGAGCAGGATGCAAAGATTGCAGGCATTGCGCATGATGCAGGCAAGGGAATAATTGTTGCAGTCAACAAGTGGGATGCCGTTGAGAAAGACTCCAAAACCACAGCCAAGTTTGAGAAGAAGATCAGAAGCGTGCTGTCATTTATTCCCTATGCGGAGATTATCTTTATATCAGCCCTGACCGGACAAAGGATGAATAAGCTGTTTGATCTGACCGAGGCTGTATTTGCCAATGCATCCATGAGGATAGCAACAGGTGTTCTCAACGAGATCATGACGGAAGCGGTTGCCTTGCAGCAGCCTCCAAGCGATAAGGGGCGCAGATTAAAGCTGTTTTATATGACACAGGTGGCTGTATGTCCCCCTACGTTTGTTATATTTGTAAATGACAAGGAACTTATGCATTTTTCATACACCAGATATATGGAAAACCGGATACGAGAAGCTTTCGGTTTTCGGGGAACACCGCTTAAGTTCATTATCAGGGAAAGAGGAGAAAAGTGACAGAGCGTTTGATATGCCTGGCAATAGGTTATGTTTGCGGACTGTTTCAGACCGGATTCATTGTGGGCAAGATTAAAGGAATAGATATACGCGAGTACGGGAGCGGAAATGCGGGAACCACCAATATTCTAAGAACTATGGGAGCAAAGTACGCAGCTGTTGTTCTTCTGGGGGATGCCTTAAAATGCGGGCTTGCGATTTTTGCTGTTAAAACGCTTTATCAGAACGAATTCGGAATAATTCTGGAACTGTTGTATTTGTATACATCCTTCGGCGTCATTTTGGGACATAATTTTCCGTTCTATATGGGATTTAAAGGCGGGAAGGGAATTGCAGCCACTGCCGGGTTTATTATTTTCGGACTGCCACATATAATGACGCTTGTCGGTATTATTGTGTTTTTCTCCATTTTCTTTTTGACTCATTACGTGTCGCTTGGCTCAATACTTCTGTACGTTTCGCTTGTAGTCTGCGCTGTTGTGTTTAAGGTTACCGATTTTAACGGATGGGAAGAGTCCGGGCTTGGACAACTGTACATTGAATATATAATAGTAATAGTTATAATGATGATCCTCATGCTTGTAAGACACAAGGATAATATTAAAAGACTCATTTCCGGTACGGAACGAAAGACCTATCTTCGCGGCAGACCGGAAATAGATTTAGAAAAAAACAGTAGGAGGGATATGTGACATGGCAGATGTCAGTGTCATAGGTGCCGGGAGCTGGGGCACCGCTTTGTCCGTTGTCCTTTCCGAAAACGGCCATAACGTTACGATGTGGTCGATTGCGGAAAGCGAGATCGAGATGCTTAAAACATATCATGAACATAAGGAGAAACTGCCCGGAGTAAAGCTTCCGGAAAGTATGGTCTTTACCACGGATCTTAAGGTGGCGTGTCATAACAAAGATCTTATAGTACTGGCGGTTCCAAGCGTATATACGAGAAGTACGTCGGTACTGATGAGTCCGGTTGTTGAAAAGGATCAGATAATAGTAAATGTTGCAAAGGGAATTGAGGAGAATTCACTCATGACCCTGTCCCAGATCATAGAAGAGGAAATTCCCCAGGCAAGAGTCGCTGTGATGTCCGGTCCCTCACATGCGGAAGAGGTTGGGGAGAAGATACCGACAACCTGTGTTGTCGGTGCAAAATGCAAGGAAACAGCAGAATTCGTTCAGAACATTTTTATGAATGAATTTTTCAGGGTATATATCAGCCCTGACGTGCTGGGGATAGAACTCGGGGGTGCCCTAAAAAACGTGGTGGCTCTTGCGGCGGGGATGGCAGACGGACTGGGGTATGGTGACAATACCAAGGCTGCCCTGATCACAAGAGGTATTTCGGAAATTTCACGACTTGGGGTTAAAATGGGTTGCAAGGCGGAGACCTTTGCGGGTCTTACAGGAATAGGAGACCTTGTTGTAACATGTGCAAGTAAGCACTCAAGAAACAGAAAAGCGGGAATGCTCATGGGTCAGGGAATGGATCCTGATTCTGCAATGAAAGAAGTCAAGATGGTTGTTGAGGGAGTATATTCCGCTAAAGCGGCCCTCGCACTTGCCGAAAAATACGGGGTTGAAGTGCCAATAATAGAAAAGGTAAACGAGATTCTCTTTGACGGTGCGTCCGTAAAGGATGCTGTGGGAGAACTCATGAACAGAGAAAAGAAAGAAGAATACTACGGACTGAAATGGCAGGAGATGTGATATGGATATAAATGCCGGTGGATTTAAAAGTACAGACACGTATATAGCGTCCGAGGAACTAATGAGTGCGGTTAATGTTGCAATGGTGCTGGCGAAGCCTCTTCTCATAAAGGGAGAGCCGGGAACGGGTAAGACCATGCTTGCAAGGGCTATTGCCCAGTCGCTTGAAATGCCTCTTATTTCATGGAATATCAAGTCAACTACAAAAGCCCAGGACGGACTGTATATGTACGATACTATACAAAGACTTTACGATGGGCAGTTCGGTGAAGAGGGTGTCGATGATATCTCAAGATATATCAAGCTCGGAAAGCTGGGCGAGGCCTTTTCAAGTGATGAGCAGGTCGTGCTTCTGATAGATGAGATAGACAAAGCCGATCTTGAATTTCCCAATGATCTGTTGTGGGAACTTGACCAGATGGAGTTTTACATCAATGAGACAAAAGAGACTATAAAGGCGAAGCACAGACCTGTTGTTATCATAACATCCAATGCGGAAAAAGAGCTTCCCGATGCATTTCTTAGAAGATGTATATTCCACTACATAGCTTTCCCCGACAGGGAACTTATGGATGAGATCGTAAGGACTCATTTCGATAAGATGGACGAACATATACTCAGTGAAGCGATGGATGTTTTTTATGCTATCAGAGATGAAAAATCAGTCAAGAAAAAACCGAGCACATCGGAACTTATTGACTGGGTCAACGCTCTACAGCTCGGGGGGATAAGCGCCGACCGGATAAAGGCCAGCCTTCCCTTTATCGGAACCGTGATCAAAAAGGATGAGGATCTTGAAACTGTTTCCCACATCAATTTTAGCGGAGTGTGAATGTTTACCGGATTTTTCTATTTTTTAAGAGAAAAGGGAATGGATGTGGGTCTGTCCGAATGGCTGTCGCTTGTCGAGGCGATGGATAAGGGACTGATACACGCTGATTTTACCGAGTTTTATCTTGTTTCAAGGATGATACTTGTCAAGAACGAATATGAATTTGATAAGTATGACATGATCTTCGAGGAATATTTTAAGGGAATAAAACACGATTTTGACGATATTTCCGAGCAGATGCGTAAATGGCTGGAAAAGCCGGAATATAACGCCTTCAGGGAGGATCTGGAGAAGAAGAAAGCTTTACTGGAAGAAGAGGGAATACCTATTGTAGATAACGAAGAGGTCCTGGAAAAATTCAGGGAACGGCAAAAAGAGCAGGACAGTGAGCATCAGGGCGGCAATCAATGGGTAGGAACCGCGGGAAATTCGTCCTACGGTAATCTCGGAGGACATCTTGGCGGAGTCAGGGTAGGCGGAACTACAGGTTATCAATCAGCTTTTCAGGTTATCGGAGAGAGAAAATTCCGTGATTTTCGTAATGACAGAGTACTAGATAACCGGCAGTTTCAAATGGCTCTCCGGTCCCTGCGTCAGTTTTCCACAAGGCTTGATATAGAAAAGAGCGAACTGGATATAGACGGAACCATTAACAGCACCTGTAATAACGGCGGACACCTTAGGATCGAGATGCAAAAGCCCCGCAAAAATACGGTAAAGCTTTTGCTGCTTATGGACTCAGGCGGAACCATGATACCTTATACGAATCTGTTAAATGAATTGTTTCATTCCGTCAACAAATCCAACCACTTTAAGGATATCAAGACTTACTTCTTTCATAATTGCATTTATTCGCACGTGTACAATACACCCGAGTGTGAATACGGTGACTGGATAGAGACGGAATGGCTTCTTAAGAACCTTAACAGTGAATATAAGGTTATAATAGTGGGAGATGCGGCAATGGCTCCGGAAGAGTTGTATTCGCTTACCGGAAACTACCGCGGGCCGAATGACGGTTATTCGGGAATGGAGTGGCTTCTTCGACTGAAAAAGCATTTCAAACGAATAATCTGGCTTAATCCTAAAATGGCTGCGGGGTCGGCTCCGTGGAGAGAGGCGGAAACAGCCGTTAAGAACACCTTTTCTATGTACAGATTGACCGTAGAGGGACTGAAAGAGGGTATGAAATACCTTATGCGTACCAAATAGACAATGCTGATATTTCAATAATTACGAGGTTGACTATGCATAAAGTAATGATTGTCGATGACAACATGACCAATCTGATAATGGCGAAAAAGGCACTTGAAGATCTGTATGAGATAATACCTGTATCGTCAGGCAAGATCGCACTTGAATTCCTGCAGGAAATGCCGGAGCCGCCGGACGTTGTTCTTCTTGACGTTGATATGCCGGATGTTAATGGATTCTTCGTTATATCACAGATGAAAAATGTAGAAAAACTGGCGCGCATACCGGTTGTATTTCTGACTGCCCAGGAGGATGTTACAACAGAGATCGAAGGGTATTCTCTCGGGGCGGTTGATTATATCAGGAAACCTTTTACCGCCACACTTCTTCGCAAACGTGTTGATATTCACATTAAATTTGTGCAGGAGCAGAAGCATAACGAGAAGCTTAATGAACGTCTGCAAAAGGCATTATCGGAAAAGGTTCATAACATAGTGGAGCTGGAATATGCGATTGTAGAAATGTTTACGTCGCTTATGTCCAACAGATCCTATGTTATCGCGGAGCATTGTACAAGGGTCGAAAAGTATATGTCGTTTTTCATTGACTCCCTTATAGAGTCCCGAACGTTTTCTTTAGACGAAAAGGACGTTCAGCTTCTTAAGTTTGCAGCCAAGATCCATGATCTCGGAAAGATCTGCCTCCCCGACCGGTGCCTTGCCGATATGGGAGACTTAAGTATACAGGAAAAGGAGTTTAACAATGCCCATACAGTTCTCGGGGCTGATGCCATCAAGAAGGTTATGGGAGTGGTATCCGACAACAGATTTCTTATGTACGCATATAATATGTGCAGATTCCATCATGAAAGGTGGGATGGAAAGGGTTACCCCGACAGGCTGATGACGACCAACATTCCGATAGAAGCCAGAATACTTGCTATAGTTAACGGTTATGATAATTTCAGAACCACAAATGACGGGTCGGAACCCCTTACACACACCGAGGCTGTTAACAGGATCAGATTCTGGAGCGGGACGCATTACGATCCCGAACTTGTGGATGCATTCGTTAATATAGAAAGGCATATCGCGGCAATCCGTTTTGACAATCAATGAAAGAATTTATTAAGTCGCTTTACGATAAAGAGAATAACCCGGAATTGTATGTATTTAATGTAATACATACCATATGCATCGTCGGAATGCTGTTTGTTTGTTGTATTTCGAGGATTTATTTCGAAGATATAAGAGCGGTATATCTGTCTATCGGCATTTGTGTGCTCTTTGTACTGACTATGGCCGAGGGAAACAGGACACTTGCCATAAAGCGCTCGGTAGTATTAATGTCCGTTGCTTTCAATTTTGTGTACATGCCTATAATGTACTATCTTTTCAACAGAAATATCAATGTAATCCCCATTTATTTCCTGTTTGGCCTTATGTATTCCGTTCTGCTGCTTGAACCTAAGATCGCAGCTGTTCTGAGTATTCTTGAGATTCTGTTCTACTGTGTTTTTTTAACGCTTTCCCGGGATTTTGCGCCTACAGGTCTTGATAATCCGACGGCGAAGGATATTTTTATTTCCTATTCGGGAACGATCGTGGCGGTAGCGATAGTCGGAATATGTGCGGGCAGTATTCTCAGATTCAGGTTTTCATTTTACGAAAAGGCCCATGAAGAGGCTGAAAGACTGAAAGCCGAAGCAATGGATGCGTACATCGCCAAAGATATGTTCCTGATCAATATGTCCCATGAGATACGAACTCCGATGAATGCAATTGTCGGTAATGTGGACCTTCTTCTTGACCAGGATGTGAACGAGAGGGTATCCGACAGTGTATATAATATACTCAATTCCTGCAACGCCCTGCTTTCCATAACCGATGAGCTTATGGATTTAAGTAAATCGGAAAGCGGTAATATAGAGCTTTTCAGCTCCACGTATGACCTGTCAGATCTTCTGATGGAAGTTATAAATATGATGGCTGTAAGGCTGACGGAAAGCAATCTGGAATTCTTTGTTGAGATCAACAAGAGCATTCCGCGGTTTCTGTACGGTGACGCTTCCAAACTCAGGCAATTGTTTGTCAATATTCTGAATAATGCCGTAAAGTTTACAAAAAGCGGACATATTTCATTGCGGGTTGACTATCGCATAATTGATAATGATTCAATCGAACTTATTGCGGATGTTGAAGATACGGGTATAGGAATTAAAAAAGAGGATATCGCAACATTATTCCAAAAGCAGAAAACAGGCGATGAGTCCGATACCGATTCTACAATAGACGGCTCGGGACTGGGACTTTCCATCTGTTACGAAATCATCAGGGAGATGAAAGGGGATATTTCGGTTCGCAGTGAATACATGGCCGGGTCCACCTTTACCATTAAGATCCCTCAGAAATTCACTTCAATGGATACGATAGCATACATTCCCGATTCCCGTGCACTCAGAATCCTTGTATTCGAAAAGGACAAGACCAATGCAACTTTCATAGGAAGAATACTGGATTCCTTTGATATAGAGTGTGATTTTGCCCAGAACACCCAGGATCTTGAGCGGCTGATGAATGTAAACAGTTACAGCTATGTGTTTGTTGCAAACGAGCGGTACAATGAATGTGAAAGCGTATTGAACAACAGGCTTGTGAGTGAAAGGGTAGTGGCATTTTGCAAACTTGATGATAATGTACAGATAAGCAAAGCCACAACTGTTCTTACAAGGCCGATACATGCACTGAACATAGCTGCTCTTCTCAAGAATGAATCCAATTCGTATGTAAGGGATGTTACCAGAAAAGGCGGATTTGAATGTCCCATGGCGACAATACTGGTTGTTGATGATAATTATACCAATCTTAATGTTGCCGCCGCCCTTTTGTCCAAATACAAGGCAAATGTGCTTACAGCTCTGTCCGGAGCCGACTGCCTTCGTATAATTAAGGACCAGGAAGTGGATATGGTATTTCTTGATTATATGATGCCTGAAATGAACGGTATAGATACGCTTGAGAGAATCAGGAAAATCCCCGGATCAAATATTGCTTCGATGCCCGTTATAGCTCTTACCGCAAATGTTGTAAGCGGAGCACGGGAAATGTTTCTTGAAGCCGGATTTGATGATTTTCTTGCAAAGCCTATTTCAATTGATAAGATGGAGAAGATTCTTCGCAAATACCTTCGCCGTGAGCTTCTTGTTCCGAAGAATTCGGCCGGTGCAAAACAGATATGAACAAAAGAATCAACGAATTTAAAAACTTTATAAATTTCCTGAAAAATGACGAGATCCCCATAGAATCAAAGAGTCTGTACCTTGTTGTCATTTACAACATCGTTGTTAATCTGGGGTATCTTATTTCGTTTATTGTCAGTGGGGCAGGTGCGGCATCTATCTGCATTTCTTCGGCAACACTTGTGTTTTTCTGTCTTATTGCCTATCTGCTTGGCAGATTTGATGAATCCGAAATACTTAAATATGCCGTTATTATAATGTCGAATTTTATTATCTATCCTTTGATCTATTTTTTGACCGGAGGAATAGTAAACAGTGCTGTTTTGTATTTCCCTCTCGGAATTGTATTTACGTTTTTTCTGATCAGTACAAGAGCGGTTTATGTACTGTTTGCCGCGGAGCTTGCATGGTATACTTTTGTGCTTGCACTTCCGTTCCTTGAAAAGTTCGGAATTTCGATCCGTCATGGAAGTTCAATACCCCAGACAGGAGTTGTCATAGGATTTGTATCAGCTGCTTTTGCCCCTGTTTTTATATTTATATTCCAGACTGTTCATTATGAAAGATCCAAGAAACAATTAAGGGAAAGCAGCATGGTCATTGAGACGGCACGACTCAACAAAAGCAGATTTCTTGCAAATGTTACGCATGAAATCAGAACACCAATGAATGCCATCATCGGGATGAATGAACTGATCCTTAGAGAGGATCTTGATCCGGAGTCAAGAGAGCTTGCCGAGAATATCAAGCAATCATCCAACCAGCTTCTGAAGATTATCAATAACATTCTTGAGTTTTCCAAACTTGATTCCAATAAGATGGAGCTATACCCCGCGAAATACGATTTCAGGGAACTTATGACCGAAATAATCAGTGACGTTTCGTCGGAGTATGCATCGGAGAATACGGATTTCTTTGCCAGAATAGATCCTAATATTCCCAAGACCCTTTTCGGAGATAACATAAGGATCAAGCAGGTATTTATGTATCTTCTGTTTTCCACCGTCCACAAACTTCCCCACAGTCGTATGCTTATGGAGGTCAAAGGAGAGGTGGATCCTGCTACCAATACAGTTATGCTGTCGGCTACGATTTCAGAGTCCGGATTCGGGCTTTCGGAAGTTGAGATCGAAGCGATGCTGTCAGCATATACAAGGTATGACAGCCGCCAGAAGAGCGACTATAAGGG
>DEEW01000147.1:23733-24011 GCA_002350465.1 Lachnospiraceae bacterium UBA2868
TGTAAGGAAATACTTGAACTTATGGGTGGCAGCCTTTCCATAAAGAGTGTTGAAGGTGTCGGAATGGCTGTACATTTCGAGTTCCTGAACTATATTATCGAAGACACGCCCCTTGTAAAGGTCAGCCCACTCAGTGAGTATAATATTCTCGTATATACTAAAAATCCGGAAGATCAGGATGTATGGGTAGATATTCTAGGACAGTTCTCGCTGTATCCCAATTTTGTAACCGGACCCAACGCATTCAGACAGGCAATAGAAAACAGACGTTACACACA
>DEEW01000147.1:24224-32571 GCA_002350465.1 Lachnospiraceae bacterium UBA2868
CACAAAAGCGTGAAGCTGTAACGTATCCGGAAGGAAAGATAATAATAGTTGACGATTCCATAGTCAATCTTAAAGTTCTTGAGGGTATGCTGCAGACATTTGATGTTAATATAACAAAATGCAAGAGCGGTGCCGAAGCCCTGGATGTTCTNNGACCAGAGGATGCCGGAAATGGACGGTATAGAGCTTCTTCACTTTATAAGGAGACTGGATAACGCAAACTCAATGGTTCCCATTTTGTGCGCTACGGCTGATTTCGGTCCCGAAGTATCCAGAATGCTGCTTAACGAGGGATTCCAGGATTATCTGGCAAAACCTGTCAGAAGATTTTATCTGGAGAGGATGCTCAGAAAATATATGCCACCGGAACTGGCAGTCAATATTGAGGTGGATGATATACGGCCTGCCGAATCGGATGATAACGGAAATAAGGCAGAGGAATCCAAGGATCCCAAAGTCATTAATTTCGAAGTTGGTCTTGCCAATGTGGGCGGTCAGACTGACGCGTTCTCATCGGTTGTAAATGCATATTACAAAGAAGGAGTGAATAAGGTTGCCATTGTACCTAAGCTTCTGGCCGAAGGCAATATCGGCAATTACGTTATAGAGGTCCACGCCTTAAAATCAAGCAGTGCCGCTATAGGCGCCGAAGGAATGTCGGTTAAGTTTAGGGAACTGGAGTTTGCCGGCAAGGCTCAAAACACAGAATTCCTTGAGAGTCACACAGACAGTGTGATGGCAACCTTTAATGAAGTACTTGATATAGTCAGGAATTATCTTGTTGAAAATGGTATATTTGAGGGAGACGAGGTGATCACCGAACCCGAAGGGGAAGAGGTGGCACTTGACCTGTCGGTACTTGATAATATTATAGAATCCTTGTCCAATTTCAATATTAAGGCAACGGAGGATGCGGTTTCGGAATGTGTCAGTGTTAATTACGGACATGAGATCAACACGGTATTTCGTGACGTAAAGAGCAGTCTGGAAATATTTGATTATCACAAAGCAAAAGATCTGCTTACAGATCTGAAAAGGAGGAAAAATGAATCCGGTTTATGAAAAGTTGAAGAATTGTTATGACAGTGTAAGGGCGAAAACTTCGTTTGAGCCTAAGGTCGCTTTGGTGCTTGGATCGGGGCTCGGAAAATTTGCGGAAGAGATCGATGTAGTGGATACGATTTCTTATGCGGAAATTGAAGGATTTCCTATGTCAACTGTACCGGGGCACGAGGGCAGATTTGTATTCGGCAATGTTGACGGTGTACCTGTTGTATGTATGCAGGGAAGAGTACATTATTACGAAGGGTATCCCATTACCGATGTTGTGCTTCCCGTAAGGCTTATGGCTATGCTCGGTGCAAAGTATCTGTTTCTTACGAATGCGTCGGGAGGAATTAACAGGGATTTTAAAGCCGGTGATTTTATGCTTATCACCGACCATATTTCAAGCTTCGCACCCAATCCGCTTATAGGAGAAAATATAGATGAGATCGGAACAAGATTTCCCGATATGTCTTCGGTTTATAATCCGATACTTCAGGACATCATTCTTCAGGTGGCGGATGATTTTGACATTGAGATGCAAAGGGGCGTATACGCCCAGCTGACCGGCCCTTCATTCGAAAGCCCTGCTGAGATAAGGATGCTTGGTAAGCTCGGTGTTGATGCGGTAGGTATGAGCACGGTTGTGGAGGCAATTGCGGCAAACCATATGGGAATGAAGATATGCGCTATATCATGCGTCTGCAATCTTGCAGCCGGTATTTCCGAAACACCCCTTACTCATGATGAAGTCCAGGAAGCAGCTGCAAAAGCGGCACCTTTATTCAAGCAGATCGTAAGAGAAACAATAGTCAGGATCGGAGCTTTATAGAATTGCCAGCATATAAACGTAAAAAACTAACAATTATTATCTGTATTGTTGCTTCTGTGGCGCTGATCCTTACCGGGTGCGGCAAAGATGATGCCGCATATCCCAATGACAAACCGGTTGATGTTGTGCTCATTACCGATTACGGTACAGTTGATGATAACGGATTTAATCAGGCCGCATGGGAAGGTATCAAAAAATATGCCGAGGAGACCGGCATATCCTATGATTACTATAATCCCGAGGGTACAGATACCGACAGTATTATGGCCCAGTTTAAGAGAGGCGTGTCAAACGGTGCAAAGCTGTTTGTCTGTCCGGGAGCCATGCTTGAGGTTCCGGTATATGCGGCGCAGTCAAAGTATGATGAATGTTCTTTTATACTTATAGACGGAGTTCCCCACAGCGAAGACGGTACGGACGTTAAGATCGGTGAAAATGTTTCCTCCATAACATTTGCGGAGGAAGAGGCTGGATTTCTGGCCGGTTATGCCGCTGTGCGTGACGGATACAAAGGCCTCGGTTTTATGGGCGGAATGCCGATAGATCCCGTGATCAGATACGGATACGGATTTGTGCAGGGTGCGGATTATGCCGCCATAGAAATGGGTGTTAATGTTCATATAAGGTACACATACACCGACACCTTTGCCGAGAATCCGGCGATCGAAGAGATGGCAAATGCTTGGTATGATGATGATACGGAAGTCATCTTTGCCTGCGGCGGAGCTATTTCCAAGTCCATCATCCGTTCGGCGGAAAATCATTCGGGAAAAGTGATAGGTGTTGATATTGACGAATCCGCAGAGTCGGAGGTTGTGCTCACATCCGCTATGAAGAGTGTAAGTTCCGCGGTTTACGATGATGTAAAATCATATTTTGAAGGAAGCTTTGCAGGTGGATCGGCAGTAAATGTGACAGCCAAGGATAACGGTGTCTGTCTTCCAATGGAAACGTCCCGTTTTGAAAAGTTTGATGAAGCAAGCTACGAAGCGGTATATTCACATATTGTGGACGGGCTTATAGTTCCGTACAATCAGACAGACATAGGAACATGCGACGAACTGAGCCTGATAAATACGGAAGTAACGTACATTGAGTTTGAATAGTCATTATCATATTATTCAGGGAGAACACATGGAACGTAAACAATTAATCAAAGCGGCAATGGATGCAAGGAAGAACTCATATACGCCGTATTCACATTATAATGTAGGAGCTGCACTGCTTTGTGAAGATGGAGAGATAATATGCGGATCCAATATTGAAAATGCATCGTATCCTGCAACGGTATGTGCGGAAAGGTGCGCCATATTTACAGCCGTAGCATCGGGGCATAGGGATTTTACGGCTATTGCCGTTTGCGGCGGTGCCGATACAGAAAGCGGTGTGTTGTCCGGATATGCATACCCGTGCGGTATATGCCGGCAGGTAATGAGGGAATTTACGGATCCGGACAAATTTATAGTTATTGTTGCAAGATCGGTTGATGATTATAAGGAGTTTACTCTATCGGAGCTTTTGCCGAACAGTTTCGGCCCCGAAAATCTATAATAAAGGAGACAGAAGGGAGACTACAGGAATGAATACAAGGTTATATAACGCAAGAATTCTTACGATGGAAGATAATTGTGAACTGTTTGAAGGTGAGATCCAGATAACGGATAACAAGATCTCTTATGTCGGAAAAAGCATGTCTGATGAAGAAATAGCCAAATCCGGGATTAAGTTTGATGTTATCAGGGATTGCAAGGGCAACGTTCTGATGCCGTCATTTAAGGATGCCCATACACATTCGGCAATGACCGGAATGAGATCTTATGCGGATGATATGCCGCTTTGGGAGTGGTTGTCTACCAAAATTTTCCCGCTTGAAGCGAAGCTTACTGCGGAAGATATGTATGAATTTGTACGTCTTGCGAATCTGGAATATCTTACAAGCGGTATAACGGGCATATTTGATATGTATATGCACCCCGAAGAAACTGTAAGAGCCTGTGAGGAAATGGGTATCAGGTTTGTAGGATGCTGCGATATCAACAAATTCGGACCGTCCCTTGAGGAGGTCAGGAAGAGATTCAAGACACTTAACAAAGATAACGGATTTGCAAAGTATTTTATAGGTTTCCATGCGGAATACACCTGCACAAAAGAGCTGCTTGAGCAGCTTTCGGAAATAGCGGATGAGTTCAAATCTCCCGTATTTACCCATAATTCCGAGACGGAAAAAGAGGTTAAGGAATGTATCGAGCGTCATGGAATGACACCGACACAGTTATTCGAAAGTCTTGATATGTTCAAATACGGCGGTGGCGGATATCATTGTGTTTATTTAAGTGATGAGGATATTGAGATATTTAAGAAGCATGACCTTACCGTTGTGACAAATCCGGGTTCAAACACCAAGCTTGCAAGCGGGATCGCACCCATATCAAGATATCTTAACGAAGGAATAAGAGTTGCAATAGGAACTGACGGCCCTTCTTCAAATAACTGCCTTGATATGTTCAGGGAGATGTTCCTTGCGGCGGCTCTTCCGAAGCTTCGGGAGAATGATGCTTCGGCAATGGATGCGAATANNATGTTCAGGGAGATGCTCCTGGTTACTGGTCTTGCCAAGCTTCATGATATGGATGCGGCAGCTGTTGTTCCTACAGAGGTTCTGAAGATGGCAACAGTTAATGCAAGCCGTTGTATGGGTCTTGATGACTGTGATGTTTTAGCCGCAGGCAAGAAGGCTGATATTATTATGATCGATCTTGACCAGCCCAATATGCAGCCCCTTAATAACATTGTTGACAACATTGTATATTCGGGAAGCAAGACAAACATCAAGATGACAATGTGCGACGGAAAGATTCTCTATGAGGACGGAGTCTTCAATGCAGGAGTTGATCCTGAAAAGATTTATGCCAAGGCAAATGAACTTATGGCCAAGTATAAGGAATGATAAATGGGCACATATGTATTTGCGGCACTTACAGCCCTTCTTGCGGCTGCACTGATTATTTCCGGCATTAACCGCAAGAGAACCATAAGGCTTGCAAGATTTGATCGAATAAAAAAGGAATTCGGGAGCACAGAAGACCTTTGCGGCAATACAGATGTGTTTGATCATGTGCCGGCTTTATTCGGGTATATGATGAGCAAGGATAAGGGTTCCTTCTGTCTGGATGATATAACATTATCCGACCTGTCGATTCGTGATGTTTACAGCCGGATGAACAGGTGTGTAACAAATGCCGGGGAGGAATATCTGTATTGCAGATTCAGGTTGCTTGAGGATGATCCCTCACCCTTTTTTGACCTGACTGATACATATACGAAGGACACTGATACGGCTGTAAGGCTTATTTATATTCTCGAGTCAACAATGGGAAGGATGCGCCGGGACGGATTTGCCAATATTTCGGCAATTAAAGAGGCAAGGCGTGAAAGCATTGCAGCTGATGTGGTTCCTCTTGCATTACTTGTTATTTCGTTATGCGTCATACCTTTTAGTCATGTGACCGGTATTATAGCGACTATTGTTATGCTGAGTGTATCCGTGTGGGGATACTTTAAGGGAATAAGATCTACCAAAGACAGCCTTGCCGGGTTTGCAACTTCCATGCGCATAATCAAATGCGCAGACAGGCTTTCTAAGAACGGATGCGGCTCCTTTGAAGCATACAAAGATCTTACTGGTCTTCTTTTCGGTAATTTTCTGATATCGGAAAGAGATGCCACAAGCTCAAGCCCTTTATCTATCCTGCTTGATTATGTGAAGATGATCACCCACATTGATATCATCGTATATAAACTTAAGGTATCAACGGTTGTCAGGTACATTGACAGACTTGAGGAACTCTACCTTAAGCTCGGGGAACTTGACTGCACCCTTGCCATCGCTTCATACATTAAAGGCAGAAAGCACTGCAGGGCACAGATCATACCGCAAAAACGTATAGATACAAAGCAGATATATCATCCTCTTGTCAAAAACCCGGTATACAATGATTTTACGGCCGAAAGAGGTGTGCTTATTACCGGCTCGAATGCCTCCGGAAAATCAACCTTCCTGAAGGCGGTTGCGGTTAATGTATTGTTTGCACAGACTTTCGGACTTGCTTTTGCGGACAGCTTTGCGACAGGTAAATTCAGGATCTATACATCAATGGCGCTGGCTGATAATATTCTTGCAAATGAGAGCTATTATGTTGTGGAAGCCAGGTCCATAAAACGTATGTGTGACACGGCCGCTCCCGATTGCCTCTTTATCATTGACGAAGTCCTCAGGGGAACGAATACTGTAGAGAGGATTGCAGCCGCAACCAATATCCTGAAATATCTGTGTGATTCGGGAGCATTATGTTTTGCGGCAACCCATGACCGTGAACTTACTTTGCTGCTTGAAGATAAGATGGAGCTTTATCACTTTACCGAGGAGATAAACGAAGATTCCGTTACGTTTCCGTTTGTGATAAAAGAAGGTGTATCTGATAAAACAAATGCCATAAGCCTGCTAAAGATGCTTGGATTTGACAAAACCGTCACATCCTCTGCAGACAGGCTTGTTGAACAATATAAAAAAACAGGGAGCTGGATTAGCCGGGTATGAAAGTTACGATATATACCGACGGAAGTGCAAGAGGCAATCCCGACGGACCGGGCGGATACGGTGTTATTCTCCATTATACTGATCCGAAAGGCAATCTTCATGAAAGCACCAGAAGCGCCGGGTATAAAAAGACAACAAACAACAGAATGGAGCTGATGGGCGTAATAGCAGGGCTTGAGAGCCTTAACCGCCCCTGCGATGTGGAGATTGTCTCCGACAGCAAATATGTAACCGATGCATTTAATCAGGACTGGATCGGCAGCTGGATCAAAAACGGCTGGAAAAAATCGGACAAAAAACCTGTTTTGAACACGGATCTGTGGAAGAGACTTCTTGAAGCCAAGGCTCCACATAATGTTACATTTACATGGGTAAAGGGTCATAATGATCACCCAGAGAACGAAAGATGTGATAAAATGGCTGTTGAAGCGGCGCTGTCATCCGAACTTCTGGACGATGTTGCCGAATAATGATATATTTTAGACTGTGATATTTACGGATATACAATAATTAATTTGCGGAGGATATATAATGATCGCTTTTATCAATATGTTTCTGACTTATCTGATTCTTGTTATTGTAAGCATCGGAGTAATTATACTCGGAGTGGTATGCGGAAAGAAACTTCGTGAAGCCAAGGATGCCAAAGCGGAAATTTCCGGTGATGACAAGGAGAGCAAATAATGGAATATTTAAGCACAAGGGGATGCACGGAGAAATACAGTGCTTCTTTAGCTGTTATAAAAGGACTTGCAGATGACGGAGGTCTGTTTGTTCCGGAGCGTATTCCAAGGATTGAGGCGTCTGTCAAAGATCTTGTGTGTAAGAGCTATAAGGAGATTGCCTTTGAAGTTTTAAAGCTGTATTTTACCGATTATACCGAGGCNNCTCAAGTCATGCATTGATAATGCGTACGATTCCAAATTTGATACCGAATTAATTGCTCCTCTTGTTAAAAGGGGCGATCAGTATTTTCTAGAACTTTTCCACGGCAGGACTATAGCCTTTAAGGATATGGCACTGTCAATTCTTCCGCATCTTCTGACGTGCGCACTTGCCAAGAATAATATTAAGGAAAAAGTCATTATTATGACCGCCACAAGCGGCGATACGGGTAAAGCGGCTCTTGAAGCATTTGCGGATGTTGAGAATACCAAGATAATCGTATTTTACCCGAAGGGCGGTGTAAGCCGTATTCAGGAGCGCCAAATGGTAACCCAGAAGGGGGCCAATACAAAGGTTGTGGGAGTAAAGGGTAACTTTGATGACTGTCAGAGTGCGGTTAAGAGAATGTTTTCCGACAAGGAATTAAATGATGAAGTTGCCGGGAAGGGTTATCGCTTCTCATCAGCCAATTCCATCAATATCGGAAGACTCTTTCCTCAGGTGGCATACTATGTGTATGCATACGTAAAGATGGTGGAAGAGGGTGCGATATCCGACGGGGAGCCTTTAAACTTTACTGTTCCAACCGGAAATTTCGGAAATATACTTGCGGCCTTTTACGCAAAGAATATGGGCATTCCAATAGGGAAACTGATTTGTGCGTCTAACGAGAACAAAGTCCTGTATGATTTTTTCCAGACAGGTACTTACGATAAAAACAGGGATTTCATACTTACCACATCTCCTTCCATGGATATTCTAATATCAAGCAATCTGGAAAGGCTTATTTATCATTCCCTCGGAAATGATGCGGCAGAAAATGCCGGATTAATGAAGAAACTTGCCGAAACGGGCAGATATTCGGTGGATGGCACATCAAGGGAATTCATGAAGGATTTTGTGGGGATATATGCAACCGAAGATGAGGTCAGGGAGACTATCAAATACGTTTATGAAAGCTGCGGATACGTTATCGATACTCATACGGC
>DEEW01000147.1:32615-33731 GCA_002350465.1 Lachnospiraceae bacterium UBA2868
TCGGTTGTTGTATCAACCGCTAGCCCATACAAGTTTATGGCAAGCGTACTTGACGCCATTGATGCAGGGAAGGTTTCTGATGATGATTTTGCAATGGCGGAGGAATTGTCTACAATATCAAAGGTAGATATACCAAAAGCCGTAAGCAGCCTTAAGGATGCGGCAATTCTCCATGATACGGTATGTGCCGTGGATGAGATGAAAGGGGAAGTTAGAAAGTTATTGGTTTGATATAGAAACAACATCGGCAAAGCCGATGTCGCCGTGACTCGATCATCTAGATCGAGTCATGAGTCGCCGTGACTCGATCTAACAGATCGAGTCATACTTCACATAAAAAGAACTTTATTGTTCCGTATTTGAACATTACGGGGATTACTGTTATAGATCTGTACTGCGCAAGGTCTATNNNCCCGTTTTGCTTAGGAGCATCAAGGGAGAGTTCACAAATGTTGTTCTTGCTAAGAAGCACAACAAACAGTCCGTTGTGAAGATTGAGAAAATCAAGTATTGCCTCACGTGCAAGCACATCAAATGATTTGATTCCGAGGTGGGAATAGTTTTCCGCAAAAGCAACGAGGGCATCCTCCCTGCCGTCGACGCATGAGTATGCACTCGGGACTCCGGTAATTTGCTGGCTCAGTTCGCACTTACCGGAAAATGTATTTAAAATCTCAATATTACCAAGTGAAAAATCAGAATCAACATATATGCATATGTTATAAACAAGCTTTTCTATATATGTTTTTACAAAATCGGACATATCTACGTTAAGATAGTTCGATGCCTCAAGAATCTTGGAATAGGACTTGTTGTTATCCATCTACATTCTCCACAACCTGTTTGAGAAGTTCTTCATCAATGGGCTTTTGTATAAAATCCTTAGCCCCGGCCTTGATCGCTTCCTTAAGATGAGTCTGTGTGCCGACAGAAGATACGATGATGATCTTGGTGTCGGGATTGGCGGCCATTATTTCTCCGGTTGCGGTAACACCGTCCTTGACGGGCATAACAATATCAAGGAAAACCAGTTCAGGCTTATTTTCCTTGCAGAAATTAACGGCATCTTCTCCGTTGCTTACTTCGGAGATATTCGTATATCCGAACCCCTTTAGT
>DEEW01000147.1:33829-34077 GCA_002350465.1 Lachnospiraceae bacterium UBA2868
CGTATATTATTTTATCACAAAATAACTGTACTTTAAAATAGTTTATGATTAAAATATGGTAAATATATTAACGTCAGGAGAATAATTATGATAAGCAAATTAAGAGAAATAATGGGCAGGGAGAATATTGACTGGTTTGTGGTATTCTCGGAGGATGCCCACTTGTCGGAATATACGGGAGACTGCGATAAATACAGAGAAGCGATCTCGCATTTTACGGGCTCGGCGGGAGTTCTTGTGGGGGGGAG
>DEEW01000147.1:34156-36582 GCA_002350465.1 Lachnospiraceae bacterium UBA2868
AAAATACGGTACACCCGGTGTAAAAAACTGGGATGAATATTTGGCGGAGCATGTATGGGAAGGCCAGATAATAGCATTTGACCATATGACTCTTTCATACAAAAAATATATGGATCTGAAAGACAAGCTTCCCCAAAGTGTTGAGATTACAGACGGAAGTAAGGTGCTAAAGGAATGTGCGGATACAATGCCGAAAAGATCCTTTGGGGAAATATTGGGGGCTCCGGCAGAATTTGCGGGCAAAACCGTTTCCGATAAGCTGTCGGAACTAAGAAGCAGGATCGAGCGGTTATATGTGCGGGAAGAGAGTTATACATACATTTTATCTAATCTAACTTCGGTAATGTGGCTCTTTAACATTCGGGGATGTGATATTTCCCATGTTCCTGTGGCTTATTCATATGCGATGATAACGAAATATACGGCAACTCTTTTCGTAAGCCGGAAAAATATGCCGGAGGAAGTGGAGGGGGATCTCTCCCAAAGCGGTGTCAGCGTAAAAGAGTATTCATTGTTTTACAAGCAGCTTCAGGAGGTTGCCACGGACACTGTCATTGCCGATCCCTATACAAATAACTGCAGAATACTTCTGGCATTTGATGAAAAGGGAATGTTTACCGAATGCAAGGACGTTGATCTTATCAGAAAACATATAAAAAACAGTTCCGAAATAAAGGGGATGAGAGAAGCGCATCTTAAAGATGCCGTAACAATGATAAGATTTATCAAAAAGTTGAAGGAGATGGCTGCCGCAAATGATCTGCCCGATGAATTTGAAATAGGGAAGATGCTTGACGATATGAGGAGAAAAAACAACAGTCTGCAGCCTTCCTTTGAAACTATATGTGCGTATGGTCCCAATTCTGCAATAGTCCACTACACAGCCTCAAAAGATAAGGCCGCTTCTGTAGAGCCCGCCGGGTTTTTGCTTGTTGATTCGGGAGGACAGTACGAATTTGAAGGGACTACGGATATAACAAGGACAATTCCGCTAGGGGAGCCAACAGCGGAGGAGAAGAAGGTATATACAATCGTACTGAAGGGAAATCTAAGACTTATGAATATGATTTTTCCCGAGGGCTACAGAGGAGCGCTGCTTGATAGTGCGGCAGAGACACCGCTGTGGGATAACGGGTATTTTTGCGGCCACGGCCTAGGCCACGGAGTCGGGGCATATCTGTCGGTTCATGAGTCGGAGGCACGGATATCCAGGAGTTCTTCGGATCGGGAAGCCGCCTTTGTTCCGGGAATCATAGTCAGTGATGAACCGGGAGTATACCTTGAGGGGAAATTCGGGGTAAGGCTTGAAAACCTGCTGCTTACTGTCGCAGCGGATGATGCGGATGGTTATAGAATGTGCCGTTTTGAGCCGCTGACTCTTGTTCCTTTCGACAAGGAGGCAATTGATTTTGATGCATTGTCCGATGATGAAAAATCAATCCTGTTACAATACAACAAACTGATAGAAGAAAAGGTTTTTCCCCTTCTTGATAATGAAGAGAGAATATGGACCGAAAAGTATATGAATTTTTGATTTTTAAAAGTATTTGTGTTGCGTTTAAGGCTGATTATGTATTATAATCGACTTCGGTTAACAAATCGTAAGGATTTATATAAAGAAAAGGAGTGATTTTTATTATGGCAAACATTGATCTTACCAAGTACGGCATTACCGGTGCAACCGAGATCGTCTACAATCCTTCATATGAACTTCTGTATGAAGAGGAAATGAAGCCTGAACTTACAGGTTACGACAAAGGTCAGCTTACCGAACTTGATGCCGTTAACGTTATGACAGGTATCTACACAGGCCGTTCACCCAAAGATAAGTTTATTGTTGATGATGCAAAGGCTCATGATACTGTTTGGTGGACAAGCGAAGAGTATCCCAACGATAACCATCGTGCAACCCAGGAAGCATGGGATGCCTGCAAGAAGCTGGCTGTTGAGGAGCTTTCAAATAAGAGACTCTTCGTTGTTGATGCATTCTGCGGTGCCAACAAGGATACGAGAATGGCTGTCCGCTTCATCATGGAAGTTGCTTGGCAGGCACATTTCGTTAGAAATATGTTCATCAAACCCACCGCTGAGGAAGAAGCTTCATTTGAGCCTAACTTTGTAGTATATACAGCTTCCAAGGCAAAGGTTGACAATTACAAGGAACTGGGTCTTAATTCTGAGACAGCTGTTCTTTTCAACGTAACAAGCCGTGAGCAGGTTATATTAAACACATGGTACGGCGGAGAGATGAAGAAGGGTATGTTCTCAATGATGAACTACTTCCTTCCTCTTGACGGAATGGCTTCAATGCACTGCTCGGCAAATACTGATATGGAAGGTAAGCATACAGCAATCTTCTTCGGACTTTCCGGAACAGGTAAGACAACACTGTCAACAGATCCCAAGAGACTTCTTATCGGTGATGA
>DEEW01000040.1:0-2853 GCA_002350465.1 Lachnospiraceae bacterium UBA2868
CCTGGCAAGCTCTATCCGAAAATCACTCGCTTCAGCATTTTTACTAAAGTCAATCGTAACGGTAAGATCAATTATCCTTCCGTTTATGCCATCAAAATATGTTTCACCGCAAACGGCTGCTCCCCGGCATATGATTTTTCCCCTGCGGTATGACTCGATCTCCCTTACGGGGTTCTGGTACACTCTCCCGTTTTTATATTCAAGTTCTCTCGGAACACTCATCTGCCCGAATATCTTCCGTCCGGCACTTTGCAGGTCACAGGTCTCCCAGTTCTGCATCCAGCCGATCATGATCCTTCTGCCGTCACCAGAAAGCATGGTCTGGGGCGCATAGAAATCAGGGCCTTCATCTATAAGCTGTACAGCTTCCCGGTTTAGTGAAAGGTCATCTCCGGCATCACCTATAAAAAAGACGCTTATACTCCCGGGGTAAAATCCCTCGCTGCCGTCAAGTTCCTGCGGACTTGCCATAAGGATACGTTTACCCCCAAGCTGAAAATAGTCAGGGCACTCCCACATTCTGCCGAATGAACCGCCGCTTTTATCGACTATGGTAACAAACTGCCAGTTGATGCAGTCCGGGCTCTCATAAAGCAGTGCCTCACCGAACCCGTCCTTGTCACGACTTCCGATAACAGCATAATACCTTCCGTTCTCCCGGAACACTTTCGGATCACGAAAATCACTTGTGCTGTTGCCCTGGGGTATCATCGAAGTTCCTATAACGGGATTGGCGGATGATTTTGCATAGTTTATTCCGTCGCCGACAGCGATCGCCTGCTGCTGGAATTCCCGGGTGGTTCCGTCGCTATCCTCTTTTTTGACAGCGGTATATATCAGAAGATGTCTTCCGCCATCAAGCGTTATCGCACTTCCCGAATAGCAGCCGTCCCTGTCATACTCTTCGTCAGGTGCAAGCGCTGCCGGAAGGTATTCCCACGTGATAAGGTCGCGGCTTCTTGCGTGTCCCCAGTGCATCGGTCCCCATTTTACCGAATAGGGATGATACTGGAAAAACAGATGATAGAATCCGTCATATTCGCAAAACCCGTTGGGATCGTTGATCCAGCCGACAGGACCCGTGACATGACAGCACGGTCTCTCCGATGAAGGAACTGTTGCCATATTCTCTTTTTCATAGGCTCGTGCCTGCTGCAGCTTAGATGTGTTCATTTATCGATTACTTCATTCATACTTCCGGTTCTGTATCCAATAAGGTCCATGGTGACATAGGAAAACCCATATTCGCGAAACTTTGTAATGATCTGTGTTCGAATATCATCTGAGATCAGCTTCCCAAACTCTTCAGGCAAAATCTCAATTCTTGCCATTGTACCGTGGATTCTTACCCGCACCTGATGAAATCCAAGGTCAAGCAGCAGTTGCTCTGCCCTGTCAACCATTCCCAGCTTTTCTCTCGATATTGTCTCACCATATACAAATCTGGAGGCAAGGCAGGCGAAAGATGGCTTTTCCCAGGTCGGAAGGCCCAGATATTTGGATAAAGTCCTTATATCATCCTTGGTAAAGCCGACAGTTCTCAGAGGACTCTGAATACCAAGTTCGGCAACAGCCTGTAATCCGGGACGATAATCCCCGTTGTCATCAAGGTTGGAACCCTCAACAATTGCATCTATTTTTTCCCGGTCCGCAATCTTACGGATTTTATCAAACAATTCACGCTTACATAGATAGCAGCGGTTCTTGGGATTGGAAGAAAATCCCTCAATGTCAAGCTCCTCCGAATCACAGATAAAATGTCTGATGTTCTGTTGTTCGCAGAAGGATCTGGCTTCACTTAATTCTCTTTCGGGGAAAGAACAGGACCGGGCTGTCACAGCTATCATACGATCACCTAAAGCTTCCTTTGCGGCATACAGCAAAAAGGTCGAATCAACACCACCTGAAAATGAAACAGCAACGCTGCCGAAACTTTGCAAGAGACTTTTGAGTTCATCATATTTCTTTAACTGTTCATTGTTCGGTTCACTGATCATTTTACTCATAATCCCGGATGTCCTTTCTTTCATCGATGATTTTACGTAGATAACGAAAACCCCCAAAACACAAGGCTTTGAGGGTTTTCTTGAATTTTGCAAATATGCAAAAGTTATCGCTTTGAGAACTGAGGTGCGCGTCTTGCTGCCTTGAGACCGGGCTTCTTTCTTTCCTTCATACGAGGATCTCTTGTTAAGAAACCTGCTGCCTTAAGCGTGGGACGGAAGTCCTCATCTACTTTAAGAAGTGCTCTTGCGATACCGTGGCGGATAGCTCCTGCCTGTCCTGTTGTACCGCCGCCCTTTACATTAACCTTAATGTCGTACTTCTTTTCGGTTTCTGTAGCTACAAGAGGCTGACGAACGATGGTCTTAAGTGTTTCAAGTCCGAAATAGTCATCGAGCTCTCTTTTGTTAACTGTGATATTTCCTTTGCCGGGCTTAATATATACTCTGGCAACGGCTGATTTTCTTCTTCCTGTTCCGTAGAACTGCTCTTTTGCTTTAGCCATTTCTTATCTCCTTACACCTTAAAACTTCAACTCTTCGGGCTTCTGAGCTGCATGAGGATGCTCAGGTCCGGCATATACAAAAAGCTTCTTGTACATTCTGCGACCGAGAGGGCCTTTGGGAAGCATTCCCTTAACAGCAAGTTCCACAACTTCCGTAGGAGCTTTTGCAAGCTTATCACGAAGTGTGGTCTCCTTCATACCGCCTACATAATCCGAATGATGATAATAAATCTTCTGATCGAGCTTACGACCTGTAACTACAACCTTTTCTGCGTTTACAATGACAACACAGTCACCTGTATCAGCATGAGGTGTAAAGATGGGCTTGTTCTTACCACGAAGGA
>DEEW01000040.1:2955-3570 GCA_002350465.1 Lachnospiraceae bacterium UBA2868
AAAAATCAACAAAATAACAATAATGATGCGGCATCTTCCTTTCCTGCCGGGGCTATGGCTTCGGAAAGACATTTGCCGTCACATTGACAGATTATATTACACGCTTATAGGCGTGTCAAGGAGTTTTTCGGGCGGAAGATAACTCATTATCAGCTTCTCAAGCTTCGGTCCTTCAACCGGCTTGGATATATAGTCGGCAAACCCGGCATTTAAGTACATCTCCCTGGCTCCCGAAATCGCATTTGCCGTAAGCGCAATATATACGGCATTCGAATCGGGATTGTCTTCTTTGAGTTTCTCAAGCGTCTCTATCCCGTCCATATCAGGCATGAGATGATCAATAAAAATGATGTCATCNNTGTCATAATTTTTATCCTTTGCCATCTCGATCGCCAGTTTTCCGGAAAGGGCCGTATCAATCTGTATCTGCGTTTTCTTGAGCAATTTGGTAAAAACCGTAAGATTCATCTTGATATCATCAACAACGAGAATAGTAGCCTCGGGCGCATGGAACAATTCCTTATACTCAGCTTTCTTCTTATTAACTCCGTCAGCCTTGCGCTCCGGCTCTCCCGCAGGCTCCCAGTTTAAAACCTCCTGCTCTATCTCAAACGA
>DEEW01000040.1:3661-7307 GCA_002350465.1 Lachnospiraceae bacterium UBA2868
CCCAGGCCTGTACCTTCTATGCTGCGATTTTTCTTCTCATCTATACGCATAAAGGGAGAGAACAGGTTATCCATGTCCTCCGGCCTGATTCCGACACCCGTATCTGACACCTCAAAAGAAAGGACTATCCTGTCATCGCTTGATTTTCTGTGCCTGATCTTAAGTCGAACCTCGCCTTCCTGTGTATACTTCACCGCATTGGTCAACAGATTAAGGGCACACTGCTTGATTCTGATCTCGTCGCCTCTTAAAAGTCTCGGGATCTCCTTGTCAAATTCAACCTCAAACTTAAGCCCCTTCTTNNGTGGCTCTGTCTTTGATCATGTTGACGATGTCATTCTTCACGATCACCGGCTCATACTGAACTGGAATTATCTCCATTTTCCCTTCTTCGACCTTGGAAAAATCAAGTATGTCGTTGATAAGTGCCAGCAGCGTCTGTCCTGATGTCTCGATATCCTCGGCATATTCAACGGTTTCTTTTTCCTTGCTCTCCCGAAGTATCATCTCGCCCATACCAAGAATTGCATTGATAGGAGTTCTGATCTCATGAGACATATTCGCCAGAAACTGGGATTTAGCCTTGTTGGCATCATCCGCTATCTGCCTCTGCTCACGGAGCTCATCCATATAGCGGTAATGCTCACTGTCATCCACCAGAACATACAATACTCCCACCGATGTTCCGTTTTGAATAAGTGAATTCGCTCTCGGTGTATAAATATTTTCGTTTATGCGCATAGGTTCATCACAATATATCGCAAATCTTATGCGTTCAAGCACGGCTTCTGATTTTTTCCCGGATACATCCTGTTCGGCAAGTTCCGGAAACAGCCTTTCAGCCGGTTTGTTGTGATAAGAAACCCTGCCCTCATCATCAACTACAAGTATCCCCTCGGATAATTCATCAACAACATAATTCCTTGCTACGGTTTCCGCATCAAGCATCTTGTATTTGAAGATTGCTATCAGCATGAAAATCGTTCCGATGGCAAACCCGAATGTTGTTACATCATACAGTTCGGCAAGGGCTACGAGTTTGAAAATATACACCACATACGAAATTCCTATCGAAGCAAAGGCCAGGAGAATGAGCATCAGACGCTTTTTGGCCATTTTGTTGGTCTCTCGCAAAAAGGTGTACAAAACCCCCAGACACCCTAATACCGCGTACCCCATCGACATAACGGTCTGAACAGTATAAAAAGGGCCACCGTGGTGAAGAAGTCTCGGAAAATCTCCGCGAATGACAAACTCCATATAATCGTAATACAGATCATTTCCTTCCAGATCCAGTATCAGTGTGTAAATAAAAGCGTGTGTAAGTGCCAGCACTGCAGTAATGTACCCCGGCACACGTATCCTGCATAACTCGGCCCCAAACAGGAAAAGGGACAGGCCGATCCATAAGCGTCCCATATAGCCGAGCTTCAGCGCAACGACATATGCCTCTTCCGTTGTGGCGCGAAGCTCCATAAGCACTCCGGCATTGTAAACAAGATTTGAAACGCAATAAAAAAACATATAAGAATGGAGCTTGTTGCTCCAGTTTCTAAAAGCAACCCAGCATTCCGCAAACAGACCTATGATAGTGAAATATTCTATAAAAACGACAAGCTGGTACATTATCTACCTCCAAGAATCCTTATCGTATATACTGTAACACAATTCTTCACAATATATATAGGAAAAATTATCGTCACGTCGTCTAATCTCATTCAGAAATGATTTTGCCTGAGTGTAATCATCGAGGAAATACACGGTCGCCCCGTCAGTCGCCGACTCAACATGGCACACAAGAGGCTTAACACCGTAATCTTTGACATATACATCTCCGGCTTCGTCCATGTTCAGTGTGATCACAGCCATTGCTCCAACCATTCTGTTTGCAACACCCCTACCCTGTCCGCTCGTCCAGTTGACAAAGTTTCCGAGCGAATAATACACAGGGACTTTCCTCCCGTCATCAGCCGTCACAATCTCAAGCGGCTCGATCACATGAGGGTGTGTCCCTATTATAACGTCTGCACCGCCATCGGCAAATATCTTTGCCCATTTTTTCTGATAATCCGTAATCCCGAGATTATACTCCGTCCCCCAGTGAGGGCACACTATCGTAAAATCAGCCTCCTTTTCGGCCTTTGCAAGATCACTTATGACCTTGTCCTCCTTTATGAGATTAACCGCGTAGGGCATATCCTTCGGAAGAGGTATTCCGTTAGTTCCGTAAGTATAATTAAGAACGGCTATCCTATAGCCGTTCTTATCATATATGCATAATTCATCGCTTTCCTGTGCGCTGTCATATATTCCCACAGGCATGATCTGCGGATAATTCTCCTTCCAGTATGACAGGCAGTTTACGATGCCCTTTTTTCCTCTGTCAAGCGCGTGATTTGTTGCGTGGCATATAACATCGAATCCGGTCTCTGCAAGTTCATCGGCGATTTCATAGGGTGCATTAAAGCTTGGATATCCGCTTACCCTAAGCTCTTCCCCGCCGATAATGACCTCCTCGTTTACAATCGCAAGATCCGCTGCCTCGATCTCATCCTTCGTATGCCTGAAAACTTCGGTATAATCATAGCTTCCATCCTCACGTAGAGCACACTTTTCAATTCCGTCATGAAGCAGGATATCTCCCACCATCACTACCGTAAAATCACCCGGCTCCTTTGTATTATCTGCCGGGTTTTGCTCAGTCTTTGAGGTACATGGGAGTGATTGGGGGATTTCTTCACAGGCAGTAATTACCGGGCTCAGATTTATTGCTATAGTTGTAAATATGAATGCTATGATAGATAACAGTGTTATTCTACAGGTGGATTTCATGTGGTAACACGCTCATTTCCGTCATCCTTGAGTCAGGTACTCAAGCAATGCCTCACAGCCCTTTCTGATAAGTCGGTAGGCCTCTTCAAAATCTCTCGTATACCATGGATCATCTATCAGCTCATCCGGAGAGTCGGTATATTCCATAAGAGTATGAACCTTTCCTTCCGGATCTGAACCAAGTATCCTCTTAATATAATACATGTTCTCACTGTCCATGCCTATTATAAGATCATACTCGTCGTAATCCGCCCGGCGCAGCTGCCTGGCCCGATGATTCCCTATGGGTACATCGTGATTAACAAGCGCCTGCCGCATCGGTGGATAGATCGGATTGCCGATCTCCTCCGTGGAAGTCGCCGCGGACTCACAGGAAAGCTCATTTTCAAGATGACCTTCCTCTATGAGCTGGTCAAATATGTACTGTGCACTAACGCTACGGCAGATATTGCCGTGGCAGATGAATAATACTTTTATAGGCATTTCTTACCTCCAAAACCGCATCAATATGCTTCAGTTTGCGCCAGTTTGCCAAGTTGCTGAAACTCCGGTCATTTTACAGAAAATCGGGCCAAATGGCAAAGTCGCGCAAAGTGTGGCAAATCTTGGCCGTGGGTAGTAGTCAAAACGTAGTTTTTTATAGGGTCAAAAACTACTCGTGCCCCGGCGTGGGTTCACCTTGCTTTGCCGTGGGTTCACTTTTGAGCCCACGATAGGAAGATTAACTCCCAATTTTCCTTACTATAGCTCACTTCTTTTTCTTCGGGGCAGGTAGCTCTTCATACATCGCCTCTAACAGATTGCGAAGAAACTC
>DEEW01000197.1:0-1538 GCA_002350465.1 Lachnospiraceae bacterium UBA2868
TAGGGCACGCCGCACATGGGCGCCCGTTCCGGGGTGCCCACGTTCTTGCCCGTCAGGGTCAGGTCCAGCACCCGGGACGCCACGATGGCGTCGTCGAAGAACATCTCATAGAAATCCCCGAGACGGTAAAATAGAATACAGTCACTGTAGGCTTCCTTTGTTTCCATATAGTTTTGCATCATAGGAGACAATTTTTCTTCCATCTGTCTATCTGCTCCTCAAACTCTGATACAATGATTTTCCCCTTCTGCTTCTTGTAAGTTCACAAAGCTTAAGCCCGGTAAAATCAACAAACCGGCAATATTCCCTGTCGAATTTAAGAACATTTATCATATGATTTTTAAGCTCATCATAATCACTTTCAAGATCCATGTTAATAAAATCGATTATTATCATTCCGCCGATATTTCTAAGTACAAGCTGTCTTGCAATCTCATCTGCCGCCTCGATATTTACCGCTAAAAAAGTGTTGTTCTTTAAGGTTTTACCTGCGTTTGAGGCGGTATTTACATCAATGGCGGTCAGCGCTTCGGTCTGATCTATTGTAATACTTGCACCGCTTTTTAAATACACTTTTCTCTTAAGGCATTCAGAAATCCGTCCGCCAAAGGAATAAAGCTTTGACAGTTCCAGCATTTTATCCTCGTAAAATCTTATTCCGACCCGGTCAGTCAGCTTGACCGGTCCGGTTACTGCGCTGTATTCCTTATGAAGCGATTCATAAATAGCGGGATCATCCGTAACCACTTCTTTAATTCCCGACTTGATAAGATACAATATATCGCTGATATATGCGGGAAGCGGACTGTACAGAGTACAATACTGGGGTGCATGCTCCGACTTTTCCGGAATCTCCTTGAGCTTTATGACGATACTGTCAAATTCTCTCTTTGCCTTGTCAATTCCGTCCTCATCCGTATATGCAGCCGTACGGATTATTACACCTATCCCTTCTCTGTCTGTCTTTTCCTTAAACGCCTGTATGTAGGCATCTTTTTCCTGTACCGGAATCTTTGATGAAACTTTTACGAAGCTGCGGCCTGCCGATACTACAACATATTCCCCTTCAATGGATATAACGTCGGTAAATAACGGCTTTTTATTATCTATTGCCTCTTTTTTCAGCATCAGGGGCAATATCTCTCCGTTCCTGTATTTCTTGTCCAGATATCCGATTGATTTGGGGGCGTATGCCACAAAACATGAATCTATATTCTCAATCTGATTGTCTATACGGCAGTTTATCACTGTTCCCAATGCCAAGCCATCCGGCTCCTGATATACATACAAATGTTTGACCACGTCGTCCGCCAAGTGCATAAGTACATATTTATCTTCATATTTTGTAAATACAGCAAGATCTCTTATCATAAAATGTCGCATCCTTTATCATCAAGTGATACAAATCCGCCCGGACCCTCTGTATACTGATCAATTCTCCTGATAACAAGGCTGTCTTTGTCATATATCGGATTATCGCTAATGCCTAACCCTTCAAGTACATATTCCGGTTTTATATTATCGGTACTGCCCGAGGA
>DEEW01000197.1:1574-1963 GCA_002350465.1 Lachnospiraceae bacterium UBA2868
CAGAGGATATGAGCATTTCCATAGTATTAAGCTGTTTATCGTATTTGAGCTCATATACAAGAGGTCTGATATTGATAGTCTTTTCGCTCTTTTTTGTTTTTTTTTTTATAACCGCCTCATCCTTTGCCAAAAAAGCCTTTATAAGTTCAGAGACAGGTATTGAAGCATCAATACAGTCCACAGTATATCTTGCGGCTGCAACCGAAGCCATGGCGTTTTGACATTCCGGCGGGATTTCCTTAAAAGACAAAATATTGATTTCCGGAACAGATTGAGCCGCAAGTGCATCAATAGCAGCTTTTGTTGATACAGAATCCGTCAGTTCCACATCCGCGTACTCCCCCATACTTTCCATCCCCAGAGGAAGGGGAGGTGTAAATGACAATATC
>DEEW01000197.1:1971-3022 GCA_002350465.1 Lachnospiraceae bacterium UBA2868
AAATCCTTCGGAATATGCGACAGGAATATTTGCTCTTCTGAACAGTTTCTGGAAATAACGCATAACATCAAGATGTCCGATATAGACAAGGGCGCCTGTCTTGGAAAATCTAATTCTTACTTTCAATGCAGACCCCTCCGTGATACTTTGCCACACCGCATCCGCTGCACTTTTCCCGGCAGTTGGGAGTGACTTTTTCTTCTTTTGCGTTAATATATTCTCTCTTAAGAAATTCTTTTGTCACACCTGTATCAATAAAATCCCATGGCAGCAATTCATCCAGATCTCTTTCACGATTATAGTAAAATGCAGGATCTATACCTGCCTGTTCAAAAGCCTCTTCCCAAGGCTCAAAACGGAAAGTTTCCGTCCAGGCATCAAACATGCATCCTTTTTTATATGCAATTTCAAGTACCTTGGATAATCTCCTGTCTCCCCTTGCAAATACTCCTTCAAGAACAGATACATCGGCAGCATGCCAGTTATACTTAATGCTTTTATGATTAAGCTGCTGCTTCATTGCGGTATTTACAACGTGAGCCTTGTATCTGAACTCATCCATCGTATTCATCCCCACCCATTGAAAAGGTGTAAAGGGCTTGGGTACAAAGAATGAGGTGGAGGAAACTATGGATACCTTTGTTTTACGCTCCTCCTTCGGAATAGTATCATAGTAAAGCTTTGCTATATCATTGGACAGCTCCGCGATCCCTATCATATCTTCTTCGGTTTCGTACGGAAGCCCAAGCATAAAATATAGCTTTACTCTTGTCCAGCCTCCGATAAACGCTCTGCGGCACCCCTCCATTATATCTTCTTTGGTAAGACCTTTGTTTATAACATTTCTCATTCTCTGGCTTCCGGCTTCGGGAGCAAAAGTCACAACGGATTTCTTGATATCCTGAACCTTACTCATTACATCAAGAGAGAAGGCATCAACCCGAAGGGAAGGAAGTGAAATGTTTATGTGCATGTCGGAAAACTCATTAATCAGAAAATCACATAGCTTGTATAATTCAGGATAATCCGAGGATGATAATGAGGATAATGA
>DEEW01000197.1:3145-9267 GCA_002350465.1 Lachnospiraceae bacterium UBA2868
TTCCAGTACTACCCTGTCCTGGGTGGCTTTGATATAGGGGACCACCGGTTTTAAAGGATAATAAGAATCAGACAGCTCTGTTACTATTTCCTTTTCTATCTTTGTAGGAATATCATCATAAATCGGACTAAATGATTTTAGTGTATTATCCTCGTTATATGTTACTTCATAGCATGAAGGCGCGTATATTCCGGGAAGTGTGCCTGCTCTGTGAATGAAATCTTTTCTGTCAAATCCCTCTTTTTTGCACTTTTTGTACAGGTCGAGTAACTGCCTGTAGCCCGTCTCCCCTTCCCCGATATAAACAAGATCAAAAAAATCGGCTACCGGTTCCGGATTATAAGTACACGGACCTCCGCATATTACTATTGGGTCATCATTATCCCTTTGTGAAGAATACAAAGGGATACCGGAAAGATCCAGTATCTGTAATATGTTTGTATAACACATCTCATATTGAAGAGTTATTCCGAGAAAATCAAAATCAGATATCTTATCCTGGGATTCCAGTGCGAATAAGGGAATATCATTTTCCTTCATGATACTGTACAGATCCGTCCACACTGCATAGACCCGCTCACACCACACATCTTCGTAGGAATTGAACATATCATACAGGATCTGTATTCCGAGATGACTCATGCCTATCTCATACAGATCGGGAAAACACATGGCAAAACGAATAAGCCCTTCCGGATCCTTATATACGGCATTTACTTCATGTCCTATATAACGGGCGGGCTTATCTACCGACATTAATGTTTTTTTGGAAAGTGCAAGATTGTTCATCTTGTTCTAACGATTTGCAAGTTCTTCCATAACATCTTCCCATGTAATTCCCTTAACCGCCATAAGAACCATTACATGGTAAAGAAAATCCGCTATTTCATATTTACTCTCTTCAGGTTCGGGATTCTTGGCCGCTATAACTATCTCGGTAGCCTCTTCTCCCACCTTCTTAAGTATCTTGTCGATACCTTTATCGAACAGATAATTTGTGTACGATCCCTCTTTTGGATTGTCTTTTCTGTCAAGGATCACTTTCATTACATCTTCAAGAACCGTGTAAGGATTCGTTTTGTCCGTTTCGGTGCTTAAGATCTCATTAAAGAAACAGGAATACTCGCCTGTATGGCATGCGTTTCCGATCTGCACCACCTTCGCAAGCAGTGTATCGTTGTCACAGTCGGCATACAATGATTTTACATACTGATAGTGGCCGCTTGTATCACCTTTTCTCCACAGGCACTTCCTTGATCTGGAATAATAGGTCATTATCCCCTCGCGAACGGTCTTCTCATACGCCTCTTTATTCATATAGGCAACCATAAGGACTTGTGAGCTTACCGCGTCCTGACACACAACCGGAACAAGACCGTCCTCACCGGATTTAAGATCCTCAAAACGGATATCGGATCTCCCGATACAGGTTTTAATTCCGTAGGATTCCAGCTCATCCTTGAATGAATACAGATCATCCGACCTTTCATTAACTACATCACCGGTGATGGCGCATACACAGTTCTTCTTTAATATATCCTTATCAAAACCATCGTTCAGAAGGCAAATGACAGGTAATTCATCAAATTTTAATGTAAACAGTTTACCAAGAAGCAGTGCCCCGGAAGTGTTTTCCTTGATGAGCTTCAGATTATCAAGAATCTGTTCCATGCTGTCGGCGCAAACATATATTTTCTTCCCGGAAAATCGTTTGCCCGCTTCTTCGATAAGATCGATATTACTCTGCTTTGCCATGTTGAGGGCAACTTTTTTGCATCCGGCATACAGAAGCTTTTTGACATCTTCAAGCCTCTTGACATTACCTGCTCCGTAAACCGGAGTATCCACGGCTTTTGTTACGGACCTTACGATAAGAAGTGCCTCCTCGTGCTCTTCATCACTGTTTGACAGATCAAAAACAAGTATTGCATCGGCGCCGCTTACGGAAAGCTTTACACAGTATGATACGGGATTGGATGAAACAACCGTGTTATCACCGAATCCTTTTATTAGTTTTTTATCTTTCAGATATACACAGGGAATAATAAGTTTTTTCATTAAAGAGTACCTTTCGTAGATAATACGTTTGTGATCCTCGGATCATAGCAGGTTGCAATATCAAGTGCCTTCGCAAAGCTTTTAAACATTGCTTCACATATATGATGGGAATTTTGGCCCGATATAACCTTAATATGAATATTCATGCCGGCACTGTAGCTTACCGCATAGAAGAACTCCCTTACAAGCTCGGTGTCAAGATAACCGATCCTCTCGGTGGGAAACTTCGCATCAAACTGAAGATAAGGTCTGCCGCACAAATCAACGGCACACAGTACAAGTGCATCGTCCATGGGAAGAATCATATGACCGTATCTGTTAATGCCCTCTTTAGAGCCAACTGCCTCTTTAATTGCTTCCCCTAGAACGATCCCGCAGTCTTCAACAGTATGATGGCCGTCCACAAGGAGATCTCCTTCACAAGAAAGAGTAAGATCAAAAAAGCCATGCTTGGCAAAGCCTTCAAGCATATGATCGAAAAAGCCGATACCGGAATCGATTTTTGCCTCGCCCTTTCCGTCTATATTGATAGTTAATGAAATTGAAGTTTCCTTTGTTTCACGCTTTTTTTCGCTTGTCCTTGCTTTTGAACTTTTTGCGGGCATTTCACATTACTCCTTTATCGAATCTGACACCTATTGAATTGGCATGAGCCGTAAGCCCTTCCGATCTGGCAAACCTCATTATATCGTCGCACGCAGCAAACAGAGCATCTCTTGAATAACTGATTATGCTGCTTTTTTTAATGAATGCATCAACTCCGAGGGGCGAGAAAAACTTTGCCGTTCCGTTCGTAGGAAGTACATGATTGGGGCCGGCATAATAGTCTCCAAGGGGTTCCGAAGAGTATTCTCCCAAGAAGATTGCCCCGGCATTTTTAATCTTGGTCATAGTAAGGTAAGGATCCCTTGTCATAACCTCCACATGCTCTGAGGCGATCTTATTCACAGCCTCTATAGCCTTATCAATGTCGGGAGCAACAAGTATATATCCGTAATTGTCCAGGGATTTGCTGATTATTTCCCGTCTCTCAAGCAGTTTTACAAATTCATCGATATACTTTGAAACACTGTTCGCAAGTTCATTGCTGTCGGTTATTAAAATCGCGCTGGCAAGCTCATCATGCTCCGCCTGGGATAGCAGATCGGCAGCAACATATTTGGGATTGGCATTCTCGTCAGCCAAAACCAATATCTCACTGGGGCCGGCCACGGAATCTATGCTCACATATCCGAATACCGCTTTTTTGGCAAGAGCCACAAAGATGTTGCCGGGTCCTACGATCTTGTCAACCTTGGGAACAGACTCGGTGCCAAATGCCATTGCGGCAATTGCCTGGGCGCCCCCTACCTTATATATCTCTTTTACTCCGGTTATCTTTGCCGCCACAAGAGTACAGGGTGCAACTTTTCCTTCAGAGTCCGCCGGAGTCAGCATCACAATTCTGTTTACACCGGCTACAACTGCCGGAATAACACACATAAGAGTTGAGGAGGGGTATGCAGCCTTTCCACCGGGAACGTACACTCCAGCCGTTTCAATGGGAGTGACCTTCTGTCCGAGAATACTTCCATCCTCTTTTGTTTCGATCCAGCTGTTTTGAAGCTGCTTCTTGTGATATTCCGTAATATTGGCAGCGCTTCTTTTCATGACTTCTATAAGATTACTGTCAAAGGATTGGTATGCCTCATTTATCTCCTGTTCACTGACTCTTATGCTGTTCTTATCAATACCCCACTTATCAAACTTTTTAGTGTACTCAAATACAGCCTCGTCACCCTTATCACGTACATTGCCGATTATATCATTTACAGTCTTCTCATACTCGGTATACTGCCCCGGGTTTCTCTTCAGAAGTCCGGAAAGAATATCCTTTATAGTATCCTCGGTTAATGAAACTATCTTCATAATTCCTCCTTGATCCTGCCAATAAGATCATTTATTCTCTTTGACTGAAGTCTCATGGAAACAGGATTGACGATCATTCTCGCCGAAAGATCGCATATCTCATCAAGAACTTCCAGTCCGTTTTCCCGGAGCGTTGAGCCGGTCTCGACTATATCAACTATACAATCCGACAGACCCACAATAGGTGCAAGCTCGATACTCCCGTTAAGCTTGATGATATCAACGCTTTGATGCCTTTGCTCATTAAAATATGTTTTGGCGATCCTCGGGTATTTGGTGGCTATTTTTATCATATCCCTTGTTTCGAGAAGTGCTGCACAGCTTTTGGGGCCGCACACGCACATTCTGCATTTCCCGATCATAAGGTCCAGGACTTCATAAACCTTACGGTTTTCCTCCGCTATAGTATCGGATCCTACCACTCCTATATCAGCCGCTCCGTGTTCAACATAGGTTGGAACATCGGGGCCTTTTGCAAGGAAAAACCTGAGCTTCAGATCTTCATTTACAAATATCAGTTTTCTCGTGTCCTTGTCCTTGATTTTATCACATGTTATACCGGCTCTCTCAAGTATGTCCATTGTCTTATCCGCAAGCCTGCCTTTTGTAAGGGCGAAGGTGAGATATTTCCCTACGGTATCGTGACCGACCTGACCCGAAAGTGCGATAAGAGCTTCATCAACGGATATACCGAATCCGATGGCAGGAGAACATTTACCGAATTCCTTCACAAGGTTATCATATCTTCCGCCTTTTATTATGGCATCTCCGCTGCCGTAAGTATAAGCTCTGAATAAAACACCGGTATAGTAGTTGTATTTATTCAGCAGCCCAAGGTCTATTGTAATATGCCCTTCATTTTGATCCTCCGCGAGAAGATCGGTTATTTTGATAAGCCTGTCAAGAGCCTCCAGACATTTCGTGTTATTTACGGTTTTCTTTAATTCAAATAATGAATCTTTGGATGTGTAGGCATCGGAAATATTAACGATAAGATCGGTATGTTCCCTGTCTATTCCCAGTTCTGCCAGAAGTTCCTTGGCCTTGTAATAGTTTTTGGCTGAGATAAGCTTCAGGAGAGCAACCTCTTCAGACTCGGAGATTCCCAGTTCTTCGCATAAGCCTTTGAAGAAATTACCGTTCCCAACGGACACTACAAAATCATTAAATCCCATTGTTTTCATACAGTTTACAACAAGGGATATCATAGCAGCGTCTGCTTCGCATGAATCGTCATTATAAAGCTCGGCTCCTATCTGCGTACTCTCTTTTAATCTGCCGTTAAGGTCATCACCGTTAACAAATGTGCTTCCGCAGTAGCAAAGTCTCACCGGGGCAGTTTCATTAAAGTAAAGCTTTGAAAAAGCCCTTGCCATTGCGGGAGTATAATCGGGACGAAGAACAAGTGTATTGCCTTCCTTATCGTAGAATTTATAGAGCTGACTCGACGGAGTTGTTCCGATATTGCTTGCAAACACATCAAAGAACTCGAAGGACGGAGTCTGCATAAGCAAAAATCCTTCCCCCTTCATGAGATCAAGAATGTTCTGTTCAAGTCCGGCTTTTCTTGTATATTCGGAAGGTACGATATCCCGCACTCCTTCCGGTGTGTGATATTGATTATTCATTGAATCCTCTCTGCTTTAATACGTTAAATTGCTAATTCATTACCATGCTACCACGTGAAATTATATAGGAATGTCTATCTTAGTGTCAAATCCTTTTTGATCCCGTCAAGATACGGAACGAATATACCTTCGTGGGATTTCAGATCAAATCCCTCTTCAAGTTCTTCCTGACGAAAACTCTTTCTTCCTCCGGAGTTCATTCTGTCCCAGAACTCCTTCAGCTTTGCAAATCTCACATAACAGAATCTTTCTATATGCGAATAATAAATAATAATAAAACTTATACCGCCCTGCTTTTCGAATTCTTCCATAAAATTCATCTGATGCTCATGAATGTTGGCAAGAGAAAAAGTATCCACGGCACATTCTTTTGCATCAAAACAAACGGGTATTCCCTGCACGGCGCCTATATAGTCAACGGTACTCTTCTGATCAAAATAAGCCAGTGTGATCTGTGTATGATCACTGTTCATCCTGATCGGCGTTATAGGAGTCGGGATCTTCTGCACAAGGCACAGTCCGTGTTCT
>DEEW01000197.1:9293-10726 GCA_002350465.1 Lachnospiraceae bacterium UBA2868
CTTCAAGGGTCGAGCCGCGAAGGCCTCTCGAACTCCATGTTGCCATCAGATCACCTTGCCGAATTCCTTAGGCTCATTAATCCCAATAGTCTTACCTGCCACATTTTCCAGTTCAAAATCAAGCGGAAACTCCATTCTCACACATGAGAGCATCTGATGTGTGATGCCGAAGTTTTTCCTGTATTCACTGTTGATTATCCTGTCCCCGTATTTTTCATCCCCTATAATAGGATGCCCCACAAATGCCAGATGAGCTCTGATCTGGTGGGTCTTCCCTGTCACAAGGAGTATCTCGAGGAGACTTGCATCCTTACCTGTTCTGATTGGATGGACTATTGTATTGATAAATTTTCCCGTGCTTTCGTCACTGTAGATGCTGACTTTATTGTTTACATCATCCTTAATTAAGCTTCCGGTAAGGTTTAGTTCATCCTTTACACACCCTTTTACAATACAGCGGTAGTATTTTTTGATTGTGTGACCGGAAAAAGCCGCGGATATATACTTTGAACCCCTGTATGTTTTGGCAAAGGTTACAAGCCCCGAGGTGTTTCTGTCAAGCCTGTTGCACACGGACGGTATAAATGTGTCAAAATTCCCGGCCGGATCATCTGATGCGGATTTAATATATGCAATAAGTATCTCGTTTAGTGATACAGAATCCGCGGATGATTTTTGCGACAGCATTCCCGCAGGTTTATTGACTATGATAAGATCAACATCTTCATAGACAATGGGCGGGACTGTCAAATCCACCGGAATTATGCCCTCTTCTCTTTGCGAAAACCTGTCAAATGTATCGTCGGCAAAATAAAACTTAACCTTATCACCGGCACAAAGAACTTCTTTTCCGGAAGCTTTTTTATCATTAAGAGTGATATTCTTCTTCCTGAGCATTTTATATACAAACGAGGACGGTGCATTTGATAATATGAGCATGGCAAACTTATCCATTCTTCTGCCTTCGTCGCTTTTTGTAATTGAGTATTCCTTCATAAAGATACCGCTTTAAGAGTTTCAAGTATTCTAACGGATGCCACACCGCCATCCGGCGGAAGATTTTCCGTCATCTGCTTGATGCGCTGTATAAAATCGCTTTCATTGTCATATATTTTAACGACGGCTTTGTGCCCGCCGTTCTTCAATACTGTTTCAATATGGCTCTTTAAAGCATTTATCTCAGAACTTCCGGCTGTAGTATATGCGGTTACGGTTGAGGCCATGCAGCATATAACCGGAAGATAATATGCCCTGCCCGTAGTTGTAAGCACGTTTTCGTATATTACCGGAATCGTCCCTGTAATCGAACTGTATTTATCATATTGCTCCGGAGTTAAGGACCGAAACCTCAAAAGCATTATTACGCCTACAAGGGATTTACTTGCAGGCAAAAGTGCAAGTACTGCAAATACAGACCACAGGCTCTTTCTTGT
>DEEW01000197.1:10731-18838 GCA_002350465.1 Lachnospiraceae bacterium UBA2868
GAAAGCCATCGCAAACAGAATAATCGTTTTAATGATCTCAAAAACCGTCTGCCTGCGTATGTATCCGTATGTACCCTTTAATTCACGGGCAAGATACCTCATCTGCTATCTCCTTGTATGACATTATATTGTAATCGGCGATACTGCATTTTTCATCCCACTGGTATTTTGAATACTCATCATATATCGCAACAGTGGTCATACCGGCTCTGTTTCCCGCAATTATCCCGTTTACAAGATCTTCAAAAACCAGACATTTGTCACAGGATACTCCCAGCCCTCGTGCACTGTTTATATACACGTCGGGAAAGGGCTTACCGGCACCTTCCGTCTCTCCCGAGATTATACAGTCAAAATACCCGAGCAGTCCGTTATTCTTGAGGGTTGTATGACACAGTATCCGTGAATTGCTTGTGACAATTCCGATCTTAAACTCCCTGCTCCTTAAGTATTCCAGAAATTCACGGACATATTCCTTCGTTTTAACAGTATTTGCATAGTATTCAAATGCCATTTCATTCCAGTCATCCATCAGCGTCTCAACACTGACCCACGGAATATAGTTGTCATGTGTATATACCGCCGTCTCATAAAAGCTTAATCCCTCAATCTCTTTCTGATAAGCAGGCGGCAGATCGATCCCGCATTTCTTAAAATACTCAATATCTATGTCTTTCCATATCCACATGGAATCTACAACAGTTCCGTCCAGATCGAACAATACAGCTTCTGTATTATCCAGCAGCTCTTTCCACATTTATCTGTATACCCATCCTTTTTCGTAAAGGTTTTTTAGCTTTTTTCCGTCCGAATATGCAAATCCCAATGGATAGGAATCTACACAAACAAGCACATATCCCTTTTTTAAATTCTTATTACCGTCAATTATTAAAGTCTCGCCTTTTAAATATTTAATAACCTCAGGATCCTCCGCCTGATAATCAAGGCGGTTTACAAAATCATCACTTTTCAGAGATAAGGCAAATGCGGTATGTACCGTAAAATGCCCGCCCTTTTTTTTCCTCCCGATACAGATCCCGCACCTTAAATATCTGATGCTCTTATCGTAAAGAAGCTGTGCGTGATCGGGGACCATAAATATGTACCCGTCTCTGTTTACAACGAATCTTTTCCGGATAAAATCCTTCATGTAATCATCCGATAAAAAATCAGCAAAGCTTATGACCTCATCCGGCAGCTCATTAAACGAGGTAAAACTGCAGGGTCTTTCCTTGTGCTCGGGTTTCCTGCCCGTTTTGGCAATAAGAGCCGCAAAATGTCCCTCGCCTTTAAACTTATGGGGGAAGGCATGAACACATCCCTTTAGGGCACCTTCATCCGAGTATTTATCATAAGGGCCGCACAACCCCTCTTCCGGTTCTATAGTCTCAAGTGTCAGATCGGGATGCTTTAACAGAAGATCAAGTATTACCTGTTCATCTTCAATATCGGAAAAGGTACATGTGGAATACAGGATCTTCCCTCCGGGGCATAACATTTTATATGCACATTCCAGAATTTCCCTCTGAAGCTTGCTGTAATATTCCGGGCCTTTGTTTTCGTAAGAGCTGATTAAGTGCCTATCTTTACGAAACATTCCCTCTCCGGAACAGGGAGCATCCACAAGTATCTTATCGAAGGTCTGGCAAAACCGGTCCGCAAGTATTTCCGGGCTCTGGCATGTTATCATATAATCATCCCTGCCGAACATTTCCATGTTTTTTACAAGAGGTATGGCTCTCGAATGACTGATATCATTTGATAAAAGCAGTGTATCTGTAAGGCATGCCAGCTCCGTTGATTTTCCGCCGGGTGCGGCGCACAGATCGCAGACGATATCATCACTTACTACAGGAAGTATCCGGGCAGGCAGCATTGCCGAAGGCTCCTGAATATAATACAGCCCTGCATAATAATACGGATGTTTACTCCAGCCATCCGTATCATCTATATAATATCCGTTTAATATATATGGGATCTTCCGAATATGATAAGGCGCGATTTTCTCGAAATCTTCACAGCTGATTTTTGATGTATTGATCCTGATACCGCTGTAAGGCTTATCTTCATATGACCTTATAAAAGCATCATATTCATCCTTGAGAAGAATCCTCATTGATTCTTTGTAGTTTTGGGGCAGATCCATTTTACAGATTCTTTAATATCTCGATAAGATATTCATATACTTTTTTGGTGCTCGAAATCGACAGTCTTTCCTTGGGAGTGTGAATATTGTAAATATCCGGACCGAAGGAGATAATATCCACTCCTTCAATCTTCTTGTAAAACACGCCGCATTCAAGACCTGCATGGAAGCCCCGAAGACGGGGATTTTGCAGGAACATTCTCTGGTAGCTTTCAAATGCGCTTTTTCGAAGTTCGGAATCCTCACAAAACTCCCAAGCGGGGTAATCGTATTCCTCTGTGTATTTTCCACCGATGGTTTCCACCAGATATTCGATCTTGTCTGCAAGAGCTTCTTTTTCCGACTCGGCAAGACTTCTCATATTGACTATCAGAACAAACTCCTTGTCGGATAGCTGCATTATTCCGCTGTTTAATGAGGTTCTCACAAGTCCTTCGCTTTTACGGCTCATTTTAATGATCCCGTCAGGAACGGTGTTAAGCATAAAACCGATGCGTTTTTGGGATTCCCTGTCAAGGCACATTGCCGTATCTTCGCCTTTATTTTCGGCGTAGATCATCATGTTCTCTTCTATGCCTTCAAATTCACTGCATATGATCTTTGAATACTTTTCAACAATGCTCTCGAGAAGATCGGCATTCTCCCTGTCGATTATTATCTCCGCTTTCGCTTCCCGGGGAATAGCGGAATCCGTAAGTCCACCGCCTATGTATTTGACGGCAAAATCCATATTCTTGGTAATCGTATGTAACAGTCTTCCCAGAAGAAGATTGGCATTTCCTCTTCCCTTGTCTATCTCCATGCCGGAATGGCCGCCGCATAATCCGCATATGATTATGCTGTATCCGATTCCGGAAACCTCACTGTAATTCACCGGAATCGAACATTTCACCCGTTTCCCGCCGGCGCTGCAAGTAAGAAGTTCTCCCGACACCTCGTGATCCAGATTAATAAGCAGTTTACCTTTAAGAAGGGATGTATCAAATGCGAGAGCTCCCTTCATACCATCTTCCTCATCAACGGTAAATAAGGCTTCGATGTCGGGAATATCAAGGCTGTCATCTTCCAGAATGCTGAGCATATACGCTACGGCAATACCGTCATCCGCACCGAGTGTCGTGCCTTTTGCAAAAATCATATCGTCAAGTATGCAAAGCTTTAATCCGTCTTTGGTAAAATCATGTTTGGAATCGTAGTCGTAGCTTTTTTCGCAGACCATGTCCATATGACCCTGCAGTATTACTGCCGGTCCGCCCTTGTCAGCTCTTTTTGATTTCTTCCGTACCAGAACATTCTTGTATTCGTCCTGCACGTATTCGAGATTATGATCCTGTGCAAAGGAAACAATATAATCGCTGATCTTATCACATTTACCCGAGGGTCTCGGGATAGCGGATATCTCCTCGAAATAATAAAAAACCCGTTCCGGTTCTAGTCCGGCTAAAACACTTTCCATATAANNTAAGCATCTCCACCTAATCTGCTAACAAAAAAGCGAAACCAGTATGCGGTTTCGCTCCATGTCTCGTTTATATAACACTCACAGCCTTTTGTCCGCCTTCTGTATTGCCGTTAGCCTGCCCCGTAGGATATCCCTCAAGGGCTGCTATATCATTATCAAGTTCAACCTGAGGATACAACTGTGATCTGTCCTGTGCAATTATGGTTTCACATTCACGAAGCTTTGCCAAAAGATCTCCGTATTTCGCATCCGCCGTACCTATGGCATGCTCGATGATCTCCTGAAGCTTTGACAGCTGTCCGAATGTGTATTCCATTGCTGACTGCTTGACATTGTTGGCTTCAACTGTAGCCATATCAACAATCTGCTGGGCCTGTTCGGTTGCCTGTTTAACTACTTCTCCGGCCTGGGCGTATGCCTGTTGCATGATCTCATTCTCATCAACCATCCTTACGGTCTCTGCCTGAGCCATATTGAGCATGGCATCCGCTTTGTCTCTTGCATCCTGAAGTATACGCTCTTTGTTGCTTATAATCTTCTGATATTTCTTGATCTCTTCGGGAGTGCGGAGTCTGAGATCTCTGAGAAGTTCATCCATCCTGTCCTTGTCCACGATAATATTCGTGGAGGAAAAAGTCTGATATTTGCACTCCGAAATAAATAATTCTATTTCATCGATAACCTGTTCTATCCTGCTGCTCATTTACACTCTCCCTTTAAAAATCCCCTTTATATACCAAACTTTTCGTAAGTCAGCTTTTCAACGTACGGAGGTACAAATTTACTGATATTCCCACCGTAGCTCGCAACTTCTTTTACCGTGGAACTTGACAGGTACGCATATTTTAAAGAAGTTGTGAGAAAAATGGTATCAACACCACCATTAAGAACACTGTTAGTCTGGGCAAGCTGAAGTTCGTATTCGAAATCGGTTACAGCCCGAAGTCCCCTTACGATAACACCGGCGCCCACAGATACCGCAAAATCAACAAGAAGTCCCTCATAACTGAGTATTTTGACGTTCGGAAGACCGCTTAAAACTTCATTTAATATATTAACACGTTCATCAACAGAAAACAACGGAGTTTTCGCCTTATTGTTAAGAACGGCAACTATCAGTTCATCGAAAATATCCGATGCCCTTTCGATTATGTCTATGTGACCGTAGGTTACGGGATCAAAGCTTCCGGGATAAATGGCTTTTTTCATATATGCCTCCTAATTGTTCATTCAACAGGTTTTATAAATACATGCTTATTATTTTTGTACTCTTTAATTCTCATTACTTCAAAGCCCAAACTGTCCAAATAATCAAAATCAGTGTCGGCTGAGCTCTCCACAATAATAAGGGAATCCTTTTTTATAATATCCGATCCCGACAAAATACCGAGAACACTTTTCTCAATACCATTATTATAGGGCGGATCCATGAAAACTATATCAAAGCCTTCTGCCCTGTTAATACTGCCAAGGCTTGTAAGTACATCATAGGGAAGGACAGTTGCTTTATCCGTAAAATGTGTTGTCTCAAGATTCTTCCTGATGGAAGCTACCGCATTTTTGTCTTTTTCTATAAATGTACAGGAAGAGGCACCTCTTGATAAAGCTTCGATCCCGATTTGTCCGCTTCCCGAAAAAAGATCAAGAAACCGGACATTTATTAACCGGTCCGAAATAATATTAAATAATGTTTCTTTGATCATGTCACTCGTAGGCCTGGTCATATTTCCCTTTGGAGTGACAAGATTCAGCCTTCTGGCGCTTCCGGCGATCACTCTCATATCATCAGCCTCTGAGTTTGCTTCCTTTTGTATCTCTTCTTGCGGATTTAAGCCTTGACAACAGCACCTCACGGCTTCCGACTTTAACCGCGGTGTCATCTTCCTCGTACAGGTAGTAAACTTTTTCTATACAGTCATTTCCCGTAAGCTTAATTGCCCGCACTCCGATGGCGCCTTTTTTCTTGAGGGGTATCTCATCAAGCTCGAATTTTAGGAAAACGTCAAACTTAGTCTGAAGAACAACGTATTTCTGCTCCGTGACCGGAAATACACTTATAACTTCATCACCGTCGGAAAGGCCTGTTGCTGCAACCGTACGCTTTATTACATCAAACTCACTTCCGTACACCTGCTTGAACATTCCTTTTTTAGTTCCGAACATCAGCTTTTGAAGAACCAGATCGCCCATGGGCAGAACATATACAATACTTTCTTCCGAGGAGTTGTAATTGCTCACATTATCTATAGGTATACCCTTATCCCTGAACTTTCCGAAGGGCAGATCCGATACCTTTACCGAATGCATGACACCGGTATTTGTGAATATACATATTCTTCCAGTATTCAGGCATGTAAAGCTGGTTGTAAACTCGGTATCGGCGGCTTCACGGTTTCTCTCAAAGGTGGGAACATCCACGGTCTTGGCATAACCGAAGCGGTCCAGCAGGAATACTACCTCCATCTCTTCTGCCTTCTTCTCCTCAAAGACAACTTCTTCGGAGTTTTCTATGGCAGTTCTTCTCGGCCTTGTGTATTCCTTTTTAACATTTTCCAGACCTTTGATTATTACAGAATCCATTTTCTCGGGTCTTGTAAGTATCTCTTTGAATTCTTTAATGTCCTTCAAAGTCTTATCGTGCTCCGCCAGAAGCGCATCCATCTCAAGCCCTATAAGCTTGTACAGTCTCATATCGAGTATGGCTGATGCCTGTCTGTCGGTAAACCTTAACTGCGAGGCAACCTTTTCGGATATTCTGGATTTAAACTTTATACCCTCGGTATTACCCTGGGTAAGACATTCCTTCGCTTTCTTAATATCCTTGGATCCCCGAAGTATTTCTATTATCACATCTATTACATCAACGGCCTTAATAAGTCCTTCCTGGATTTCTTTTTTATCAAGTTCCCTTGTAAGTAATGTTTTATATTTCCTTGTTTCGATCTCCCGCATGAAATTAACATGATGGGATATGATGGTCCTAAGCCCGCAAACCTCCGGTCTCCCGTCGCATATTGCAAGCATGTTAACGCCGAAGGTATCTTCAAGCCTTGTTTTCTTGAGAAGCATATTGCGGACATTTTCAACATCGGCGTCTTTTTTGAGTTCAACAACGATCCTTATGCCTTCTTTACTGGACTGGTTTGAAATATCCACAATATCGCTGGTCTTCTTGGTATCGATAAGAGATACGATATCAAGAAGAAATTTGGATATATTTGCTCCTATCATGGTGTAGGGAATCTCTGTAATAACAAGAGACGGCTTTCCGCCTTTTGCCACCTCAAGCTCCACCTTGCCGCGGATCCTGATCTTACCGGTTCCGGTTTCGTATATTTCCTTCAGCTCATCCTTGTTAGTGACAATACCGCCGGTGGGAAAATCCGGTCCGGGCATGATTGATAACAGTTCCTCCGTAGTGATCGAATTATTTCTCATATATGCGATCTCGGCATCTATAACCTCCCCGAGATTATGGGGCGGCATATTGGTAGCCATACCTACGGCAATTCCTTCGGAACCGTTAACAAGAAGGTTGGGGAATCTGCAGGGCAGAACAACCGGTTCCTTGCCGGTCTCATCGTAGTTCGGCATAAAGTCCACAACATCCTTGTCAAGATCGGAAAGCATCTCCTCCTGGGCGATCTTACGAAGCCTCGCTTCCGTATATCTCATTGCGGCAGCCCCGTCTCCCTCGATAGAGCCGAAGTTTCCGTGTCCGTCAACAAGAGCCATACCCTTTTTAAAATCCTGACTCATTACAACAAGACAATCATAGATGGAACTGTCTCCGTGAGGATGATACTTACCCATAGTATCACCAACGATACGGGCCGACTTGAGATGAGGTCTGTCATAACGATTGTTAAGTTCGTACATATCGTATAAAGTTCTTCTCTGAACCGGTTTCAGACCGTCTCTTACATCCGGAAGAGCTCTTGCGATTATGACGCTCATTGCATAATCGATATATGATTTTTGCATCACATCGGAGTATTCGGTTTTGATAATATTTTCCTGTATTGTCTCCGGTGCTGTCTTTTTTGCCATTTTACAAGCTCACTTTCTCATCAAAGTAATCAATAATCGAGTTCGGCATCCCTTGCATGCCTGTATATGAAATCTTTACGCGGTGCCACATCATTACCCATAAGCATCTCGGTTGTATTGCTGGCAAGTCTTGCATCTTCTATTTCCACAAGCTTTAACCTTCTTGCCGCCGGATCGAGGGTAGTCTCCCACAGCTGCTCTGCATCCATTTCTCCAAGGCCCTTATATCTTTGTAATTTGAAATTTGTATGATTTTTCCTGTAAAGAGCAAGAGCTTTATCATCATACAGGTATTCGTCCTCTCCCTTGGCAGGCATAGCCTTATACAGGGGCGGCATTGCAATATAAACGTGACCTTCGTATATGAGTTCCGGCATAAAGCGATAGAAAAGGGTGAGCAAAAGCGTGGAAATATGGGCTCCGTCAACATCGGCATCCGCCATGATTAT
>DEEW01000197.1:18911-19459 GCA_002350465.1 Lachnospiraceae bacterium UBA2868
GCATTTATCATGGTTTTGATCTCGGCATTTGCCAAAACCTTATCAATACTTGCCTTTTCCACATTAAGAATCTTACCTCTTATGGGAAGGATAGCCTGATAATTCCTGTTTCTGGCTGTTTTGGCACTTCCGCCTGCCGAGTCACCCTCGACTATAAATATCTCACACTTCTTGGGATCCTTACTTTCACAGTTTGCAAGCTTACCGTTGGAATCGAATGAGTATTTCTGCTTGGTAAGCATATTTGTTTTTGCTTTTTCCTCACTCTTCCTGATCTTGGCAGCCTTTTCGGCACAGGCAAGCACAGCCTTGAGAGCCTCAAGGTTCCTGTCAAAATAGTGAGGCAGCTCATCCCCGGTTATTTTAGAAACTGCCTTGGCGGCATCCTGATTATCCAGCTTTGTTTTGGTCTGGCCTTCGAATCTGGGATCCGGGTGTTTAATTGAAACTATGGCAGTCATACCGTTCCTGATATCCGCTCCGGTATAGTTCTGCTCCTTATCCTTGAGAATTCCCAGCTCCCGGGCATAATTGTTCATAACATTGGT
>DEEW01000197.1:19517-26639 GCA_002350465.1 Lachnospiraceae bacterium UBA2868
AATCCCAGCACTATTTCATGAAATTCATTAACGTACTGAAAGGCTATCTCAACATTTATACCATCGCTATTCCCGCAAAAATATACGGGCTCGCATACAGGTTCCTTGTGATTATTGATATCCTTGATAAATCCGATGATCCCGTCGGGTTCATGAAATTCTTCCTTCTCATTGGGGGTGACTCTTTTGTCACAGTAATATATAGTCAGTTCCGGATTAAGGTAAGCAGTTTCATGAAGCCTTGATTTAATGTCTTCCTCTTTGAACCGGGTCTTTTCGAATATCTCTCCGTCAGGCATAAAGTTGATCTTTGTGCCTGTATTTCTCGCTTTTCCGATAACGGGAAGAAGCCCTTTTTCAAGTTCTATAACCGGGATACCTCTGGAATAACGGTCATGATATACATTACCGTCACGTTTAATCTCTATATCAAGATATTCAGACAGGGCATTTACAACCGAAGAGCCTACACCATGGAGTCCTCCGCTTGTTTTGTACACTTCATTGTCAAACTTTCCGCCGGCGTGGAGGGTCGTAAATACAACTCTCTCAGCGCTTACGCCCTTTTCATGCATACCAACGGGAATGCCTCGACCGTTATCCTCTATAGTGGCACTTCCGTCACTTTCGAGTGTGACCCATATGCTGTTGCAAAAACCCGCTAAATGTTCGTCGACAGAATTGTCGACAATCTCATAGATCAGATGATTAAGACCCTTTGTGGTTGTACTTCCGATGTACATACCGGGACGCGCCCTGACCGGATCCAGACCTTCGAGAACTGTAATAGACTTCTCATCATAATTGGATTTTGGTGACATATACTACCCCTTTATTTTTAACAATGACCGCCCCTTCGCAGTCATTACATACTCCATCCGATAAATTATAGCACAATATATTGTTTTTTCAAGCGTAAAAACACAACTTATTGTATTGCCGGTTACATGGAGGAGGCAATATCCGTAAGTTCTCCGTTTTGGAAAACCATTTGCGCCAGTCTCTTATTTTCCTCACTTTTAAGACCGGGGTCCGACGCGATGATCCTTGAGGCCTCATCGGAAGCTTTTTTGAGAAGCGCAGCATCGGTGTATATATCAGCCAGAACAAATCTTACATCTCCGGACTGCCTGAAGCCGAACATATCTCCCGGCCCCCGAAGCTTAAGATCCTCTTCCGCAATTTTAAATCCGTCGTTTGTTGATTTTAATACTTCCAGCCGTTTATTCTTCTCCGGATTACCGGAGGTCATGAATATGCAGTAGGACTGGGCATCTCCTCTTCCTATTCTGCCCCGCAGCTGATGAAGAGCCGCAAGGCCGAATCTGTCGGAGTTTTCAATCATCATAACAGTGGCATTGGGCACATTCACTCCAACTTCCACAACCGTTGTCGACACAAGAATATCAATCCCGCCTTTGGCAAAGGATTCCATGATCCTCTGTTTTTGTTCTCCGCCAAGCCTTCCGTGAAGCATACCGATCTTAAACCGTCCCCCGTAATAATCATTGAGCTCCTTTACGGTATCCGTAACATTCTTTGCCTCAAGTCCTTCACTTTCCTCTATGAGCGGACAGATCACGTATACCTGATGCCCGGCGTTTATCTCTTTTTCAAAGAATTCATAAGCCTTTTTCCGGTAAGACTCACCGACCACCGCATTTTTAACCGGTTTTCTGTGAGACGGCACCTCATCAAGAACGGATATATCAAGATCACCGTACATTATTATGGCAAGAGTTCTCGGAATCGGTGTCGCGCTCATTACCAGAACATGACAGTTGGATTCTTTGTTTTTGGACGTAAGCAGGCTTCTTTGACCTACTCCGAACCTATGTTGTTCATCAGTCACAACAAGGGCCAGATTATTGTATGTTACCTTTTCCTGAAACAGCGCATGTGTGCCTATAATAATACTTGCCTCTCCGCCTCCGATCATTTCATAAACATTTTTCCTGGCGGATGCAGACATGGCTCCGGTCAAGAGAACAACTTTAATATCCGGCAGTATTCCCGCAAGCAGACGTTTAATGGATTCATAATGCTGATTTGCCAGAATTTCCGTAGGTGCCATGATTGCACTCTGATATCCGTTTACCGCAACCATAACCGCGGCAAGTGTTGCAAGTATTGTCTTACCTGAGCCAACATCTCCCTGAACAAGCCTTCTCATTGATTTTTCGGAACAAAGATCACTGCTTATCTCGCTCCAAACCTTTTCCTGCGCGGCTGTAAGCCTGTAGGGAAGCTTTTCAATGATCCTTCTGCACTCGGCAACTTCCATGATATTAAAATCATTTTTTACCGCCTCCTCAGCCTTACGAAGAAGCCTTAGTCTAAGGATAAAAGCAAGAAATTCCTCATAAACAAGCTTTTCCCTGGCCTGCCTGAGAGTTTCCTCATCCTTGGGAAAATGCATCTGGTAGACTTCATTACTGTAATTACCGTCAAGAAAATCAAAGGCTTTCTTGATCGTAGATGTAACGGCATTATTGGTAAGTCCTTTTGTAAGTGAATAAATGGGATTAATGTGCCCAAGAAGTTCTTCATAATGATCTTTTGTAAAGATTCCGGGCTGCTCCATATGATAATGGTCACCTTTGACAGACAGCTTACCTCTGAATATATAGACAGCCCCGGGTTTTAAACTCTGGGCAAGATACGGCATATTAAACCATGTTGCAGACACAGGCTGATTCCCGGCGCTTAAGGTAACGGTTGTTATTGATAGTTTTTTTACATGTCTTACAAGCGGCCTTTTGACTACCACAGCCTCAAATGCAATCATAACATCTGTACTGAATTCTTCGGGAGGCGTTATCGGCTCATATTTAACATAATCCCTTGGAAAGTAAAAAACAGCAGACTCTACGGTATCAATTCCAAGCTTCCCGTAAAGTTTTGCTGTTTTTTCGCCTATGCCGCGTAAAGCATTAAGTTCGGTCATATTATTCAACCGATATTATGTAGTAGTATATAGGCTGACCNNGAAAGATCCGGATATTTCTTCTCAACCTCTGCGGCAAAATCATTTGCTATCTCTTCGTCAACCTCATCTCCGTAATATATGCTTATAACTTCTGACTCATCATCGACCATACGCACAAGCATATCCATAGCCGTATCTTCAACAACATTTCCGACAGCAAGTATCTCATGGTCTCCGATACCCATTATATTACCTTTTTGAATATCAATGCCGTTGATTGAAGTGTCTCTTACCGCGTATGTTACCTGCCCTGTCTTGACATTACGGATCGCATCGTTCATGGCGATTTCATTGTCGGATGCCGTGCAGTCGTTCATGTAGGTAATAAGTGCCGTAATACCCTGTGGAATAGTCTTGGTAGGTATTACGATTATCTCCTTGTCTTCTACAAGGTACTGGGCCTGGTTTGCAGCAAGAATGATATTTTTGTTATTGGGAAGAATAAATACGGTTTTGGCATTAACCTTATTGATGGCATTTATCATATCATCTGTAGACGGATTCATTGTCTGTCCGCCGGTGATCAGATAATCAACACCGAGGCTTGTGAATATCTCATCAAGACCTTTTCCGCATGATACAGCCACAAATCCCATATCTTTTTCCGGCTCCGAAAAAACAGGTTTTTCAGGCTCCGGCTCCGGGGACTTGTTATTATCGTTTGCGGGTGCCGTGTTACTTTCGGATTCGGCCTCTTTAACATCGGAAGTCTTTGCCATATCCTTTTCCCCGTCGGGTTTTGCAAGTTCATTGCCCACCTCATCCTTGTCACGGGGTTTTATAACAACATCATCTATTGTACCGAATGACAGGCATTTCGATACTATTCTGCCCGGTTCATCCGTATAAACACAAAGCGTTATTTTATCGCCAAGGTCTGAAACATCCGATCCGGCACCGTATGCATCGGTGTACTCCCTGATCGTAACAAGATCCTCTTCTTCAAAGGATTTATTTTTCATTATCACAAGGGAAGTCTCATATGTGATGATCTTTTCCTTTTCGGCTACAACAACTCCTTCGGGTTTCGAATTCACAAATATCTCGTCTACATCCTCTCCCGAGTATGCCGCATATCCACCCTTTAGGATTTCGATAAGTCCCTGTCCGCCGGAATCAACAACACCTGCTTCCTTAAGGACCGGAAGCATATCAGGTGTTCTCTTTAGAACATCTTCACCGTAGAATATGATTTCCTTGAAAAATGCATCAAAATCATCAGCCGAACCGTTGATCTCCTGCGCCTTTTCGGCAACTCCCTTCGCAACGGTAAGTATTGTACCCTCTTTAGGCTTCATGACAGCCTTGTAAGCGGTCTCAACAGCTTTTTGAAGAGCCTGGGTGAATATATCCATATCAAGCTCATCTTTGTCTTTGATTACTTTTGTAAATCCACGGAATAACTGGGAAAGGATGACACCTGAATTACCTCTCGCCCCGCGAAGTGAACCGGATGAGATGGCCTTGGAAAGTGTTGCCATATTCATATCCGATATATTCTCGACTTCACCTACTGCCGACATGATAGTAAGTGACATATTTGTACCGGTGTCCCCGTCAGGAACCGGAAAAACATTCAATTCATTAATAATCTCTTTTTCGGCTTCAAGCCTTCTCGCACCGGACAAAAACATCTTTGAAAATGTGCCGGCATCGATCTTATTTGACTGCACTAGACCATCCTCCTTTAATCGATAACCCGGACACCTTCAACAAAAACATTGATTTTGCCGATCTCAAAGCCCGTGTACTCTTCAACCTTGTATTTAACGTTGTTGACAAGATTGGAAGCTACTGCTCTGATATTTACTCCGTAACTGACTATGACATGAAAATCCAGCGTCAGTTTATCATTAACCATTTCAACATTTATTCCTCTTGTCAGGTTTTCCTTTTTAAGCATCTTAGCTATACCGTCAGTCATACTAACCGCGGCCATTCCAACTATTCCAAAACACTCAACAGCTACACTGCCGGCATACTGAGCTACAACATCAACATCGATTATAAGATTGCCGGAACCTGTTGCCAAAGCTTCCTTCATATGAAACCTCCTTATGATCGGATTCCTTAAAAGTCTACATTAAAGCATTATACACACAAATATTATTAAATAAAACAGAAAAAATCAACAAGACTTATAAAGTTTTACTTGCAAAGAATATAAACATTTGATAGAATACGAAAAGTCTTAAAGGAGGTTTATCAAAATGGCTAAATGTGATATATGCGGAAAAGGCGTTCACTTCGGAAATAATGTGAGCCACTCACACAGAAGATCGAACAGGATCTTCCATTCAAATGTTAAGCGTGTTAAATGCATGGTTAGCGGAACACCTACTACTCTTCATGTATGTACGAGATGTTTGAAATCCGACAAGGTTGAAAGAGCATAATTCCGATTACTTTAAATAAAAGAACCTCTGCGGAGGTTCTTTTATTTTGTGTTCATATTCTATTCTTCGTTTCCGGCATCCTTCGCCGCCTCTAACACTTCCTCATCGGACAGCTGCGACTCTTTTTTCGAAGTGATCTTGTTCATGATCTCAGGAACCATGTCAATTATCTTCGTGATTGAATCCTGATTCTTGATAGACACCACACGCGTTGAATTATTCTGTACAACAAGAACCGCGGTAGGAGTCATCTTACCCGTAAGACCTCCTGCACCGTTATCCTTCTTGTCTCCGCGGAATGTCCCGGCACCGACTCCGAATGATACGTCCACAAAAGGAATAATGATAGTATCCTTTACTACCACAGGTTCTCCCACCACTGTTTTACTTGACAGGAACCCTTCCATCCCGCTAAGCAGTGAATTAACAACCGAATTAAAACTACTTTCTGCCATGATTTTCCTCCAAATTGCCAGTTGATTTCTATTTGTTCTGATGCTTTTTATACAATGCGAGCATTCGTTTGATATCTTTGTTAAAGTACAGCCTGATGGCACATACTGCCACAACAATAAGGTATAAGCGGCCTTTTATGACAATGTTTCCGTACAGATCCGTATCTTCAAAGCTTGGATCAAACACAAGTTTTCTCGGAAGTGTCGGATATATCATGGAAAGATACATAAGCACCCTCCCGCAGGTCGCAGGGTCTTCAAAGCCGAAATGAATGAATCCTTTGACTTTTCTCGGCCTTATGGCCCTAAGAAGCCTGATCAGCTGATTTTTCAACACCAGAGCCGCGTTACGGTTCCGTGTGTCATTTATCATCTTATCCCAGAATCTAATCTCTTTTTTTATTTTATCATATTTTTGAGATAAAGATTCAAATCGGGAAATTATATCATCAATGAATTTCTCAATCTTCCGGGACAAGCCTTCGTAACCTTCGGTACCTTCGGCATCTTCTGTATCTTCTGTAATGTCGGGGTCGGCTCCGGGCACGGTGTCCTCATCGTTCCAGTCGATCGTAAAATCCTCCGTCGTCTCCTCTGCTTCTGCAGGAGGATTCTCGTTTTCGGGCTCAGTATTTACCGGCTCTTCTTTTTTCACTTTGTTACGTGGCCAGACTTTAATGCCGAAGACCTTAACACTTTGAGTCAGTTCTTCTTCGTATCGAACATTGGCCGATAAAATGTGAAGAAGAAAGCTGACATTTACGTTTGCATAAAAATCGTTGGAATCCCGGGATTTTTCCCCATCCGCTTTATATCTGAACGGTACAAACAGAACTATAGCAACAAGCAGGAGCACCAAAGCTATAACGCTAAGTACTGCGATCCCTATGATCTTAAGGATTGTCAATAATACAGCCGCCATCAAAGATGTTCCTTAATGAATTTTTCGAAGTATCCGCGTATATCTCCCGGATCAGTGGAAGCATCAAGGCATTCCTTGATCATAATACCGGTTAGATTCCTGGCCGAATCAATACTGTCAGCCACCCCTATGATGATACGATCACTTCTTCGGAAAGTTTTTTGCTTGAATACAGCAGCAGGATAAATATCAAAAATATCCTTTTCATTATCGGAAAGCGTTATAAAATGATACCCTGCCATACCGATACCGCAAGCCATTTTCCATTTTATGGCTGAGATTTTGGAAGTAACCTTATCGGTCATATAAGGCCTGTCAACAAATCGAACCACTTTCCCACTCCACTTATCCTGTGTAAAA
>DEEW01000197.1:26651-28409 GCA_002350465.1 Lachnospiraceae bacterium UBA2868
ATAAAAAAGTTAATCCTTATTATTGACAATAAACATTGTGATTTTTATACTAAAAAAAGAAGGAGTATAAATCATGGAACTTAAAGCCGTAATCTCTTTAACTCCCGGTGATGTTGCAGCCGAAGATGTTCTTGACCATAAGGGGAATGTAATTGTCAAGAAAAACACTTCTTTGGATAAATTTCTCATTCAAAAGCTCACAATATCCAAGATCAGCTGTGTTAACGTCAAGGAGCCGGAAGATTTCCTTACGACATATTTCGAAAAGATCAAGGTCAGCAAGACCTTTAAACAGTTTTTTGAAATCTATTCGAAGAATTTTTTCGAATTCAAAAAGCTTATGGATCAGTTTCTGCATTCGAGAGTCCCTCTCGATTCCGCAAAGCTGTATAACATAGTTGAAGATATCACCTCTCCCTTCAAGCATAGTAAAATAACGATTCTTGACATGCTATCCGTACTTGAGACGGCTGAGGCTGATTTTCTGTACACTCATTCGATTAATGTTGCCCTCATTTGCAATTATACTGCAAAATGGTTCCGCCTTGATGATGAGGATGCCAGATCTCTCGTTTTGTGCGGTTTCTATTATGATATAGGTAAGTTCGTTATTCCTCTTGATATACTCCTCAAACAGGGACGGCTGTCGGATGAGGAATTCAACATGATCAAGTCCCACACTACCAACGGTTATAAAATATTACAGCCTCTTGAATTAGACGAGCGTATCAAGCTTGCCGCACTTATGCATCACGAAAGGATTGACGGAAGCGGATATCCCAGCCACCTTGTTGATGAGCAGATCGATCAGTTTGCCAAGATAATTGCCATTCTGGACAGCTACGAGGCAATGACAAGCTACAGATCATATCGTGCCCCCCTATGTCCGTTTACGGTCATTGAAATATTCGAGAAGGACGGATACGGAAAATACGACACCGGATATTACATGACTTTCCTTGAGCGGATGGTTGAAGAATATATAGGAAAAGAGGTCGAACTCAACGACGGAACGGTGTGTGTTGTTGTTCTGATCAACAAGCAGAAATATTCAAGGCCCATGGTTAGGACCGAAGACGGAAAATATATAGATCTTGCCACACAGAAGAATCTGTCAATAAAAGCTTTGGTATGATTACCAAAGCTTTTTTAATCCCATTTTTGCAGTCTTTTCAGTTTTTTGTATATGCTGTATCCCTTTTCGAGAACTGCTCTTTCATTTTCAAATTTCAAAAGATGATATGCTTCATGATACTTGTAGTATCCGCTGTCCCTAAAATACTCTTCCTGCTGGGGACATGATTCATAGCTGTCCGATCTCATCAGATACCAGTGTACTTCCTTGGAAACCGTATCCTCCGGTACAACAAAAGAATACGTCGTCTTGTCAATATACTCGACAATCACTCCGTCAACACCGGACTCCTCCTTTACTTCCCGAAGAGCCGTTTTCTCATAGGTTTCACCTTCTTCTACGGTCCCTTTCGGTAAAACCCATCCTTCATATCGGTTGTTGTAGTTCTTGTATAACAGAAGGATCTTACCCCTGTGAATTACAAGACCGCCGCAGCTGACCGCTTCAATCATTTTTAACCTCGGTATAAGCAATAAACGAAATACATAATATCATCAGTTAAAATATGCGTCAAATACTCTTTTAGCGATGGGGGCTGCTACAGCACCTCCCGATCCTCCGCCTTCAACAATTACTGTAACCGCTATTTCAGGATCATCTGCTCCGGCAAAGCCCGTAAACCA
>DEEW01000197.1:28488-32685 GCA_002350465.1 Lachnospiraceae bacterium UBA2868
GAAATAGAATATCCCTTTGTATCAATGAGACGTTTCGCTGTTCCGTTTACAACAACCTGTCTCATCATCTTTTGAAGACTTTTGGTATATTGCTCTTCTATAATTCTTCCGTATTCACGCACCCTCGTTCTGCTGATCGTTCCACCGTCCGCGTTTTGAATCTCCGACACAACATAAGGTCTCATAAGAATTCCGTCATTTGCTATTGCCGAAGTTATCATAAGCATATGTACGGGGCTTATAGTTGTCCTGCCCTGTCCTATTCCGGTCTGCAGAAGATCATCCGTGGAGGATCCGGCACCGATATCGGAATAGGCCATGGAGTATTTAAATGGCAGGGGAAGTTCACGGTTAAACAGCAGTTCACCTATTGTACTTTCAAACTGCTTTTTATCAAGGGTCGATGATATATTGGCAAAGCTTGAATTACATGACTGAGCAAAACTGTCATCAAAATTAACCCAGCCATGACTTGTCTCATTAAAACAGTTTATAACCGAACCCTTGTATTCAAAGCTTCCCTTACACTCAAAGCCGTAGTCGGAAGTATTGCCGCCGTGTTCCTTCAAATATTCAAGCGCAGTTACTATCTTGAATGTGGAACCGGGCGGGTATGAACCTAAGAATGCCCTGTTAAGAAGAGGACTGTTTTCGGTATCCGCGTTTAGCCTGTCCCATCTGCCGATTACCTCATTCGGATCAAAATCAGGCTTGGATACAACACACAAGATCTCCCCGGTTTTGACATTCATGGCAACAACCGCGCCCCTCCTGTCATCCATTGCATCATATGCTGCTTCCTGCATTTTGGTGTTTAATGTTGTATAAACATTATCTCCGTGATTTTTGTGGCCTGCAAGGTCGTTTGATACACGGCTTGCGATATTGGCATCGCATGTCAGAAGTGTAAAGTTCTCCATGCTCTCGATACCGAGTACACCGTGGGTGGAATATCCGACTATATGGGCAAAGGTATTACGGTAGGGGTAATTTCTGTAATATCCGCCGTCATTATCCGACTTTGTGGTTGCAAGTATATTACCTTCCCGTGACAGAATATCACCACGTACCAGTCTTGACTCAAGAAGCGCCTGCCTTTTGTTATATGTGTTATTAATTACATTCTTGCTCTTAACCTGTGTAAAATAGCCAAGATAGCCAAGCATTACGAGAAATATCGCAATGAACAGATATGTGATAAATCCGATCTCACGATTCGAATCGATATGGCGTCTTCCGGGCTTTACAATATCTTTCCGGTCTTTTTTATTCTTCCTAAACATTCTCATTAAGCTCCCTTTCGAGATCAACTATATTGAGATTCTCGGTCTTAAAATCATCCGGAGTGGGTACATAGGGCTTCTTATTGTCTCTTCCTTTGGCGATATACAGGCCCTGAATAACCGCAAATACGCAAAACGTAACGGCAACGCTGGTTCCGCCATAGCTTACGAAAGGCAGGGTCACTCCGGTAAGCGGGATGAATTTAATGACGCCTCCGATAGTAAGAAATACCTGAAAAATGTATGCCACCGACAGGCCTAATGCAACAAGTTTAAAAAACGGATCTTCAAACTTCATTGAAATATTCATAAACATAACAAAACATGACAGGCACAGGAGTATCAGGCACATTCCGAATACAACCCCCAGCTCCTCACATACTGCCGCAAACACAAAATCCGCCGCAACTACCGGAATATTATTGGGAGCGCCCTGTCCGAGCCCCATTCCGAGCCATCCTCCGGTACCTATAGCAAACAGGCTCTGTGCGATCTGATAACCTTCATTTGTAATCGTACCCATAGGATCAAGAAATGCCGTAACTCTGACTCTTACATGATGAAACAGCTTGTATCCGACAACGGAAGCCGCTCCTCCCGCAAGAAATCCCGACAGGAAATACAGGGCATTTCTTGTTGCGGCATAAAGCATGGAAATATACACAACGAAAAATATGATGGCACTGCCCAGATCTTTCGACAGAACAAGGATCATAACATGTACTCCCGCTACCACAGCACTTATTATGACATCCTTGAGCTGATGATTTCTTGCAAGTATCGAAGCTATTGCAAATACAAAGATGATCTTAACATATTCCGAAGGCTGGAAAGTATAGCTTGCTATATTGATATTAAGCTTGGAACCGTTTACAACGGCGGAAAACATCAGTACGGCAACCAGGGATCCAAGTCCTACGGCAACATATATCCATTTGAATTTTTCAAAGAAACGGATCCTGCTGATTATAAAGGGCACAACAAACGTTACCGCTGCTGCTCCCATGATTATATAGAATTGCCTCATAGCCTTGTTATAGGATATTCTGGTAAGAATAATGAGCCCTATTGTTAAGAGCATACACATATTGTTTATGATAAGGCTGTTTGCCCGGGGATACACGATTTTATAGCCGACAAGTATAACAAGTATTCCTATCTGCTGGATAAGATATGCTTTGAAGTACTTTATGTCTCCGTCCATTGCGTACAGAGATAGAAAGGACATGAAATGTATCACAACCATAAAGAAGTTCTGGCGCAGATATATACCTTTGCGGTCATACTCATTTGAAAACCTGAAAACTGCAAAGCATTGTATAGTATAAACAGACATACAGATGATTATCAGATATCTGCATATTTCTATTACTATCCTGTCCACCCTTATTCGACTCCTCTTTTTATGTGTCCTCTTGTGTATTTGTCAATCAGCTGTTCCCTTGTAGATCCGTTCTCGTTTCGAAGGCTGTAATATCTGTCAAGTATACGTTTAATCTCATCCCCATCTTCGTCGGTAAAGCAAAACCTTACGGATGACGGACGTATCTCATCAAACAGCGCCTCTTCATCGGTAATACACGTCACCACACTGTTATAGATCACATTCGTACACTCTTTGCATATACGGTTTACAAACAGCTTTTCATTTTTTCTGTCGGTAAGGTACATACCTTCTCCTGTGCGAGAATCACAGCCATATAGAGTTTTGTACGTACAGTTGGCACTTACCATCACAGGGGAGCGGCCGTAAACGATAAGCTCCTCTCCCTTTATTCCCCTTTTGATTAGCTCTCTTCCGTTTAATTCAATGGGAACCGTGGTCTTGTCTACTCCGTTTTCTTTGTAAAAATCATATGCCTCATTATTATAAGCATATAAAAAAACATCGGCAACAATCAAAGGCTTATTATCAAGTCCCGACAGAATCCTGACAGTCTCTAAGTTTGATGCGTAAAGGCCGGCAACAGGGAAGTTTGCCAATGCATACTTAACAAATCTCTCTATATTTACTCTGCTGTTTTCGCGCCCCTCTTCCCTTATTATGTAAGGCAATTCTATATATAATTCCTTATCGGGNNCTTCCTTGCACTCACGAAAAACCCCCATTGGTATCGCAACGCCGTCGCATTCACTTGATAATACGGCCTTTAGCTGCTTCCTGTTCAAAATGGCTGCGATGACTTTTACCCTGTCGGATTCCGGAATGCTTAAGCAGTGATTTTTGCTTCCGACCCTTACATTACCACCTGTAATCTCACGTTTATAAGGCGCTGTGGCAGATCTTTTGAATTCTTCAATCCCCTGCCTTCTGATCTCGTTTAATCTGCTTTTTGGAATAAAAACGTCTTCATCGCATTCCACAGTACAATCCTTAACACAAAATCCCGTGCCTTTACACTTTCTAAGTGATGATGTTATCTCATCTCTTGTAAGGGCTCTTGTCAGTGCCTTATCGGCGATAACACCGGTAACCGTCGTTGCCTCGTTAATACCGTCGGATATGGTTATTACCGCATTTTCCCCGCACCTGATAGTACATTTAACGTTAATATCCACATCGGGGAGCAGGCTTTTAACATCCGGCAGACTATTATCGGTTTCGGTACTATAGGAGGGAGACTTTAGAGTTACCATTTCCCGTCCGTTATGTCTGAAATAGTACCCGTCACAGTTACCGCTCCTTGTATAGGCAGATATCAGCCTTTTGCGGTCATCATCACTTACAGCGTAATCTGACGAGTCATAATAAATATCAATATATTTTCTATAAATACTCGTCACTGAGTAAACATACTCGCTGCTTTTCATCCTCCCCTCAATCTTAAAAGAGGATATACCCGCTCTGATAAGCTCGGGAAGAATATCAATGGTGCACATATCCTTAAGACTTAGGGGATATTTGCCCTCATAC
>DEEW01000197.1:32863-33110 GCA_002350465.1 Lachnospiraceae bacterium UBA2868
TCTCTGGCGGGAACAACTCTTGTAACACCCAATGATTTTAAATACTCCGCTCCCGCACTTTCGGTTATGGCTGCCTGAGTACTGACATGAATGGGCAGATCCGGGTACGATTCATGAATAATGGACATAGCACCGATATCCTGTACTATTACCCCGTCAAGACCGGATCTGTACGGTTCGTACAAAAAATCACCCAATTCACCGATCTCACCGTCCTTCATAAGTGTATTAACGGTGAGATATATCT
>DEEW01000197.1:33337-33600 GCA_002350465.1 Lachnospiraceae bacterium UBA2868
ATCTGTTTTTCTCTGCTCTCAAGTTTAATCTGAGAAGCTATAAGCTCATGCTTAAGATCATATAGTTCACGATCCTTGGCATCTATCTCATCCTGAAGAGAATCGATCTCTTTTTTTATCTTGAAATAATCATCCGCAATGTTAAGGAGCAGTAATACATTCTGCATATCTGCCGGCTGTCTTCTGAAAGAGTCAACATTATTGTATTCGGCGATCTTGTTATTTATGTACGATGCAACTTTCTGCAGGTATTCTTCGCTCTC
>DEEW01000197.1:33839-34057 GCA_002350465.1 Lachnospiraceae bacterium UBA2868
TGTTCCGGAATCCTCTCCGATGGAAGCTGCAATAGTATCAAGCCCCACAGGGCCTCCTGAAAACTTATGTATCATAGTAAGAAGGAGATTCCGGTCAGCAGAATCAAGCCCCATAGGATCGACTCCCATAAGATCAAGGGCTTCCCTTGCCACTGTTTCGGTAATAACACCGTCATAACGGACCTGGGCAAAATCACGGACTCTCTTTAGCAGTCTGT
>DEEW01000175.1:0-784 GCA_002350465.1 Lachnospiraceae bacterium UBA2868
CCGATAAGTCTGTTCGGAATGTTCCTTGCTGAAGACATTGGAAATATTATCGCTCTTATTTTCCAGAACATGCTCCCGATTCTTCTTATCGGATCGCTCATGATAAAAGTTCCTGTTATGGCAGATATCAGAAATCTCCCGATGTTTGTTATATCTGTCGTCGAGTCTTTTCTGATCAACTGGCTGATAGCAGCTCTGTTCGGGATGATGGCATTTACGACGATAAACAATAATGCGCTGATCCAGGTAAAAAAGCATCTAATAAGGCTCCTGTCCGGATCTATCATTCCGATATGGTTTTTCCCGGAAGGCGTATCAAAGCTGCTTTCCGCACTCCCGTTCGTGTATATATACCAGCTTCCGCTAAGTATATACATCGGAAGAGGCAGCCGGACCAAGATGATATCGCAGATGCGTATCCAGTTTATATGGCTTGTGATCCTATCTGCGCTGTTTTTCTATGCGCAGAGCCGAATAACAAGAAAAGTGATGGTTCAGGGAGGATGAGTATGAGAAAATCATTTGATACGCTGTGCCATTACCTTGATGTGACCGGTCAGGTAATAAAGATGGCATTTATGACGATAATCGAATATCCGTCAAATATCGTGGGATGGTTCATATCCAACCCGCTCCAGTTCATCATAGGATTTGCAATCATTAAATTTGTCGTAGAGTCTTTTGGAGAAATAAACGGATGGAATTACGGACAGCTTGCATTCCTTTACGGATTATCCGTAATATCCCACGCTCTGTCGATGATCTTCTTTGTTCAGGGATGGTT
>DEEW01000175.1:817-1366 GCA_002350465.1 Lachnospiraceae bacterium UBA2868
TGTACCAGTTTTTCTTCACAAACATCAATATCTTCGGGATAACCGATCTTATCCCGGGAGTGATCGTATTCATATACGGCTGTGCGAAGTCCGGGGTTCAGGTATCCTTCCTGTTCATCGTGCAGGTCATAATCATGCTGATCGGTGCAACACTTATCCGGGGAGGAATCTATATCTTACTCGGAAGCACCTCTTTTCACACGAGAAGCGCAGTTGATTTCGGGCAGTATACACAGGAGATCATGGACAGGACCACGATGTATCCGATATCGATGTATCCTGAGAGTATGCAGTTCATTCTGACATACCTGATCCCGATCGGCTGGGTTTCCTTTTATCCTGTATCTTCCCTTCTTGGGATTGATAACGGCTTATCCGGTGGAATGGCCACATCATTCATCACGCTTGCTGTCGGCCTGCTTGTTATGCTTCTGGCTGGTGCATATTTCAATTCAGGGCTTAAAAAGTACGAAAGTGCAGGGAACTGACAATGATAGACGTTAAGAACTTAAGCAAGGATTATTTGATAAAACGCAAAGGTGCCGGACT
>DEEW01000175.1:1482-1748 GCA_002350465.1 Lachnospiraceae bacterium UBA2868
GGCCCGAACGGTGCCGGAAAAAGTACGACCATCAAGATGATGTCCGGCATACTCACGCCTACAAGCGGAAGTGTGTTGATAGACGGCGAGGATATCACAAAGCATCGGAAGGAAGTTGTAAGGAACATAGGTGTCGTGTTCGGTCAGAGAACTCAGCTCAACTGGGATCTCAGACTTGGTGAAACATTCGAATTGTTAAAGCACATCTACCGTATCGAGCAAACGGATTATGATAAGACGCTGGATGTCATGAACGACATACTTGG
>DEEW01000175.1:1803-2687 GCA_002350465.1 Lachnospiraceae bacterium UBA2868
AGCATCCATGCTCCATTCTCCCAAGGTCCTGTTCCTTGATGAGCCGACGATCGGTCTTGATGTTTCCGCCAAGTATTCGCTCCGAAAGTTTATAAAAGAGATAAACCAGGTCCGAAAGACTACTGTAATACTTACAACACACGATCTGGGCGACATACAGGAACTGTGTGAAAGGCTCATAATCATCAACCACGGAAAGATGATGGAGGATGGAAACCTTAAAGAGATTACTGACAGGATAGCTCCATATAAGACTCTTGTTGTGGAATACTATGATGAAGAAGCACCATCACACGATAAGTGCGAGATGATCGGCCACGAAGGCAATGTTGCCCGCTACAGATTTGACAAATCCGATATCACTGCCGCGGATATCATCGCTGACCTGTCCGCCAAGAAGTCTCTCAAGGATGTATCCATCGAAGAAGCCGGAATAGACGATATCATAAAGATCGCATATGGCAATTGACGCAAATGCCGAAGACCCTGAGGCGTTCTTGAATGTATGGATCGCGGTATTGTGTGATGTTAAACAGCGGCAAGAATGATAAAATAAATCTGAGAGCATTCCTGACTGTCATGCCGTAAATACAAATAGTTGAGCAAACAGCGATTAAATCCAGGAGGAGTTATGTATATATCAGATCGATGCGCAGAGTGTCTTTATGACAAACAGAAAGCGAGACTTGATGAAGAGGACTATCTGAGAGAGGTCAGAAAGCTGCTTAATGAACGGCGTGAAACGGACACAGCCCCTTATATGGTCCACCAATTCAATCTTCTCTATGAGGAGAGATGCGGAAAGCGGGACAGCTATGCCGGGGTCAAGCGTATGTACAATGATCTTGTCCTCTCCATGGAAAAGGACGTGAAGGTCAGGATCC
>DEEW01000185.1:0-159 GCA_002350465.1 Lachnospiraceae bacterium UBA2868
ATATGTGTGTACGACTTAATGCCTGTACATCCTATGACGCCTATCAATATTCCGAGGAAGTTCAACAACCTGAACCTATAAGCTACAGCTCGTTCTAATAGTTTAATCATAATGTCTACCTCTCTTCATTAGAATAAATTTTTCAGTTCTGATCGTGTT
>DEEW01000185.1:268-938 GCA_002350465.1 Lachnospiraceae bacterium UBA2868
TACAGCAACTCGCTACACTAGGATCATGTGTGACTAGTACCACTGCTGTATTAAGTGATGTATGAATCATCTCAAAATACCTCATTACTGTTTCAGCTGATGCAGAGTCAAGATTTCCGGTAGGTTCATCCGCCAGAATAAGCTCGGGATTATTGATCAGCGCACGACAAATTGCGACACGCTGCTTCTCCCCACCAGAAAGCTCGAATGGTCTCTTATCAAGCAGTGATGATATCTCTAATTTCCCCGAAATATCCATAGCACTTTTTATGCAGTCATTGGTTTCTTCGTGGTTCAGTATCTTAGGAAGCATTATGTTTTCCAGAACAGATAGACTGTCCATAAGGTAATAGTCCTGATAAACAAATCCGATGTTATTCCTATGGATTGCTGCAAGCTTGTCGCCTGTAATTTTTCTGCTGTTCTCGCCCTTATACATAATACGGCCTGTAGTCGGTCTGTCCAGCAGGCCAAGCAGCTTAAGTAGTGTAGTCTTGCCTGAACCTGATCTGCCCATAATGGCAGTCAGCTCGTTATTATTGATGCTGAGATTTATGCCATTAAGCACCTCGATTTTCGTATCGTTAACAGTAAATGAACGATAAAGCTCTTCAGCTCTGATAAGTTCTTCTTTATTGCCCATTAGACATGATTTCCTTTCTAATTGTGA
>DEEW01000185.1:957-2126 GCA_002350465.1 Lachnospiraceae bacterium UBA2868
AAACATTAACTATGATCCAGCCGGCAAACAGGGTCGCATACATTTTGGTGCAGCTCGCGGCAAGTTCGCTGTTGTACATTCTGACTCTGTATGTGCCTGCGACGAATACAACGCTTGAAACGATCAGTATAATGGCTGGATATACAACAAAGACACTTATTTCACGCTTTAATATTCTAATGCGTTCTTTGACAGGCATGCCCATGCTGCGGAGGAACTTATCCCTGCCTTTCTTCTCTTTAAGCTCCATCTGGCACTTGGAATAAAGCAACAGGATTCCCACTAACAGAAAAATTGTCATAATAGAAATATTGATAGAAATACGAGCAGCGCGTTCTACTACCATCTGCTTAATTGCGTTCTCTGACGAGTAGTGAAAATGCACCGAAGAGTCATAATTTCCAATATACTGGTGATCTTTTTCCATAGTATCAAGCTCTTTATCCAGTTCTTTCACATGAAATTCATCTGTATTTATCAGCACAAGTTTTGTTGGCCCTTGCACAAGCAGAGGCTCAGCATCATCTCCCATGAAAGCCATAAAGGCCTCAACTGAATAACCTGTTGCTACGTCTACATTCATCCATTCATCCTGTGCTTTCTCAAAATATCTATCAGAGAAAACAATGATATTCTCACACTTAGGCGTGCTGTAACAGCCTATTATGCTCGCGATTTCCTCTCCGGCAATATCCTTCTCGCAGTAGGTACCATGGTATTCATCGAGGACACGTATACACGGCACTCCGATATGGAGATCAGGTTTTGACTTGTTATAGCGCCAGTCAACAGGCTGCGCCTTGATTGAGCGATCCTGCTGATGGACCACACAGACATTGCTACCATCATCTTTAAGACCGAGATCCTTGGATACATATGACGGATCGATTGCCTTCTTCAGTTCATGATAGGTCGATTCGGAAATGCCGATCTGCTGCCCCTGGATCGTTATTTCGCTTATCCTTTCAAAACGTTCCGTCTTATCCAGATTAGTGACCCGCACCATTGGGTATTCATGTATCTCAATATCGCTGTCCTTCTTCAGTCCGTCAAAGTATTTTGTATCATTCTCATCCGCAAGGCACATGATATCGTAAGGGAATAGTTCGTCTGGCTGCTGTGCATTGACTATCCCTATAATTTGAAATCCAGAACTAAAGCATGCGAGA
>DEEW01000185.1:2160-4400 GCA_002350465.1 Lachnospiraceae bacterium UBA2868
AAACTAATCAGGGAAAATGCCAGAATATACCTCGTCGTTGTCCTGAATCTGTTATAGAACTGATCGTTAATCAAAAGATTTCTATGATATTTTTCAGGGTTATTTTTACGCGTGTATGTCATAAGCATAGACGCCGCATTTCTCCCTATAAGATATAGTCCTATGTAGAAAAGAGTTGCCAGATAAAGTGCCTCATGATATGCAATCCGGGTATATGCAGCATATGCTGCCACACACATTACCAGGCCGGACCCAATCTGCAGAACAGGAAGCCTGCTGCTCAATTTCTCTATACGGGCTGATTCATGCATGCTTGTGATCACTCTGAAGTCGGACTCAAGTTCACCTGTAAGCAGGAAACTCAACACATAGGCAAGCAACGCCACAATGCATATTATCGGATACGTAAAAAGGGATATCTTGCCAAGTTCAAAGTCAATGTTCAGGTATGAGATTAATAATCGTCTTAAGATTGATGAAAACAGAATTCCGAGCAGCAGCCCAGGTATTATCGAGCACAGGTATGTCACTCCGCCTTCGATAATTACCATGCGTCTGCGATCCTTAACAGAGGCTCCCATTCTTTTGAACAGAATGTATTTCGGTACTCTCTTCCCGAGATAAGGAATAAGCGTAGCAATCAACAAAACCACGCCGCATAAGAGCATAAGAGAGAAACCCGAAACAAACATCCTGCTTATACCATCTTCACGCATGAAATATTCATCAGTATTCTGACTTGCGAATATCTGAAACCCAACCGCACCAGCAGTAAACAATGATATCAGAATCGTTTCAGAAATAATCAGAGAAGCAAGCTCCCGCCGATTTTCCCTCAGATCCTTTAATACGATGGTTAAAAACAAGTCCCTATACTTCAATTCTTCCATTTTGTAATACCTATAAGTTTGTTATCTTATCTACATCAAAACCTTCATCCAGGCTTCCAATTCTGCACGCCTCCGCAGTTTCACATACCTTCTCGCAAGGAAGCAGTATCTGTTTTTTCATTAAGATAATCATAAGTCTCTTTGTCTACCTCACAGATTTGTCCAGTATTAACATCGTAGCAATAGTATGCCGATTATCCCTTTTCCTTATTTCACATCCTGAACAGTGACAGCATAGCAGCCATCCGGCGGTGCATTATCAAGCACTTTATTGAACAGGTCGTAGTCACCAAATCCCATCCAGGGATTGTCTGCTCTGTAAAACAGAACTATAGCACACTCTTTATTCAGAGGCTCCTGATAACTGTTTACCACCGGTGCCGTTCCTTCTTTGTGTGTGCTGTCGCCTATTTCCGCACTGTATTTTATGCTTTTGCCGGCAGAGACAACATGCACATATAGTTCCGACGAAGGATCGCCCGTGATAAACAAATATCCGTCTTTTGCATTTATTTCCTTACTGTCAATTTCGATCCACTCTTCTTGTCCCGGTCCTTTGAGTGTCACGGTCAGGCCCTTCTTCGTGTGGAACTTGAACAGCCCTGACATTTTGCCTGCATCATTGACTTCCGGATCAACTTCCGCAATCTGAGCCAGCACTTTGTCATCCGGCTCGATCATTTTTATACCAGAACTGTTGAAGTCGACGACATATTTTATGCCTGACCCTAGTCCTCCCCATACCGTATAGCCGTTCCAGATGCCAAGTGCCAGATAAATCAGCATTACAGCAATGAAGACAACCTTGAGCTTTCCGCCCTTCTTGAGTACAGTGCCTATGGTGGCGTACTCGTCGCCCTCTTTCTTGTTTGCTCTTATGTCGGCTGGCAGCGGTTTATCGTTCGAATGCTCCGAGAACTGTTTGTTCTGTATCACGGGTGCTCCCGCAAGCATCCCGAGAAGAGTGATAGCCAGGTTGAGCTGCCTCACACTTATTTCTTTTGTTTCAGCGAAGTGCGCGCCTTTCTGTTCATTCTCATATATATGTTTCAGATATTTCGGTGAATCGATGCTCGCGAAATCAGTGGCCTCTGCTTCTATTTTTCCGCACAGTTCCATCATAGAAGCTATCTCATCCTGACGTGTGCGCAGTCTCTCCATATTGTATTCCAGGACATCATGCAGCTCAGCTTTACCATCTATCAGATTTCTTATCTCCGGAATACCCAGTCCCAGCTTACGCAGTACTATGATCTTCTGGAACAGCTGCACTTCTTCATCACTGTATTCACGGTAGCCGTTATCCGTTCTCGGTGGAGTCACAAGTCCCTGATCTTCATAGTATCTGAT
>DEEW01000088.1:0-322 GCA_002350465.1 Lachnospiraceae bacterium UBA2868
TCCGTATATATTTTACCATATCTATAATGGTAAAACTATAATAATCAATACATAATAAGCGATGTAAACCCTCAATCAGTGAGGCTTAGTAAAAGACTTACCCCTCATACTGTATCTTCATAAACTGTTACGGTTGCCATCGTATCGATCACCTCCGTTTCTTTATCATTTTATCACATTTTATATTCGCTATTCATTTTTATTATAAGCGAAGCAGATGGAATTGCATGGGTTAGCGCCATAAAACGACAGCCCTGATATCACGACCAGCATAAGCCGAAGCAAGGGGAACTCAGTTCCCTCTTATCTCCTGGCGCATAAA
>DEEW01000088.1:379-2194 GCA_002350465.1 Lachnospiraceae bacterium UBA2868
AGCAGTCCTACCAGATGAGGCCAGATCAGCAGTAGGCTCTGACCCAGCGGCAGGTAACCGCGCAGTGCCCCTACCAGCTGGGCGTAGGACACGGCGTTGATCGCCCTGGTCGCGGGGTTCATAAGCACGGAACCGGCCTCGGAATAAAGATAATACGGAGAAAGACGGTTTAAGTTAAGATTAAGGTCATAGTTTTTAAGGCCGTTGACCGCCTGCTCATACTCTGTATTGACAGGATAGGCCGCATTCGCCATAATTCCGGCTAAAAGGCTCATGAAAATCGCGAAAAAGAGCCACAAGGCGATCGAAGAAAGAGCCGAGGTCGTTGCGTGTCTGGTAAAGACCGAAAACAGCATGGCCATTGCCAGCCAGAAACAGACGTAAATGTCAGTAAAGATCAAATAGATCAGGAGCCTCACAAGCTCCTCACCCGTGGGTCTTATCCCGGAGCAGAGAAAGCCTGCGCAGCCTACCGCGATTCCTGTGCTGAAGATCATGACAGTGATAAGCGTACTTGAGGCCAGGAACTTGCCGATAATGATGGAATCTCTGTAGATGGGCTGTGACACAAGGCGGTTTAAGGTGCCGCTATTTTTTTCCGCGTTGATCGAGTCAAAGCCCAGGATAAGCCCGATGAACGGCCCGATCAGGGCGATCAGCGACATATACGAGGGTATTGAACTTCCGCCTGTGGAAAACAGCTTTAAGAACATGAAGCTTGCATCAAACGAAGCCTTCGGATCCGCTGCCGCGTCTTTAAGCGCGCTGCCTATGCCCGTAACCGCGCCGTAAACGCTTGCGATCGTCATAGCGATCACCAGGATCAGGATAATGATGAACCTTTTTCCCGTTACGTGATCTGCCATTTCCTTCTGGTAGAGAGCCGTAAGGCTGTGATAACGGATACTCTTATTGTTATGCCCCTCTGCGGCCGAAAAGGCGTTTCCTGCTGCCGTCTTTACCATCACTATCATCTCCTTCTTTTTCAGCTTCTTCAAAATAGACACGGTAGATCTCATCGAGATCCCCGCCCTTCTGATGCAGATGCAAGAGCTTATATTCATTCGTTATAAGGTACTTTGTGATTTCCTCCCGAAGATCCTCCGAGGAATTGATTACAAAGGTATTGCCGTTCTTTGTTATCCCGGTCATTCCCTTAAGTCCCTCAATAAATCCCAGAAATCTGCTGTCGCAGGGCTCGGTCTCAATCTCCAGAGTGTAGTGCCCTTCCGTCTCGATCTGGCTTCCGAGCTCATCGATACCTCCGCAGGCGATCAGGTTTCCGTCCACGAAAATACCGACCCTGTCACAGATCTGCTGGATCTGGTAGAGCTGATGGCTGGATACCAGGATCGTCTTCTTATCCTCAACGCTCAGCTGCTTTATAAGGCTTAAAAACTCCCGCATACCTTCCGGATCAAGGCCCGTTGTGGGTTCATCCATTATGATGACCTCCGGATCCTTAATAAGGACGTCCGCGATCCCGAGACGCTGGCGCATACCCTTTGAATAGGTCTCCGTCTTCTGATCCGCAGCGTGGGTCATTCCCACCTTTTCCAGCAAACCGTCGATCAGCGGGTTGATCTCATGCTCCGGAATACCGTTAAGCCTCGCCATGAAACGAAGGTTCTCACGTCCTGTCATATCGCTGTAAAACCCGATGTTGTCCGGCATATATCCGGTGATCCGCTTTACCAGCATGGACTGCCTTGTGCAGTCATGCCCGTCGATCAATGCCATTCCATGAGTAGGTTCGGTCAAGCCCAGGAGCATTAATATTGTTGTTGTTTTTCCCGCACCGTTCGGTCCGAGCAG
>DEEW01000088.1:2248-3090 GCA_002350465.1 Lachnospiraceae bacterium UBA2868
GCCATAAGCCTTTGTCAGATCCATGATGCGGATAATCGGTGTATCTGTCATAGCCTGCCTCACTGTTTATCTTCTTCCAAACTTTCGAATTATGTAAACCAATCCGGCAACCAGGGCCGCGATGATCACAACCGCCACAATTCCCCAGCCCGTATGATTCTGTACGGCAACTCTCAAGTCGCATTCGGATTTGACCACTTCATTTGACGCAGTGACAAGAACCGCGTAGTCCCCGAGGATCGCATCCTTCGCAGGAGTAATATGGGCGGTCACTTCTTTGCTCTGTCCGGCGGGAATATCACTGATGGTGTCCTCGTCAAATGTGACCTTCCAGTCGGTGGAAGCCTGTGCCTTAAGGCTTATATTGCTGAGGTCGATATTGCCCGTATTCTGTATGGAAAGAACCACATCCTTCGACTCACCCGCATAGGTACTGGTGGAAAGATTGCCATTGGGCGTAGTCGCCGTAAGGCCGTAGGTACCGGTGATCTTAACGGTAACCGGGAGCTCGAGTGTCTCTCCTGCACAGTCCACCATGAACGTGAGAGGATACTCACCTGCCATTACATTCTGCGCGGGTGTGACTGCCACAGCGATCGAAGAAGTTGCGCCGGCTTCTACCGGAACTGAAGATGTTGCGCTGCCGGCATCCGAAGGAGTAAAGGTTACGTTCCAGCCCTCCGGCGCTCCCTGAACAGACATTGAATAGGTCTGATTCTCTCCGCTGTTGTTGGTAAGCTTCGCGGTATAACTGAATTTTGTTCCGGCCGGACCCTCCTGCTGAGCGTAATCCGTGGTGAAGGTATCAACACCGAGCTTTTTCTCTTCCGCATCAACCTTGA
>DEEW01000088.1:3103-4343 GCA_002350465.1 Lachnospiraceae bacterium UBA2868
GGAAAGCTTTAATTCCTCGTTCACGCTGCCGCCCTTCGCGTTCAAGGTGATCGTGTAGGTATCCTCCTTCGCATCCTCCGGAACGGTCAGCGAATAGGAAAGCGACGGGGAATCCTCTTTTTTCTGATGAGCACCTACATGAACCATGGACACTTCATTTGAGGTGTTCTTGAATGCTCCCTCCCAGCCCTCCGGGAGATCTTCCGCTTCAAGCGCAACCGTGGTCTCCTTCGAACCGGTATTTGTTATATAGAGCGGAAATGTTGAGGCTCCGCCTGGCTTTACCGTAACCCCGGGGTAGTCTGTGCTAAAGACCACCCCACCTGCCTGACTTACCGCCTCTGTCTGGCTGTTCGTATCTGCTTCGTCCGCAAAAACCGCAGCCGGCATAAGCACCGTAATCGCCGCCAGCACTCCGGCCGCCAACAGTCCGCAAGCAAACCTCTTTTTCTTTCCTGTCACAAATCCTGCTGTCCTTCCCATGATCTGTCACGCCTCCTTAAAAAAAATGTAAGGATCGTTTGCGATATTGGTCAAGCACCTCCTCCGCAACGCCTGTACTGAAAGTTAGTCCCAATTTGTGACGCAAATTTCATAATTCCGTGTTTTTTCTGTGAACAAAAAGAGTCAAAAAAACACCTAAAAAGCGTTCGTAATATGTTACGAACGCAAATCGCCCTTTTTCAGACCTAAAATCTATTATCAAAAATTGCTATTTTTTGTATAAATCTTTGCATAGATGAATCGTTCTTTAACAGTGAGGCTCGGAGTTTCTATATCAACACTAAAGAAGCAAAAAAAGATATTTCCGAAAACATGGCCAATCTATTGCCTGTACGAAAAATATGGGAGGAGAAATAGTAGTTAAAAATTAGCTTGCAATGAATACATGTTCTAACAGGGATTAAGAATGAAATAAAAGCGAAAAGTTAGAATAGAGTTAGAATAGGGACATAGTAACGGGAGCTTCGGTTTCCCGAAACTCCCGTAAACACAACGTCGGAGTGACAAGATTCGAAGTTGACGCCGAAAACCTCGCAAATGCTGTAAAGAAAGGAGGTTCGGGCATCCCCGGTTAAGGTTTCTTAACCAAAATCTTAACCAATAAAACTCAATTCTATGCCATAACGCAGAGGTATTCATCTACCTCTTCATCTGTAAGTTTGTATTCGTCTTTAATTTTTTTCGCTATTTCACTATCCGGAATGTTCATACCTCGAAGAATTGATATTGTTCCATT
>DEEW01000088.1:4389-4843 GCA_002350465.1 Lachnospiraceae bacterium UBA2868
AACTCGCTACATAACTTCCATAATTACACATATCGCTCACCCCGCTTTCGAGTTGATCATCTATCTCTATTCCCTGTTCTTCAAATGCGTCTATCTTTTCCTGCTTGGTTGTCTCTTTCTTGAAAATCGTCTGTAATGATTTCAGGTAGGGATCTTCTATATCACTATCCTCATCAAACCTTATCATTATAGTACTTATTTTATCATATATATCGGCTTCCTGCTCAAAATCTCCAACTAGGTCTTCCTTGGTCATATGATAATATGACACTGTACCGGCGGCTTTCTTGGGAACCGTATCTCCCATGACCAGCCAAATGCTGTATACCTTCTCAAGACTTCCGTAATTAGTTTTCTTAGTTATGTGCCGCAATTGGGAGGCAAATCGTCTTGAAGCATAATACAGTGCCCTTATCTCAAGCGGATATCCAGGATTATAATCAGCCTGAGATAA
>DEEW01000088.1:4970-6902 GCA_002350465.1 Lachnospiraceae bacterium UBA2868
GTCCGCTTTATCTATAGACGGGTTGGTGAGATCGCGTTCAACAGCAGCTTCCCCGACATAAATACTCGGTTCTATATACTTGTTGCATATGTCCTCATAGGGAACATCACGGAATTCCGGAACATACTCCTTGAGTATTCTTGCCAGAAACTTCCTATTCGCTATTATCTTCTTAGCCTGTGCATCAAGTTTCTTGTCATATCCAAGATCTAAAGCGTTTTCGATATCACTCATGAATAAATCTATCAAATCCTTTCATGTTGTTTCTAAGTTTATAGTATCATAAACACACGAATCAGAAAACCTGATTTAGAATTACTTCATATTCTCCATCGGGGTGCACAAAAGCGATCTGACACATTTCCTTATCACCGCTTTGTCTCTGTTATCAGGCAGTACTATCTTTTTTACTGTGAATAAAAACAGCTTGAGCAGCTTTATTCTATCATAAGCGCATCGTATTACAACAATAAAACACCCCGCGCACATATTATTTAAAATCGGAATTTCCAACGATGTCTTTGACATTAAGAATATGCCGCTCTTCAAGCATCTCATATGCCGCGGTTTTATCGATTATGAGCTTCAGGATGCCCTCAAGCTCCTGCCCTTCTGAGTAGTCTGCCTTTGCATAATACCGGATCCTGTCATCCCTCATCATCTGTTTTACCCTGCCATCCGATGTTCCATCGAAAACTCCTATGGAATGACCACCATAACTGTTGACAAGTTTCATACACGGGATATCGGTTTCTGAATCGCCGATATATACGATATTTCTGAACGGAACATGGTATTCATCCGCAGCAAATTTATCATTGACCTGCTTATCATTCACATCCAGACATCCTTTTGAGATTCTGAACAGGAACTGTGTCTTGTTTGTATAATTTACAGTCTGCGCCGGCCATACTGCCTTCCCGCTATTATCATACAGAAATGAGCTGGCATAGATCCTCTTGAACACGCCGTTCTTTGCAATCTCCGTTCCTTCGATCATCTCACGTAGTCCCGATGAAACGATATAGTGTTCAGTCTCTATGCCCTTTTTCTTTCCATATGCATTGATACGGTCAAACCATGTATCTACACCCGGATTCAACAGCACTTTGGAACCATATTCTTCCAATGCCCGGCGTGTAAGTTCAAAGTTGCCTTCAGCCTTTTCCATCATGAGATACATATAGGCGAGATTACTGTCCATATCATTACCCTTGTCATAATACGGTGTGCGATTGTTTAGTCACCTATTCTTTTTTATTATCTCTTCAGCCAATCTTCTATAGGCCTCAGCACCTGGTGCATTTGAGTCATATTGAAGGATGCTCATCCCATGGCTCGGTGCTTCAGCTAGTCTGATATTTCTTGGAATCATCGAATTGTATGTCTTGTCGGGGAAATAGTCCTTTACATTTGAAACGACTTCATGAGATAGATTGTTCCGCGGATCATACATCGTAATAACAACCCCCTCGATATTCAGGATTGGATTCATTCGCTCCCTTATCAAATTCAATGAATGGATTAAGTATCCCACTCCCTCTAAAGCATAATACTCACACTGTATCGGAATAAGAACTGAATCAGATGCAACAAAAGCATTAATTGTCAAAAGGCTTAGCGATGGAGGACAATCGATAAAAATATAATCATATTGTGCTCTGATTTCATCTATTGCCCTTCTAAGTCGTAACTCCTTGTCCTCAAAACCTATCATTTCGATTACGATCGCTGAGAGTTCTTTGTTTGAAGGTATAAGATCGACTTTCTCCGGTTCGACCTTTCTAATACATTGTTGTATAGACGATTCGCCCAAAAGCAGGGAATATATCGTGTTTTCAGCATCTTCCTTGTCCAACCCAAATCCGCTTGTTGTATTACCTTGAGGATCAATGTCAATCACAAGAACCCCCTTTCCTTTTTCCGCCAACG
>DEEW01000088.1:6981-8510 GCA_002350465.1 Lachnospiraceae bacterium UBA2868
TTTTTCCCACGCCGCCCTTTTGAAGTGCCACAGAAATTGTTTTACCCATAATGTCGTCCTCTACACACTTATCTGATCATTTGATCGTTTTAACATATTCTACGGCGGCCATATACAATACTATGAGCTTAATGAGTGATTTGGGATCTGTCATATCTCATCTCCTATGCCGCTTCAGAATGATATTCTTCCATGATTCTTTGAATATCGGTCAACACAAGGGTGTTCTTCTCAAGAAGTTCCTTTGCCATTCTCTCGAGTAGACTCCTGTGTTCTACTAGCAGTTTCTTTGCCTCGAGGTAATTCCTTTCCATAACCATGGTGATCGCCCTATTTCTATTCTCCGCTGCATATGCATCATGTTTATCTTCTATCCAATTCTGAAAGCCAAACATACACTCATTATCAACCAGGCACTTAGCTCTATGGAAAGCATTATGAAGGTCAGCGTTGGCACCCATATCGGCTTCCCCAAAAACCAATTCTGTAGCAGCTTTACCCGCAAGAGATGCTTTGATAATAGCCTCGTTATATTCCGGGCTATGGTCATTCTTTTCTTCCGATCTGTAATACCTTACAAAACCATAATCACCATCATCTGTTTTTCTTATCGACATTATACTTACACTCCCTGGATCCAAAAGCTCCGATACAAGAGCATGACCTGCCTCATGATATGCTATTTTTCTCAAAATATCCTCAGGAAGTGGATCACTACTTTCCGGCGCATCAAAGATCAAGTCCAAGCAAGAATCAATGATATTTTGCATCGTCACTTTCTTTTGACGGTTATATGATGCTTTTATAGCAGCATTATTGATAACACTCTCTAACGTTGCACATGATTCATCTGCCAGCATTCTCGCAATGGATTCCTCATCAAGTTCTTCAAACATGCTCGATTTTGTAATGTAATGCTTAATAATCTCTGTCGCTTCATCCTTTTGGGGCAAACGTACCTTTAACCTTTTACCTAATCGACCTGCCCTTAAAAGTGAATCAGGAATTTTTCTTATATTGTTGACTGTTGCAATTACGAACACGTCTGATCCTCTGATTTCATCAATACATGACTGAACCGCCACAAACTCCTCTGCATCACAGTCTTCATTTTGATCTGAAAACTTATCCAGATCATCTAACAATACAATAGACGGTGCATGTTGTTTTGCTTCTTCAAATGTTTCCAATATCGTCTTGATGAACTTTCCGTCGGAGGCTTTTTTTCTGCATACAAATGCTTTTCTGCCCGTAGATTGTATCAAACAGTTAGCCATAGTCGTCTTTCCCGTTCCCGGCCTGCCGCTCAGGATCAATCCGTCGTTTAATTTGGCACCAAGCTGCTGATAGATTTCCGGATTGTTCAACATATCACTTATTATCCTGAGTTCCTTTTTTATATCTTCATATCCAACGATCTTTTCAAAATAATCCTTCATATTGTTGCCTCTCTTTCATCCAGTCAATGTGCCTTTTCAATTACATAATAGAAAAAGCGATGTGCGTTTTTTAGCACATCGCCTCTTTTT
>DEEW01000088.1:8528-10122 GCA_002350465.1 Lachnospiraceae bacterium UBA2868
AATCATCAACCGACATTTATCAAAACACACCTCTATACTTTTCAAGGCGATTACTTTTACTTGCCAAAATTCTTTAGAAATACCATGTCATGAGCTCTCGGAAAAAGATATTTTATCTTCGTGCACGATTCCATATACCATAACGGGATCTTTGCTTTTTGCATAGCTGCAAGCATCTCAGGCTCCCACCCTTTTTTTAGTGGTCTTCCTTTTCCCACATACTCTGCTATTATGTACGAATAGTTTTTTCCTATCCCATGATCCATCATGTATTCGTATACGTCTTCCCTATGAGATATAAGCATGTTTAACGGAACTTTCCCCCTCGTGAATAATGATTTAGCGTTCTCTTCCCACGTCCACTTTGCGTTGTGCATTAACCCTTTACACCTAACGCGATCTTCATATGATCTTGGTCGAATGATTTCAAACGCATCACCCTTATACAGTTCCTTTCTAAGTTTCTTTTTGCTTTCTATCGGATGGAAACTGAATCTCAGATCGTAATCGTCTATCTCATCCTTAACCTGTGGATCAATAATTCGTATACCTAGTATTTTTCCGTTTTCAAAATGTCTATATAAGATTAGTACTTCTGCACTGTAATCGTTGAAATACCTGACCAACCCGCGATATATCCTGGTTGATACGCATAGTTCAATATCCGGTTTTTTTTCACCCAACATTCCATAACAAAACACCGGATACAGTTTGGGGACCGATTCGAGTGGATCAATGTTTGAAAAATCGAGTAAATACGATATCAGCGACGAGGCCAGAGCACCCATAGGGCAAAAATCCTTAGGTTTTGCTCTCACACCGGTCAACGCTTCAAAAACAACTTTAAACAGCGGTGCTGACCCTTGTTTCCTGATATAAGATAATTCCTTTTCCATTTGAGAATATGCAATTGCGGTATTATCCTTGTATTTGTCATAGATCCTTGTATCGCATATGTGTTTTAACCATTTATATGCTTTTTCTGTATAAGAATCTGCTTGAAACATCCTTGTCCTCCCTATCGGCTTTGTATAATGCTTTCGATCTAATAGTTCCGATAACATAATAAAAAAGGCGATGTGCCTTTTTTAGCACATCGCCTCACTTCTTATAAATCATTCCAAAACTGATCTTAATAATTCTCCAAAGACTGTTCCGCCTTCTTTTGAAATAAATTCACTTGGATCCCTATGCGGGGACAAATCTATTTGCTTCACGGTTATTCCCACTTCATTAAGAATACTTGACACATTGGAAGCGGCATTTCTTCCTGCTTCATCACAGTCATAGCAAATGATCACATTATGAGCGTATTTCTTTACTCTCTTTGCATGTTCCGGCGTAAAGCCAATCCCTAAAGATGCAACTGCCATATCAAATCCCGCTTGGTGCATCGCCATAACATCCATGTATCCTTCACAGAGTATAATATACTGTGCTGCAGAATCCTTTACATGATCCAGTCCAAACAAGCTCTCCTTCTTATCAAAAACCGGAGTCTCGCAAGTATTGAGGTAAATCGGATTATCACCATTAACGCTTCTGCCTGAAAACCCTATAACTCTGTATTCATCATCAATTATTGGGATTATGA
>DEEW01000088.1:10133-10791 GCA_002350465.1 Lachnospiraceae bacterium UBA2868
CAGAAACTTCCGCTAAACCCGCTTCTATTATCTGATCTTCAAGGTATCTCTTATCTTTCAGATAGTTAACAAGACCTTTGGAATCCTTTCCGGCGTATCCCAGTCTAAAGCGATCTATGGTCTCTTCTGTTAGCCCCAATCCCTTTAGGCATGAAATTCCTGCTTCTCCCTGTTCACCTTTAAGAATAGAATGATAATACTTTGCAGTTTCCTCATTAATTCCGTAAAGTATTCGAGTTGTTCTCTCTTCCATAATCGTTACTACCTCCAGCCAAAAACACTATTTATCATACTACATTCATTTAGTTCTCTGGTTCAAACCTAAACATGCAAAGACCCTTCTCATTCTTTATGATTACTATCTTGAATACTTTTATTACTTTGAGCATCTTACCAAACTCCATATTTGCGCTTTCTTTGTATTCTTTATACTTTCTAAATTGGATAGAGTCCTCAAAAAAAGCAATCGCCGGTAATAGAATCTTATTATCTTTCATACCAAAGCAACCAGCATATTCGAGAACAGCTGTATACGTAAGAGTCTCTGCCATCATTCTTGAGATTGTTTCATGACTATTCTTTTGCTTGACTTCAACAGCATAGTAGTCTCCAGTTATCCTGTCTTTAAGAACCAAATCAACATTCTTAATTGATTCTA
>DEEW01000088.1:10813-12384 GCA_002350465.1 Lachnospiraceae bacterium UBA2868
AAAATTCGTAATCCACGACCTCATACTTATCACTGATATTAGTCCATGGTTGCTCAATAAAACATGGCGAACACGTTATCCCTGCATGTTTCTGCCGATCATAATAAAACATACATTTGCAAATAGGATGTTCGGTTTCTTTTTTTACACCAGAACAGATTGTGTTCTCATGTTCTCCACGCTCTGATGATGATTTCTCTCCATTTTTGTCCTTGATCAAATCTTCGGGTTTCCGTCCGCATAAAAGCACACTTAATCGATGATCCAAATCACCACTAATTGCATCATTTAATCCCTGAAAATCTTCAACGATACGGTCTTCTTCTCCATCCTTAGATGAATACGTACAAAACTTGTCTTTAAATAGACCCGTATTATTCCCCATCAATGTCACTCCATTTCTTCTTTCTTTTATAGATCAACAGATTCTCCATCTGATATTCGCAACAACGTTGTACCCTTATATAAAATGAGATTTTTATCTTCGTCCTTCGCAGAAGTATGGTGAATGATTAGTTTTTGAGGCATCACGATATCAATCACATGCTCCAAATCCTCCTTGGTTACATGACCTGAAACGTGTATCGTTCTCTCTTTTCCTTCGCAGATATCCAGCAGTTGTTTTACAGATGGAAACTCACGGTACCCACTCCACATAGAGTATATCATGAACGTATCCTTTGGATATCTTTCGTAATAATAATTCAGTATAGGCAAAAAAATACTATTCGCCCTTATCGCCATCCCAAACCCGGCTTTTTCCGCCTTCTTCATCACATGATCGCCAATATACAACACCTTGTTGGATTTCAGTTTCTCATCACGTTCAGCATCATAAACTTGCATTAAATCATGCTGATACTTGTCTGTAAGCATATATCTTCCCTTCGGAACACACCTGGAAAAAGCAGCTATTCTATCAAGGGCGGATGAAGAAGTAAACAGAAATACATATTTGTATTTCTCAAATGACTTTCTAAATTGCTCCTCTACCCACTTTTCATCATATGTAACCGCTGATTCTCTCGTAATCGTGGTACCTTCAGTTATCATAAGATCGATACCGCCTAGTCCTTTTAGATTTTCAACCAGCTTATCACGATAGTGACCATGTAAGCGGTAGTCGCCGGTCAATAAGATCCGCTTATCATGCCCTTCTATCAGATACATAACTGAATTGGCTGCAGAATGATCAGATGCAATAGGAGTAATTCTAAGATCCTTAACCTGTATAGGACCTCCTACGGTAATCTCATTAACCTTATTCGCCCACACCGGCTTGCCGACAATCTTCATATGATCCTGCTGTATTTCAAGGATTCTCCTTGCCGTCTTTTCCATGTATATGGGAATACTGTCATCAACAAACGGTATCTCACCTATATGGTCTCCATGATAATGTGTCAAAAAAACCGCATCAGTATTAACCGCTCCGCTTGTCAGACCATTTATATCGAGAATATCCTGATTTCCTTCCCCTTCAAGTGGGGAACCAATGTCAAAGAACACCCTGGCCTCATCTGTGGATATTTCTGTACAGACTCCACCAATTTGGTTCGTTCCTCTGTGTA
>DEEW01000088.1:12424-16235 GCA_002350465.1 Lachnospiraceae bacterium UBA2868
TTACCTTCTTGTTGTCTGGCATAAGTTATCAATCCTTATATTTTTTATATATTTCTTGTGACGCTTGCTTAATGCGGTCACGCATACTCTTAGGTTCCAAAACTTCTATATTCTGCCCGTATTGCATTGCCCAATAGAAGAAGGCGTCAGGATTGCACTTAAGACTGACTACGATATCATCATCTTCACCAAACGAAACACGAAAATCCTTCCCGAAGCTGTCAACAAGCGAATCCATAAGGTTTTCACTTGTACGCAACTTGATCCTGATACTATCACCGGAATACATATATACATGTTCAGCGATGTATTCCGAAATGCTTAAGCCGTTTTCAAGTCCCTTTATCGTTTTCATCGGCTTGCGATTTTCGTTCAGTATCTCAACATCCGTAATTCGATCCAATCTGTAGTGTGATATGTCATCATATTCATCATAGTTGCCCACCAAGTAGTATTTCCCTTTATTACTGATCATCTGATACGGACTTACAACATATCTGATGCTTCTCTTGGGATGTAATTTGAAGTCTATGCCGTACTGCAAGTACGAGAAGCTTATCTTCTTTCCCTTAGATATAGCAACATCTATGGCAGCTATTGAATTCATAACATTCTGATTCTCAGCATTCTTCCCACTTGATGTACTGTGTATGTGAGACACATGGGCCTTAAAGAAACGATTTGAATACTTTTCGAGCTTCTTTACAAGCTGATGGGCCTCCTTATCCGTAATGGCTCCCGACGTAAATACACCATCAATCAAAAGCCTTAATTCTGCATCCGTGAAATCCCTGGTTCGAAGGTAATATCCCTTTCCTTCTGAAATGTCGTATCCCATATCACGAAGAGAAACTATATTATTCTTTACTGCCCGCCTTTCACAGCTTATCCCATAATTTGACTCCAAGAGATTAATTATATCTTGCTGCAAAAGTCTATGATCGCTGTCCGAATACTCCTTAAGGATATCCAATATCAGCATATTTAACATTTTCTTGGTTCCGGTCCCGTACATATATTATCTCCGTCAACAAAACTCGATCCGTTCCTTTATGATAACACAATATAATACCCCATTCGCGTTTTTTGGCACATTGCATTCATTCTCTCTATTTATGCATGTGGCCATTGCGTGCAAATTTCGCTTGACCGGTATGAGCGTTTCGCTACAAACGGTATAAGCATTTCGGTTTAACGGTATACTCTGTTCGGACGCCGGTATGGTGTATAGTCTTTCTCGTAGTAAAAATACGAGAAAGGAGCATTTGAAAATGCAAAACTGTACTACAATCTTAGGCGTCATAGATATGCGACAGCGCGGCATATCGTTTGATGACTGCCGAAACCGGTATGGTATCGGCAACAGCACCATTACCCTTATCATGAATCGTTTCAAGGATTCCGGTAAGGATCTCGAAGCGCTGAAACAGATGTCGGCGGAGGAAGTCGAAAGACTCATATATCCTCCAGAAAACATCATAAGGAAGGACATTTCAGTGATGCCTGATTATCAGGCGGTCTACGAACGTCTTTCCAAACCCGGCAGCAAGGCAAATCTTTTCTACCTGTGGCTGAAATACAAGAAAGAGTGTCCCATAGGGTATCAATACACTCAGTACTGCCACTACTTCAAGAAATTCGTAGAAAAGAACTACGGCTCCGAAGCTGTCAGCATGGTTGTTGAACGTATCCCCGGCGAGAAGGTCTACATAGACTGGATCGGAGACCAGCCGGAAATACTCCTAAACAGCCAGACCGGCGAGATAAAGAAGGTTCACTTCTTCGTTACCACCGTAGGCGTGAGCAATCTTATGTATGCAGAAGCCTTTGAGGACGAGAAGTTACCAAACTTTATAGCGGGAACGGTACACGCTCTTGAGTACTATGGAGCGGTTCCCAAGCATCTGATCACTGACAACTTAAAAACTGCGATAACCCGGCATACACGGGATGAACTGGTGATCAACAGTGCTTATCAGGATCTGGAGAGTTTCTACGATGTGGTCATCCTTCCGCCCCCACCAAGGAAGCCTAAAGGGAAGCCGACTGTTGAGAAATATGTCCAGTTCCTTGAGACTCATCTGCTCGAGGATCTTAAAGAAAAGATCTACTACAGTATCGAAGACATCAACCGCGATGTAAGAATAAAGATAGCGGCCATCAACAGCGATAAGAAAACCGAGGCTTCCTTATCCAAGATGGAAAGCTTTCTCCGATACGACAAGCCACAGATGAAGCCACTTGCCGGTGAATCCTTCATGTTATGTGACTACAAATACTTTGCACACGTACCGAATAATTACCATCTGCTCTACGATGACCACTATTATTCAGTATTGTACACGTATTATAATCAGCCCGCAATTATCAAGGCTACCATGGCCGAGATACGAATCTGTGACCGTAACAACAAGCTGATATGCGTCCACAGGCGTTCCTATAAGGAGTTCCCGCGCTATATCACAAAGCCGGAGCACATGAAGCCTGAACATCAGTATTACAAGGAGGTCAACTCCAAGGATGGCGATTATTACAGGCGCTGGGCTGCATATATCGGCCCGTATACGAAGAACTTCATCGATCGGATACTCATGTCCTCCGAACATGAAGAGCAGGCTTATAACAGTTGTAACGGCATTCTCCACATGTGCAAGGATCAGTCAAAGCTGCTTGTCGAGGAGATCGCAAAAACATGCGTTGAGGGCAATGTTTGCCGGTATTCTTACTTTAAACGCTTATTGAAGGAAAACCTTGAAAAGGGTAATCCTGCCGATAAAGCGGTTCTTCCTAACCACGATAACCTTCGCGGAAAGGAGGAATACAAGTGAAGAAACAGTCAGAAAAAAACCTCACCATTGAGGAATACGAGCTCTGTAACAAGCTTAAGAGTATGCGCTTCTCCGGTATGGCGGCGGAACTCGAAAGAGTATTTGCCGATCCCAATGCGGACCTTATGGCCTTTAATGACAAGATACAGCGCATAGTCGATGCCGAATGGGACCTGCGGTATACCAAGAAACTCAACCGTTTCATCAAAAAGGCGACCCTGAAATATGCAACAGCGGATCTTGATGATTCCATATATGATCCTGCCCGGCAGCTCGACACCGGTATCATCGAAGTCCTGGCGCAGTGCGAATGGATCGATCAGGGCAAGAACCTTGTCATAACCGGTAAAACAAGCTCAGGTAAGAGTTACCTCGCCAATGCACTTGCCATATGTGCGCTAAAACAGTTCAAGACTGTAAGATACTTCAAAGCCAGTGGCCTTATCAATGAACTGGCCAAGGCCGAGAAGCTTGGTGAGTATCCCGAGGCTCTCAGCCAGATGTCATCGTATGACCTTCTTGTTGTAGATGATTTCGGGCTGATGAATCTGGATCTCGACAAATGCCGGAACCTTTTTGAAGTATTCGACTGCAGGGATCCGTACAAATCAATACTTCTGGTATCACAGATACCGGTCAATGCCTGGTATGATATCTTTTCCGATCATACCTACGCAGAGGCGAGCCTTGCTCGCGTCCTCAATGAATCGTACCGTTTGGAAATGAACGGAAAGAATATGAGGAATTTCGAACCTATAAACAAACGTAAAAACGGATAGCGCACCGTTGGAGCGAATCGCTTGTACCGCTTATGCGGTACAGGCGTACCGTTTATCCGAATTGTGCACATTGCGAATGTGTCGATAATGTAACATGTATCGTTTCTCATTCTACTAAATTATTTCAACCAAACGCAGGATGAGCCGATCTAACAGATCTTAACCAGCCACAGGACAATACGATCGGTTCATCCGGAGCGCGGT
>DEEW01000088.1:16371-16759 GCA_002350465.1 Lachnospiraceae bacterium UBA2868
TTCCGGGGCTCATAAATCTCAGGCGTAGCCTGACAAAGTTTAAGAGTAGGCTCTTAAAGCGAAAATGTGGTCGGTTAGACCACTATTTTCTCTGCTTGTTAGCAAAAATATTGCATATTTTTTCATTTTCTGACGTATACGCGTCTTTGGGCGTGTCCGCACGTGTCTGCACACATAACAGATAAGCGTTTGCGCTCCCTTACGCTCTAAAGGGCGCGCATAGGCGCGATGACGCACCCTCTTATGGTCATAATTCTATCCCAAAACAATATTGTCATTCCTGAATTTTTTAATTTTACCCTGCGTAATTCTGTTATCTGTAAACGAGGGACTTTAGAAAAATCTTTTTTATGTTTTTTTCATTTTTTTAAAAAGTCTCCTTTGTTAG
>DEEW01000118.1:0-1137 GCA_002350465.1 Lachnospiraceae bacterium UBA2868
GCGCTCCACGTGTAGACAGGTTCTTCCCGCTTTGTTTCACAAATCGGGCCCCTCCTATCTACATTATGTGAACCAGTAGTAGTTAAAGAAAATTTGTGCTACCAGCTTTACAATCCACTGTACGATCATAAGCGCGAGAAAAATATACAGGTATTTAACAACAGCACCGTCCCTTGATTTTCTGACCCCGAATACAATGTATAACGTGCATCTTACCATAAATACGACATAGATCACTGCCGCAAATATAAGAGGCGGGTAATCGTAAATACTTTTAAGTATCTCACCTTTTAGGAGAGCACGTAGTGCACGCGTACCTCCGCATCCCGGACAGCACAGATGCGTAACCTTGTTGAATACGCACGGATATTTAAGAGCCAGTACATTAATGCCCGTAGTAAAGTAAAGCAGCACTGCCGCAATACCTATGCCCAGTGCCACTAAACCAAGTTCATACAATAACTTATCCGTATTGCCAAGTTCATTCTTACAGATTTTCGATCTGATCAACAAAATCCTCCACAATATCAGGGTTGGTGTTTATTGCTTCTCCCATGACAGCTCCGAAGATAAGAAGTGCCACTGCGATCACAAGACCAACACCACCGCAGACTATTCCGGCGATTGCCATACCCTTCGCATTTTCCTGCTTATTAATGGATATGATTCCAAGAACGATAGCAGCCACAGCCAGTATTATAGACAGCCATCCGCAGCAGCTGCAAACGAGAGATACAATACCGCAAACAAGTGAAATGATCGCAAATACCTTTGATTCATTTACAGGCTCGGAATATGTCATCTGACTCGATGTATAATCAGAATAATCCGTTGAACTGTCTGCACCTTCGTCTATAGTCTCAACATTTTCAACTGTCTCAACAGTCTCCGTTGTCTCAAATCCGTTATTGTCAAAATCACTCATTAATAATATCCTCCCTTGGTTTGTATAATCCTTTGTTGCTTTATCAAGTTAAAGCGTCATACACCACTGATTATAATGTATACTGTATTTGATTGCAAGAACGTTTTATATATTCAAACAACGCATCCGTAACATCTACTCCTGTGGCATCCTTGAGACCCTTAAACTGGGCGTTGGAGTTAACCTCGCACAGCAAAGGTTCATCATCTTCT
>DEEW01000118.1:1143-2721 GCA_002350465.1 Lachnospiraceae bacterium UBA2868
TATATCGACACCGGCAAAATCAAGTCCCAGCTTATGTACAGCAGTCACAGCCATCTCTTCCTGCTCTTTTGTAATATCATACCCGGTCCCACTCCCACCGTTTTCAATATTTGAGCGAAAATCATTTGCATTGCTTCTGACCATGGAGGCAACAACCCTGTCTCCCACAACGTAAGCCCTAAGATCACGTCCACGGCTGGTTTCAATGAATTTCTGGGCAAGACACTCCCTCCCATTAGTACGCTTAAGGATCTCGTGTGCTTCCTCTTGGCTTCCTGCAAGGTATACCTGTCCCCCGTATGACCCGTAACATTCCTTGATAACATACGGATAGCCCAGAGTATCTCCCAGATATTTTTCAAAGTCGAGAGATGTATATCCTATGGATTCAAATGTCATTGGAATCTTGAACGTCCTCGGCATACGGACAATGCCTTCCAGCTTCTCAAATGTAAGCGCCTTGTTATCACAGTATTCTATACCTAAAGCGCTGTTAAAAAGGCGATATCCTGCCCTCTCAAGTGCTCTTCCGAGAAACACATCTTTGTTCCAGAACAGAATAAATCCTGCATCCGCAAGCCTTGCGGAAACATCCGGCGATGCACATTTTACCCCTCCGTCGGCCATATCAACAAAATAATCGGAATTAACAGACAGCTCCATTTCGATTCCGGCTCTCGCGGCTCCCGCAAGAAGCGCATCATACGTAACCCGGACTGCTTCGGAATTTAAAAATGCATTAACTATAAGAAGTCCTTTTTTCATCCGGCCACCTCCGCATGATAATTTGTATTGTTCCCTTTTCGGGATATGACATACAAAGCATACGCTGCTGCAAATGCGATCAGCATAAATACCGATCCTATGATTATCTGAAGAGAGTATGGAAGATCCGCGGGAAGGAGAGGTGCTATGAATATTCCGGCCGCATTTATCACAACGTGTAGAAGGAATGTGATCGCAACACCGATAAGGCTGTCGGGAACCGAAGATAATCCACCCTCTTTACCGCGAAGGCTCTTCCCGGCGTCTTCGACACATCTTGAACGGAATACAATCGGGCAATAATAGAATACACAACCTATAACCAGTCCGATAACAAAACCATACACCCTCTGTATCGTAACCGTATGATACAGTCCAAACAGTGCTGCCTGAATAAGATTGGCTGCCCAGAACGGAAGCACCATCTTACCTGCCCGAAGAAAGATCAATCTGAACACTATCTCTTCAATAAGAGGCGCCACAAATATGACATTTGCAAACTGCTTAGGCTCGATCGTTCTGATATATTCCATAAAATCGTTGTACTGGAGTGCGGCGGACGCGACAGAAGATGCCTCGTCCAATTCCCCCATAATGTTTACAGCGGCGTTTACAAGGTAAGCGCCGCCGATCTGAAGTACAAGACCTAACAGTATTATCGAAACAATATTCAGTGCTGCCGTAAGCACACCTTTAACTTTCGGATTATTTTCCATCACTTTCCCTTATGATCTTATCTTCCGGAAGTATCTTGAGAAGGCACTCTTCAAGATCCGCACCTTTTACCGGCTTGCTTAAATACGATACAAATCC
>DEEW01000118.1:2732-10811 GCA_002350465.1 Lachnospiraceae bacterium UBA2868
TACATCTCCTGCGCTCCCACAAGCGCATTTGCGGTTAATGCTACAACCGGTGTATCGGTATTGAGACCGTCGGCCTGCTCTCTGATTCGGTGAAGCGCCTCTATTCCGTCCATTATAGGCATCATATGATCCATAAGTATCACATCATATCTCTTCATCAGAGTATACTTCAAACACTCATCCCCGCTTGCTGCAAGGTCGATCTGTATTCCGGTATTCTTCAACAGCAGCCTTACAACATTAAGATTCATCTTCACATCGTCGACAACAAGGATCCTTGCATGGGGCGCTGTAAATCTGTCCTTCTTATCGGAAGAGTCTGTCGAATCGCTATCTGATGAAGACGTCTCACCTCTTTTATTAAGCCTTTCATCGAAATGTCCTACCGTACCCTTGTCCGCAATCTTCTGAGGTATCGTAACGGTGAACGTCGAACCTTCATAGAGCACGGAGTCGACTCCTATAGTACCTCCCATCATATCGGTAAACTTCTTGGTGATCGACAGTCCCAGCCCGGTTCCTTCAATGTTCCTGTTTGTCTTTTCATCTATACGCTTGAATGAATCGAACAGATATTTCTGATCGTCTTCAGATATTCCTATACCGGTATCCTTAACGGATATGATCAGGTTAATGTTATCTTCATCAGTATTCTCAAAATCAAATTTTAAGGTTACGGAGCCATCCTTTGTGTATTTGACCGCATTCGTCAGCAGATTCATTATTATCTGACGGATCCTGACCTCATCACCATACAGAAAAGCAGGGATCTGCGGATCGTTCTCTATCGAAAACTTCAGATCTTTTCTCTTGGCTCTCATAAAGATCATGTTATAGCAATCGTTCATGATGGAGAACATTTCGTACTCAACAGGATGAAGCTCCATCTTGCCGGATTCAATTTTGGAAAAATCAAGTACATCATTTACGAGCGACAGAAGCTGATGTCCCGCACTGTCAATGTCATTTGCGTACTCTAAGATCTGCCTGTCCTTGCACTCCCTAAGTATCATCTCGTCCATTCCAAGAACGGCATTTATAGGTGTTCTGATCTCGTGGGACATATTTGCCAGAAAATTTGACTTGGCCTCACTGGCAGCTGCAAGCCTTAGGTTCGCCTCTTCCAGTTCCTCGTTAAGCTCACGCAACGCTTCATCGGTTTCCCTAAGTGCCATTGCCTGTTTCTCATATACATACGTCTGGTATTTGAATATAATCCCGAATATGATCGTAACAAATGCGAATGCAATACTCGTATCCGTGATCTCATCATTACGATTGGCCAGATATGATACATATTTGGGATATACTTTCTCTACATGAAGACACCCCGTAAACAATACAAAGTTTACAAGCGAAATGACAATTCCCCATTTTACATCTACCAGAAGCCATGTGAAAATCGCGCCGAACAGCATCCACATAACGATTCCGGTCCCATATCCGCCACATGCGAAATACATGATGGGAAATACGATTATATTGCCTACAACAGCTATGACGATGGGGGGCACCGGTGAATCCGGAAAACGGTTTGTCCAATACAGAACAACAGCTATGACCAGAAGCATCAAAAACTGTGTCAGGATTCCCCACAAACCGGTTCCAACCGCAACAGACACAATAACACCCGGGAACTGCACCAGAAGTGCACATCCCAGAATCACATTTACAAGCTTATGTCTGATAGTCAGTTCGTCCCTGAAAAAATATCCGAAGATCTTCTTAAGTCGTTTCATATACTGCTCCGATAGTTTACGTCAGTATACTATTTTACTACTTAATACGCTTCCCGACAACAACGAGTCTTCCGTTGTCCACATGATACGCACATACAGAAAGTGTTATGAATTCGTCTCCATACTCGGCATCAACGCCTGTATCGTACATCGACATCTGTTTAATATTCGAGTAAAAATCATCGAATTCTTCTTCCGTATCCGCATTAAAGAACTGATAATATTTGAATACATCCGTCTGGCTCTTCTTATAGACCTGACTTAGGAACACCGCGCATATCTCGTATTCTCTGTCCTCATAGAGACTTGAAAATTTGATCTTAGAATGGCTCTTCTCGTAAGATTGATCCCTGTACTTGTCAAGGCTTCCGAACATGGTTCCGTTCTTCATGTTATGTCCGTGAAGGATTATGTTGGTGGCAGGCTTGCTTCCATCCTCATAGTTATTGGCAAGTGTACCGGTACCTATTTCCGAGTCAGTATCAGCTATGATACATCCGTATGCGCTGTACTTGCCTTCAAAATCCCGGTTCAGATAGTACTGCTCATCCGAAGGAGTCTGCATTACAGGATAATCTATGACTGTTCCGTCGATTGATATCCATCCGGCAGTATCTGCGTTCATCCCATGNNGTGTCTGCATGACCGGATAATCTATGACCGTTCCGTCTATCGATATCCACCCTGCAGTATCGGCATTTATCCCGTGTACTTCCTCCATCTTCTGGGTCATATCGGCGGTTTCTACAGGAGTCAGGGTTTCTTCGTCATCCCCCGTAAAATCATCTGCGTCATTTACAACAGTAGGTGAAACGTTCTGAAGTGCCTCAGTTAGATTATCACGGGTTGCTACATAGGCACTTCCCATATATCCCATACGATATTGAAGCATTGCCATGAGAAAAATGAGAATAACAAGAAATGCAACCGAAACAGGGGGAGCCCACTCCGTAAGCTCCACCCTGTAGTTTTCTAAGAATTGTCTCCGGCTTCTTGCCTGATCAACACTGACTCTTGCCATAATGATTGCTATCTGTTGCTAAATCCGGTGCCTATCAAAGATTCCTAAGGTCTTTGAGCATCTTGATCTTATCTTCTTTTTCCTTCTTCTTGGCCTTAACCTCTTCCTTGTGCTCTGCAACAGCTACTTCTTCGTCAGCTTCTGCAATGGCACGAACAAGACCGAATCTCTTCCAGATCATGAATCCTGCGCCGAGGATCGCGATGAACAGTACTGACCAGAGGATCCATATATCAGCCTTGGATTCGCCTGTCTTGGGAACATCATCGTAATCGTCCATGCCTTCACCGGCTGTTGCTGCGTTACGGCCGGAAGATGAAGAAGATGATGATGATGAACTCGAACCATTGTTATAAATTGCCTTAAATGTTTTTGATCCGCTTGCTGTAAAGCTGTCACTCTCAGTTGAGAAATTATCGTTATTGCTATTATCCCATTTCTGGAATCTCTCTCCGGAATTCTTCGCGGATGATGCGATAGTAAACTTTGTCCCCTTTAATGCGTAAAAATCATCACTCTGATCTGTACCATTTATTTTGTATTTTGCTCCACCGGATGTATCAAGTTCAATTCTATATGCAGTAACAGTTGTCGTGTATTTTACAAGAAGATCAGCATCTTTATAATTCTTGCTGTCCTTGGGTAATGGGTATACAGTTATTGTAACGTCATCCTTTGACCCTTTACATGCCTTTTCTAACACCGAAAACAAATCTGTAGAGCTAATCTCTTTCGTTCCTAAAGATCCACTTCCTGACAAGCTTGTAACTGTGCTTTCTGTACCTCTGCTTCCAGTAAAATCAATTCTGGCCGTATTTATTCCATCCCAACCACCGGCATAAGTTTCGAACAATTCTTCATGATAATCACTCGTAGGGACTTCAATTTTAAAAGCAGATGAATAAGTATTTTTAGATGATGTACTTCCTAATTCAGTTGCACCGCTACTTGAATCATTAGTAATAATATTCGGAATATCATATACTATTACTTTACGAGCGGTACCATTTACAGTCATCCCCTCAGTCTCTGTCGTGACCTTCGACCCTGTGACATCAATACGTCCGGCCTGACCGCTAAGTGGTGAAACAGTAACATAGTTATAACCCGTAGTGCTTACAGACACCGCCTTAGTTGTAGGATTAGCATCAGTTATATATCTTGAGAGTTTAACTTTTTGTCCCTTTGTGACCTTAACGGTATTCATATTAACCGTAGCTGTATTGGGCTTAACAGTCATATCTACGTAAAACGCATTGCCATCCTTCATGGTAATAAGGAGCCTGTTGGTTCCGTCCTGTACCCCGCTTGGAACTGTATAAGTAAAATTATTCCCTGTTGTCCAAGACCATTGCGTTGTATCAAGCGTAACATCCCCTAGGTTTACACTTGATATATCTCCAGAACCATAAGCAGATGCTATCGTTCTGGTAGAGGCTGATGTTTCGCCACGTTCAAGCTGATCATTAGCGGTACTTATTGCAGGATTAAAGGTTACTGTAGCTGTTGATGAGTAATTTGCATTAAGAGTTGTTGCACTTGCATCTGTCCCCGTTTTCATGGTTATTTTACACGAAGGTAACGGAGTAGTATTAAGATCATTAATGTTCAGTGCACTTTGGGTATCAGTCCAATTGTTAAACTTATAAACATTTGAACCTGCTGCCACCTCTTTCGCAAGAGATGTTGTTACAGCCACAGAATTAATTGACTCTCCGGGAAGCAAATAAGGATCATCTAACCCGCTGAAACTAACACTGGACGATCCAACACCTGTCGCAGCAGCTGTAACTTTATATACCGAAACCGTCTTAGTATCAGCTTTAACACCTACTGGGGTATTTGTTGCAGAACCTTTTTTTTGGGGATCCCCATCCAAAAACGCCCTCAACTTTACAGTTTTTACCCCTGATGTTTCTGTTCCATAACTCTCAACAAATGACTTAACAGTAGCTCTTGAGATAGCAACTGATGACTTTGTATTGTTATTTGTAATAATATCTAATTGAGAAGCAAACTCATTATCAACTGATTCAATCCTAACTTTATTTTTCGTTTTACTCTCATAAGTAATTAATTGCACTTCAACTTGACCTAATACTTGTTCAACGTTTGCATCATTGACAACCTTAAAATTATAAATAAATGCTCCGTCCTCGTCAGGAAAAAAAGCATTATCTATGTCCAATAAAGTTACAACAAAATCAGCATCTGTTGCTCCCCAATTAGAAGGAGGCTTTATCTCAAGCGACATTTCAGCCGCCGCTTTCGCATCAACCTTGAATCCGACACCGATCAGTGTCATTAAGATAAGACCAAAGAATAGTTTCTTGATTCCCTTCATTTTTATGAGTCCTCCCCTTATTAAAAGAAAACAATTTAACCTGTAGGTTATTTGATAATATGCAAATGGTTTTCTCTACAAAGTACTCCCCAGAACCTTGCAGAAAAAGTGCTGTAGATGTCACTACATATAGTAGAAAGACATAATTACACACCTACATTTGCATTATATACAATAATAATTGTTATGACAACCACTTTATATTGTAGGCTTTGAGTTTGCCGCCACAATATCTTGAATTATTGTAGAATATAATATACTCCTTAAAAGTCACAGAATCAAAAAAGAACCGGATTCTGCTCCGATTCATCGTTGAGATTATTTTCTGGAACAAATCTGACATCGTCATATACCGTCCCAAATAATACTCTTATCCGTGTTCCGACATCGTATCCTCTACCTTGGGAAGAAATACTATGCTGTTTGGTTACAGAGTATGTTATAGACGTATATTTAACTGTTATTTCAGATTGTAAAGCGTTTGTTGAAATATAAATGCTGTTTTCCGCCCTTTATTTCAATTGCCTTAAAATAAGTCTCTCTGGTCATTCAGAGAGACTTATTGCTATTTCTGCAATTGTTTAGCGATAATGGCTCGCTCTTTACCTTGGATTTTTAGCGCATTAAAGGCTTGTTCAAGAGTCAATTTCATGCTATCCATAAGAGAAATAACATCATCGCTTCGAGTTTTGATCTGGCGTTCATTGGCACGCTTATCTGCCACTTGTTCTGCCATTTGCTCCGCATATTTATTTGCCAACTTTTCAAATGATTCACACATGGTTCACTTTTTCTTTGCCATATCCCCTCCAAGAAGTAAAGCAGGGAGACTTTCTTGTAATCATGAAGCAGAATCCATTAATTCGCAATTCTCATTACATACTATCTTTTCATTTTTGTTTCTGCACGGTAACTCTTCAATAATAGTCCACAGATCACTAACATCTCTCTCAAGTGTTCTGTATCCAGCCCTTTTTAATCTGTTCTCATCCGAAAATTGTAAATATGATGATGGGAGGATTCCCTCTTCAAGGGAATGGTTATGTATAGACAAAGATATAGCGTTTAATGTACTTGCAATCCAATCATAACAATCCGGATCATTTTCCCTATTTCTATCCACCTCGCCTTTTATATCCTTAATACACTCCAGCACCTCCCCTAAATTCATATTATAGCCATATCGTCTTCGGTTCCTTGTTATAATAGCCTTGTTTTCTTCGATTGACATGTTATCTACACCACCTTTCCCAATAATACAATGCATATCTCGATTTTCAGACGCACAAAAAACAAACCTGCTATTTACGAAGAAATTCAAATAAAAGCTGGAGTCTCTTGGCAATGTTAACCGCCTGAAATGATATAAGATATGCCCCATTAGTTAGTGTACTCATAGTAAAACTTTACCCTCAATGTGTCAATAATATAAATGGCACAAAGATATATTGAACATTCTGTCGCAATTTGCTATATTCTACTCGAGCATAGATTAATAGTCCGTATGTCCCATATCGTCATCAGATTATTATCATTTCAGAGTTAATTAAGAATCTGTGCTTATCCATGATTACTATTAGAATAATTATGATTTTGAGAAGAGCATGTATGAGCTGTTTGGTTTTGAACATGTCTGTTTTGTAGTGAATCATATGCTTACATTCAATGTATGAGGAATAGGAAAAAAGTTATGTCAAAAATATCCTTTATAAAAAGAGAGAGGGTTGAAAAAATTACTCTCAAACAATTGCTTGACGACTGGATTGAAAACGACTTGAAACCCGGGTCTCTCAGTAACGGCACTATTGAGCTATACCAGAATATAGCTAAACTGATTAAGCGCCATCCGCTCAGTGAACAACGAATCAATACAATAACCTCTGAACAACTGCAGAATTTCATGGATATTGGTATTGCTAAACGGAAGTGTCTGTCCGGATGCAATACAATAACCGGACATTCCGAGAATAGCCACAAACATCACAGAAATCAATGTTTTATAAATNNTAAATCTTCATACATTTATTCCTTTCGGTTTTCTTGAGCCACCATCTGTTAATAAATACGAAATCAATTCACAGAAAAATGGGGTCAAACTCGGACGTATACCAAAAAGATGTAGCAGCGTGCAGATTATGTTTATTATTATTGACGCTTATCTGTAATACGAATATAATAATATACATGGAAGAAAAGGAAAGTGTAACAAAAAAACACGCCCCCGAAGGGACGTGTTAATAACGATTCTAAAAAATACGATCTATTTCAAAATCCTATTCGTTTACTTTTTTTATCTCTACTGTACATTCTTCATAATCATCATCTTCTTCAATAAAGCGAGTTTCACCATTCTCGACAATCTCTACCATAAACTCTTCACTATCATAGTCTTCATTTTTAAAGTCTTCGATTTTAAAGTCTTCGTTTTCGTAGTCTTCGCTTTCATAGTCTTCGTTTTCATAGTCTTCGCTTTCATTCATCTTGTTTTCAAGCTTATAGCTTTCTTTTAAATCCTGGTAATAGTCTGCTTTTTCACGAAGTCTTTCTCTTTGTTCCTCTGTCAAATCAGATCTTCTTGACAAACTCCTAGCTTGACTTGCCATTCTTCCAGCTTGTTGCTCGCAATATGTTCCAATTATCTTTCTTAGATTCATGTTGAAAAAACTCCTTATAGGACTAATAAAACCCACTCTGTGTCATATTTCGCTCTGAAAAGAAAACCAGGAGGAGCAACTGCTCCTCCAAAGAATTCAATAATTCCTACCTCCGGCAGAACCCGATGTAGGTTTATACCCTTTCTCCCTACACCATGCTTTTGCCTCATTACCGAGTTGTGAAGAACTCTTTGTAGAGCTCTTAAACTCTCTTGTTGCCGTTGTGCCATCTTTTTTTTGGTATGTCTGTTTAAAATAGTTCTCTTTTGCCATTATTAACCTAATCTCTTGGAATTAATTCTTGACCCAAGTGTGCTGTTT
>DEEW01000118.1:10833-41497 GCA_002350465.1 Lachnospiraceae bacterium UBA2868
CTGTTAGGGCATGTGCTATGATTAGGCTTGGGTTTATGCTGTTCTCCACTGGCTGTTGTAATCGTTTTTCCACACTTCCTACAAATCCATTGTTGTGACATAATATAAACCTCCTTTTTAAATAATAATGATTATGTAAAGGTAACTATAATCTTATTGTTTCTTCTCCAATAGCTCCCGTAGGACATATGCTTTGGCAACTAAAGCAACCAACGCACGTATACTTATCTACGCAAAACTTACCCTTTTTCTCCGAAATAGCGCCGACAGGGCAAACCATAGCACAAGCGCCACAGCCTTCGCATTCCTCCGGATCGATCAAAGCTCTGTAACCATATTTTATTTCATCTTCTTCATCTATCATGAATTTTACCTCATTCAATATTATACTACATCATCACACAAATACAAGTAACAGCCGTCCTTAATCCACTTAAAATAATCTCACTTTGAACCTAGATTACAAAGAATTTCTACACGTTCATTTTGAATCTCAACAAAGATCTCCGGGCTACCATCAAAATTATCGGGATGATACATTTGTGCTAGTTTTCTGAACTCTGATTTTAGAACACGGATATCACTTCTTGCCTGTGGTGAAAACCAATGTTCACCGTACGGCCGGTTAATGCCAGTTCGATTTTTCTTATTACGATTCTTATTGCGAGTGTAATTTGTATTTCTATTTTCTTCATGATTAGTGTATTTATGTTCTGTTTTACCATTAATATAATCAAATACTGTCTTACTAATATAGATAATACCATCATATGTGCTAATGAATACTCTATCCCCGTTTTCAGAAAGAAGCATATCAAACAGCTTTTTGTCCGAATATACAGTCAGAANNATTAATTTCGTATAAATGTCTTCTGGGGAGCAATCACGAAGGCCATCCGCGTATCTCTCAAACCATAGTTTTAGATACTGGTCCATCTGGGATTTAATCTCCTCAATTGCGTTTTCGAACTCCTCTTTTAATTCATATAAAGACTCCAACCGTTCTAGGCTCTCAGGATTAGGGCCATCTGATTCGATTTCGTTTTTTAACTTTTCCAGTTTGTATTTCTCTTCTGCCCACGAGCTGTAATCCATTGACTGTCCGGTCATAAGGCGCTCTGTTTGCCTATCTATAACGGCTTGACGTGATTTAATCACCTGTTTCGCCATCTCGGCCCTCTTAGCGCGATATCTATCTGCTGTAGCTCGCATAAATTCAGCGCTCTTTATCGTTCGCTTAACATTCTTTAACTTGTTTTCCAACCTTGCCAATGCATTTTTAAGCTCGACGAATTCAGGCTTTAACGAAACAGCATATAATGCTAATTCATCTTGATAGCGTGTTTTTAATAAAAAGCCATAATCTAATAATATGGAATACGGGTAGCTTCGCTGGCTTATTCTTTCACACGGATCAGCACCTTTATCCGCATAAACTGCAAATAATTGCTTAACTCTATTCTCCGTTATTTCAGAATTCAGCAACTGATAATGCAATGAGGAAAATCCCACCTCGTCTCTTTCAAACTCAAATGAATTAACATCCTTACCCTTAACCTTTTTGATCCAAAAATCACAGTAAGTCCTCTGCTCTTCTTCAGTGCTCGCAAATGTTTTAATTACATTAGCATATTCTTGAAAATCTTTTGTAATCTTCTCACGTCCTTGTAGCAATAATATTATCGAATAAATACTCAGATAGTTTTTTCTGATTGTTTCGTCAAAAGAGCTCTTACACTCCCATTCAACAAGACAAGTCAGATCATCCAATATCCATGATTCATATTCTTTTTGTATGTTTTCATCAGTTAGTAGTTTTTTGACATCCTCTCTCAGTATTGTTGCTTCGTCTAATGCAACTTTTTTTAATTCTTCATCTTCTCCAACAAATTCAATAATATCTTTAACATTCAATGATCTGACTATGTTTTTTATGATTATTGCAGAAGCAAAACGAGCACACTCTTTCTCATTTCTTAGTTCCTTAAGCATGTTCAGTGTTATTGAATCAATGTTCTGATTATTATCAAACTGCTCACTGCACTTTTTAGAAATCCAATTACATAATGTTTTTCTATCATCATGACCTTTATCCGAGTTTTCCATCCAAAAGGTCTGGATTTTTAACAAAAAGTCTTTAATCTTTCCTTTCTGATCGTTGTTCTTATCAGAAAAAATAAGCCCATTACTATGGAATAAAAGAAACTTGGTCTCATCATCACGCATCGCAAGAAGATCGCCAGTGTCCTCTACAAAGACAAACTTACAAATATTCTCAACGTGCATAGCAAGAGCCCAATCATGTAAAGACTCTTGCGACGCATAGATAACACGATCTGTTATTACAAAATAGGGTTCCTTCTTAACAAGTTTCTTCCTAGCAGAATAGACCAGATATATATCTTCATTAGAATCAATAGGGAAAGTGTTTCGGGCTAATGATAGTGTTTTACTATCCCCTTTAAACCCAAAATCAAGCGAATCCAAAAAAAGATGCCATGTATCAATATCTATATAGTTTTCAAGTTTGCTGTTTTCCTCGCTCATATATCTAATTACCTCAGCAATACCAAGAAGTACATATTCCGCCAGCTACCTGATATTTAAAGTTCTTCCCGCACCTATTACATCGAGCATTTCCTCTTGACACCTTATCTTTCGGCCACCTATCAGGTTGAGTCACATTTGTAAACACAGCACCGCAGGGGCATTTTATTCTAACAACCCGAGACATTTTTTCACCTCCTTGATTTATGATTCAATCAGAAATATAATTTGAATATGATAAGAATCCTAATTTTCGTAATACTTCTAATTGTTTTTGTCATTTCGCCTTTACCATTGAAAATTGTTTTCATGGTAGCGAACTTTTTTATAAATGACCCAATCCCGGTAATAGATGAAGCGTTTATGACCGCCTCTGTTATAAATCGTATATTTGGATTGGGTAATATATTAGAGTTCATAACATCCAATCCTAAAGTGTTTATACTTATTCTTATCGGAGTAGTTACGGCAATTATTCTTTGTTTAAAATTCTTTGTTTTTGCATAGGTTTTGATATTAAAAGCATATACTCTCCTTTTAGCGATATTTTAACCCCAAAGATATACCCTTTCAATAAAAATAAGGCCCCGAGTCACACCAGACCCGAGGGCTTATCCATGTTTGAATTGATTCTATTATTATTCAGAAATTTTTCTCAATGCATTACCTATCAGTTCGCAATACTCCCGATCCCCTTTTCACATTGATTGGAATCTATATACGACTGCTCTTGGTTTCAAAACATACCGGGATTTCTTTTAGGCCAGCCTCCTTTGCGCCGTACCACCAATCCAATCCGGCAACTATCTCAAACAAGCCACTTCTATGCCTCACCTTAACAGGATATGGCACACCATTCTCTTTTACATACTTACCGAAATCTTTTATATATTCCTCGTCAACCGGGATCGCTTCAGGCGGAGGTATTAACTTTTCTATTTTCACATATGCATCTGCAGGATCTATAGAATTCTCTATTTCTTCATCTGTAGGATTATCTGGCAAATCTTTATTTATCAATCGCACCCCTCTTTGCTTCATAATCTCTTCAATTACTTCATCGGGATATTCTGTTATTATTATGGGGACTTCTTTTAATTCTGCTTCCTTTGCAGCATACCATCTATCTGAACCCGCAATTATTTCATATGAACCACAGATTTCAACTACCTGAATAGGGAATAATGATCCGTGTTCCTTGATGCTTTCAGTTAGTTCCTCAACTTTCGATTTCTCAATCTCTGTCGCAAACGGTGCGGGCGAAAGTCTATCAATATCCACCACAGCATCAGGCTTGCCAGCTTCTATCAATCTTTCAGTGGGTTCATTCATTTTTTCAACCTTTCTACAATAACAAAGTTCCACAATACATTCGTATTGCGGACTCCCCTTGTATGATATTTTACCGCTAACCCCCTATTTATACAATAAAACAAAGAAGAAGAAATAAAGTGGCTATAATGCCTGAAACAGAGAAAAATCTTGCTCTAATGGGAGAGCAGATTAAGCTTGCCAGAATGCGGCGAAAGTATCCGGTTCAGATAGTAGCTGACAGAGCGGGTATAAGTCGGGCTACCTTATGGAAAGTTGAAAAGGGAGATCCGGGAGTTGCGATCGGAATATATGCAAAAGTATTAAAGGCCATCGGGCTAGGAGATGATATTACTTTGCTTGCCCGTGATGACGAATTAGGTCATATCATCCAAGATTCGGAATTAAAACGTAAGAGGATGAGGAAATGAATGAATTTGATGTTTGCGCAGCATGGATGACTTCAGAAGAAAAAATAGGACATTGTGTTATCGAGAATGCCCGAGGGAAAGAAATAATCGGATTTGCATACGAGAGGGAATGGCTCAGGAATCATCCCGGCTTTGTCATGGATCCTGATATATTCCAAGCGGAAGGTATTCAGTTTCCACCTGCTAATAAGCCTTGTTTGTGCAAATCTTGATATCGTCTGCAGAGGTTCCTTGCCAAACATCAATGTATATGGATTTTCTCCCATTACGCACTTCCTTTTATAGTTATTTATAATTCCCAGGTTGAATTATAGTCGTTTATAGTTTGTAGTCATTTTTATAGTCGTTTATAGTTTTTGTCAACACATATAAATATAAAATCAAGACCCTCTGAAAACAATCAGAGGGTCTAATCATCTCATATTTGATCCAAGTATTATGCATTCGCCAGCTTCTTCAGTTCCTCAAGCATTACGCATGCATCTTCGTATGATGCGAACTGGCAGGTTCCCACTTTCTCGTGACCGCCGCCGCCATACTTGAGGCACAGGCTTCCCACATCAAGGGTTGCCGTCTTGTTGAGGATACTGTATCCGATCGCACACGCAAGCCCCTGGCCTCCCTTGCCGGGCGTCATCCATACGGAGATGTTCTGATCGGGATACATGCTGTAGATAAGGAAACGGTTTCCTGTATATATTGTCTCAACTCCCCGAAGATCGGTTACGATGAGGTTTCCGAATACTTCGGTATGCTCCGTTACCATCTCTTTGAATTTTCTGGTCTGCTCCTCATAGAGTTCTATTCTCTCAACAACATCCGGAAGTGCAAGTATCTCGGCTGTGGAAAGCTTAGCGCATGCAACGAGAAGTTTTTCCATAAGCTGATAGTTACTGATGGTAAAGTTACGGAATCTTCCGAGACCGGTTCTCGGATCCATCAGGAATCCTACAAGTATCCATCCCTTGGGATTTTGTATCTCATCAATCGTAAGGTTACCCGAGTCAACCTTATCAACTGCTTCCATCAAATCATCAAACTGCGGGAACTTCTCTTTGCCGCCGTAATACTCATATATTACCCTTGCACAGCTGGGAGCCGAACTGTCACATTTTCCCTTGTATTTGCCTTCAAGCTGATTACGCTCTTCTTCACTCGAATGGTGATCAAACCATAATCCGCAGCCTTCCACATATGGAACATTTGCAAGGCAGTCATCCTTGGTTATCTCTACCGCACCATCCTGCAAATCCTTCGGATGTGCAAACTTCCAATTGTCCATGTCTACAATACCCGCTTCAAGAAGCAGGGCTCCGCACGCAAGTCCGTCAAAATCAGATCTCGTAACAAGTCTCATAACTTACTCTCCTTCATTTTTGTTTTATCTTCATACATAGCCGCATCGGCTCTTGCAAACACATCCGATACGCTGTCATCGGTCGCCTGATCGTACACCCCGATACCCCCTGCAATAGATACAAGTTTCTCGGGAGCCGGGTCTGAATCAGCAATTTCTTTCATCCTGCTTTTCAGTTTCCGAATCAGCTCATCCCTTGCTTCAAAATCGTCACCTTGAAGAAGTATGGCAAATTCATCACCGCCTATACGGTACACAGGACTGCTTCTGAATATCTTGCAAAGCGTCGAGCAGCAGTTGACTATATATTCGTCTCCCGCTTCATGTCCGAGGCTGTCATTAATCTTCTTCAGATTATTTATATCAAATATCCCCAAGGCAAACGTCTTGTCTGCCCTTGAACTTATTTCCGAATTAAGCTCCGCTTCTTTCGAGGTGTAGGCTGCACGATTTTTGACGCGAGTCAGCACATCCGTCTCGGTAAGATCCGTCAGTCTCCTGTTTAATACTCTCAGGCTTATATTCTGCCGAACCTTGGACAGTATGATATTTATTCTTGATACAAACTCAAACAGATGATTTCCGTTTGCTACGATATCAACATTATCTCCAAACACCATGTATCCGTAATTATCGGATACTTCGTGGAGCGGTACGAACACAAACACCCTGTTCTTAAGCTTCGGATCTATGGAAGGAACGAGTTTTCTAGTCTCAAATTCCGTGCAGTCAGCTATAACCCCGTTCTCCATAGAGAAAACAACGTTCATCTTATCGCTGTATCCCTTTTTGAGAAACTTCGTATCGACATCCGTCATCGACTGTTTATAGGCAGGCTCCATCACCAGATGGAATGTTTTTCCCATAAACGTATTGTCAGTGGAGATGGCTTCACGGAAATTGGTCTCAAATTCCTCATATGTAGAACCGGCGAGAGCCTTTACTTCCATAAGCGAGACATCGCGTTCAAATATAGATGTCATCATGCTGTTATAGAAGACGCTCTTCCCCTGCATGCGGCGTATATAATTAAGATCTCGGGTGCATTCGCATCCGCAGCTCTCACTGATAAACAGATCGCAGCCGATATAGAGCTCTCGGTTTCTTGCATTACCGTCTATCACATCAAGAAGTATCTTGAAAGCATACCCGCCTATATCCTCAAACCTTTGATCAACGCTTGTTATGGACGGGCTGTAGATTTCTGCGGTATAAATATTATCAAAACCTGCCACTATCGTGTCTTGCGGAACTTCAAAACCCAGTTCTTCAAGAGCAACACATACACTTGTTGCCAGGTTATCGTTAGCGCACACTATTGCATCCGGAAGCGCGGTACCCTTATCCTGATATTTGTAGTGAATGTACTCCATGGCAGCCTTAGGTTCCCACTGGCTATAGAAAACCTCAAGAGTATTGGTATCAAGCCCGTGCTCCTCCATAACCTCCCGGAGTATGGCCAGTCTTAAATTAGAATCCTCGTTGCTCTCATGCCCTGCAATAAAGAGAATACTCTTAATCTTATGTTTTTCCACAAGATGGGTGTACAGGCACCTCGCACCATCTGTATTGTCACTTCCAACAAAATATGCGTATTCGTCCCTGCGGCCCGTTGTTACGGCGGGAATTTTGGCCACCTTGCACGAATCTATTATTGATTCAAATACCCCGGGATGATCGATCGAATTGCCAACGATCAGAGCCCCGTCAAAGTCTTCAAGATTCGGAAGATTAAATATATTCAGTTCGCCGGTATTAATGCTTACTTCACTGATATATGACGGGTAGCACGTGAATATATACAGATCCACATCCAGTCCCTGCATGCGTTTAACAACACCTTTTGCATAGTCATGCATGAGATCCTGGGCCCACCCGATCGAAAACAGCGCTATCTTCTTAGGCATCTGTTTTCTCTCCTTAAAGGCAATGTTCTAACCTTTATATTATAGCAATCATTTTTCTCTGTTTACAAGACCGGATATAAGATCTGCCAAAAATCGTCCGCTGCCGTTATCGCTTCCCCGTAAAGATCCAAGATTTGCCATAGCTCTGTCTGATATTTCCCTAACATCACTCTTTGCCGCATCGAGCCCTACCAGCGAGACGTATGTAGTCTTGCCGTTTCGCTCATCACTTCCTATAGGTTTGCCGAGGATTTCCCCGTCACCTTCGATATCAAGAATATCATCCCTTATCTGAAAAGCTACACCAACGTCTCTTGCTATCTTCTCTACTGTTGTTATCTCTGCGCCGGAAGCTCCTGCAAGGGTTGCTCCTATCATCATTGAAGACTCGATCATCGCAGAAGTCTTGTTCTCATGGATGAACATGATCGTCTCCATCGTTACATCCCCGGCCGGCTTCTCCTCGGATTCAATATCAACGACCTGCCCGCCGATCATTCCGTATATGCCTGCCTTTGCAGCAAGTATCTTAAGAGCTCCTGCTATACGGCGTGACATCTCAAGTTTACGTGTATCATCCGCATCCGATTCCTGTATCAGATCAAACGAGCCAAGCGCAGTTTCAAACGCATAATTAAGCAAACCGTCACCTGCAAGGATTCCCATTGCTTCTCCGAACTTCGCATGGGTACTCTTCTGACCGCGGCGCATATCGTCATTGTCCATAGCCGGAAGATCATCATGGCAAAGGGAATATGTATGTATCATCTCAATAGCCGCCATAAAAGGATAAACAAATCTCTCATCAGTGTCCGAATCAAGCATCCTGAATGTCTCAAGCATAAGCATGGGGCGAAGCCTCTTTCCCCCCACATGAATGCTGTAATTCATCGCCGTCATGACAGTAGACGCAAGACCTTCCTCTTTCGGAAGATATGAATCTATTATTTCATCAATCTTTTTTACTTCTTCACTGAGCCGGTACTTCAGATCTTCCATCAGCAGCCCTCTTCCTTCTTTGAAGATGCGGTTTTTGCGTTGCATGCTTTCGACAATGCAGTAAGCTTCAAGTTTGTATTATAAAAATCCTTTGTCGTACAGCCGGCTCTTCCGCCGCCCGCACAGGCACATGCACAAGCACAGGCACACGATGAATGGGCGCAGGATGAATGATGGCTTCGGCTTCTTCCGCTGCTCTGTGAAGGAGCGCGGTAATGCGGATTTGGAACTCTTACGGAATTAACCCTGATAAATGTATTCGGCGCCGTACCATACCTGTATTCCCCGTTCTTGGTAAAGGCAGCCGCTGCCTTCTCCTCTTTCTTGAGCTGTTCTTCCGTTATGGTCTCCTCACTCTTCACAAGTGATTTTCCGCAATATTCACAGAATTTCGCACCATCTTTTCTGGGCGCTCCGCATCCCGGGCACGAATCATAATAGGTAACCTTTACTCTCGTTGTCTTGTTGATGGTTTTCTGATTGCTGTTCGAAAATCCTCTGTTATACAGATAAGCAATGATTGCCGGTATCACAAAAGGCATGAACATGCACAAAAGGGCAAAAATCCCTCCGATTATCGTACTGATCGTATCAAGGAACGTTTCTCCATAGTTTTCGCCGACATCCTCACTCTTTGACAGATCAAAACCAAATGCGTCATTCGGATACGTCATGGTTACGGTATAGCGATCCCCCTTGCCAAGGCTGGTAGACCACACATTATAGTTACCGTCGATAAGACAGTCCGGAGTAAATGCAACGCTTTTATCGTTGTTCCACTGGATCACAAGCTCATCGACCTTAATATCGTCGAACCATCCCGGAGTGAAGGAATATACCGTCTCCCCCTCCGTAAGCTTGTTAACCTGGTACATATAGTCCTGAACAACCAGAAAATCAACGCTTGCAACCTCTCCTTCGTAGTAGGATCTGTCAAGATAAACCTCAACATAGTTTCCGGAGCGGTTTATATGATCTACTGTACTGCTGATACCCTCAGCAGATATTACATGGCTGTTCGGAATACCTATATTCATCCATGTGAGGGGTCCGATACCCGAGCCCGAATCAAGTACCTTCCAGTCTATATGGTAATTGAGATTAAGCGTGGCATCCTGATTGACATCAACCGTGATCGTGTAATTAAGTATCTCGTCGGTGTCGGCCATTACCGGAGTGGCAAAGAAAAACAACGAGGCAATAAGGACGCTCGCGAATGTCAATATCTTATTTTTCATCGTGGGCCCCTCCTATCTGCATGTCAGAGGTCGCTCGCAATGGGCAAGTTCCCGTCATCATTCCGGAATAGTACCTTCTGTTTTCGCATTTTCCGCTGTACCAGATCTTCTCCCAGTCTTCGTCAAGGAAGCTGCCGAGATTACCGTCCGTAAGCCAGCTTTGACACGGAACAACATTTCCTCCCGGGGTTATCGCCATGTTTGATAAGCACGCCCCGCATGTCGGTGTGGCAAGTCCGTTCTTCTCAAAAAACTCCTCATCTATCCATCCCGGGGATGTGAAGCTTATCTCCATTTCGTTAGCATAAGCATAATCAACAGCATCTTTAAGGATTGATGTAATCTCCTCTTTGGAAAGCTGAAGGTTCTCCGATTCCGGAAGAGCTGCATTTCCCGTAGTGATAAGACCCGAACAGGTCACATAAGTAACCCCGAGTTCATGCAGGAACTTAAGTGTTTCGGTATAGTCCTTATTACGCGTGCAGAGCGGTGTGTTAATACTCAGATTCAGTCCCGCTTCAAGTGCATTTTTAATCCCGTCGAGAGTCTTGGAATACATCGGTGCTCCGACAAGTTCATTATGTATCTTCTCATCGTGTGAATAAAATGTAATCTGCAGACTGTCAAGAGATGCGTCAAATAACTGCTTGCAGTATTCCTTCGTAAGCTTTATCCCGTTTGTATTGAGCCTTGTAACGAACCATTTTGCATGGTTAATCAGCTCCGGCAGATCCTCTCTCATCGTAGGCTCACCTCCGGTGAAAGTCACCTGCGGAATACAAACCTTCCGGCATTTATCTATTATCTGCTTCCATTCGTCGGTTGACAGCTCATCTTCTTCGGCCTGGGGCTGGTGTGCCGCATAGCAGTGCAGGCAGTTCTGATTGCAATGCCAGTTGCCGTCCCTGGTCATTGCCGAAACCATAAGGTCCATTCTGTGAGGAGCACGCATATTATCTGCATATTCTCCCATGCTTAAATACTCTATATCTTCATCGGGCATTTCTCCATAGGCGATCTGCTTGAATGTATTCATAATCCTGAATATATCTTTTTTAAGCAAGGACTTCGGAACAAAGCGATAGACACTGCGGGCAGAGATCACAGTGCTTTCAATGATTTTGACCACCTCTTCCTCAGTGATGGGACGGCCGTTGTACTCATTGATCGAGTCTATAAGCATGGACAGCAATACTGCCCAGGATACATTGATGGGGATTATATCCATACCGTTCAGTATCACAACACTTCCTGCAGGTTCCGGTCCGTCATATTTGGGCGGCACCATATGAATACGCACTACCCCTGGACCTTCCGGATTGAGGGTCGTGTGCTTTACCTCATTAAGATTATTCTTGACATAATTAACTACCCTTTTGGGATTTTTCATTTTGATCATATCCTCCCGTTTTGAGAACCTACTCAACACCCTCTATGGACATATTGCTTCCGGGCTTAGCCTTGCATTTATACATATTCTCATCGGCACGGCGATATATCGACTCATACTCATACTGTATTGTTTCGTTATCCGTCTGTGTGACTATTACGGCACCGAGACTGATGGTAACGCTGCCCTTCGGTACATTTTCGATCTCTATCCTTGCTATATTTTCAAAGAATCTTGCAATCCTGATCTTTGCCAGATCTGCGGTCGCAACACCTCTCATGTAAATGGCAAATTCATCACCGCCGAGGCGCATGAAGATATCATCACCCCTAAAGCTCGCCTTGATCGCCTTGGCAACTGCCACAAGTGTGTCATCACCCGTCTGATGTCCGTATGTATCGTTGATCTGTTTGAAACCGTTAACATCAAACAGGCAGAATATTCCCGGAACTCTTTCCTGAAGCAGCAGCTTGATCTGCGATTCGCCGCACCTTCTGTTTGCAATACCGGTAAGAGAATCCGTTTCCGACAAAATACGAAGTTTTTCTTCCAGCAGTTTTCCTGTTGTGATGTCGGAATAACAGGTGACCGTGATCCTTGTATTATCCAGCAGATCAACCCTTCTAACTTCCGCCATAAGATAACAGGTTTCTTTGTTCTCCTGCTTTGGATACACAACAAGCTGATAGTTAAAGCCTCCGCCGTTTTCCATTACATCATCATACATCTGGCCGGCATTTTCGGGAATCTTCAGATCCTTATCTCCGAAGAAATCATGAACACTCATTCCTATCGGATCTATTCCCTCATTCTCAAACATCGAAACTACAGCGTCGTTTGCGACGATGATCCTGCACTGCTCATCGACTGCCATAACGCCCACCGACTGCATCTTTATCAGTTCCCCGAGGATCGCATTTTCATTCCTGTACGCCCTTGAAAGAGCATCCTCGTACTCCTGCTCCTTCTTGTGCTGCTCGTCCACGGACTGGACCGCCAGGACAATCTTTTTAAGGTTTCTCATATCGTCACGTTCTGCTGCCATGAAGGTTGCAACACACCATCCAAGTCCACGCGAACAGTATTTTGTACTTAATGATCTTCTGTTGATCATTTTGGCAGGAAGAAGGTTTATATCCGCAAATTCCTGCATCTCTTCAGTAAATTCATCTGTTGCTGCGCCTCTGAACACTTTAAGAATCGCATCCCTTACAGGCATATCGGGTTCAATGAGATTATCTGCATAGGGAGTTGACTTGATAGGCGTAATATCATCACGCTCAAGGTCTATCAGTATGATGGAAACATAGTTCTCGCTTAGTGCCTCAAGCGTCATGTACATTTCTCTGGATATTGTCTCGTACCGTTGGGAATTCCTGATCTTTTCGATGACCATCATCCCGTTAAACAGAAAGACCACAGATATCATTATACCCATAGTGGAATAGGGTCCGTCCGGATAAAGACACTGCAGCGTTTCGAACACAACCGGCATAAGTGCGCACTCAATCACAAGTCTGGTATACTGCCAGTCATTTTCACCTTTGTGTTTTATAAGAAAATATACTATTTTGGCAATGGAAATAGCAAGGTACGTAAACCGTATGATAAACAGATATATTCTGAAAGGTCCCGTGTGATATACACCGTCCGCATCAAAATAGTACACTGTATGTCCGATTATCTGTGTGATCAGTATCACAACTGCTGCCGCAAGGGGGATACATTGAAGTATCATGATCATGCGCGTTTCCCTGAATCCGAAATAATTGGTCAGAAACATACACCAACACGCCACCGCAACTATGATTGAGAAGTGTATCAGAAATGTCGCAGCATTAAAGACATGGCCTCCAAGGTCGATTGCCCCTGTACTCATGAATCCCCAAAGTGCTTCTATAAGATCATAACCAATAAATATGATCAGCATAAATGAAAAATATCCTCTGATCACATTGCTCTTTTCGTATATCCTGTTGTTGCACTTTAGAACCGCAAAACAAACAACAGCACTGACAAGCGCCGTTATCGCGTATACATTTCCTTCAAACATGGTCAATATTATATCACATAAATATCGAAAATCGGGGGCGATTTGATAATTTCCCCATTTAACTGTAAAATAGTACGCAACGGGCAAAAGTCGCCGTTTAATAAAAACACAGGAGAGTAACCAAAAATGGATACAAAAATCGAAACAAAATGCCTTCACGAGGGTTATGAACCCGGTAACGGCGATCCCCGCCAGCTTCCGATATGGCAGAGCACCACATGGAAGTATTCCACAAGTGATGATATGGGGGCGCTTTTTGACCTCGAAGAAGAGGGATACTTTTATACCCGGCTTCAAAATCCCACTAATGATTATGCAGCCAAAAAACTTGCGGCTCTTGAAGGCGGCGTTGCCGGAATGCTGACATCTTCGGGACAGGCAGCTAATTTCTTTGCCATTTTCAATATCTGCGAGGCAGGAGACCACTTTATAGCATCAAGTTCGATATACGGCGGAACCTATAACCTTTTCTTCGTAACAATGGCCAAAATGGGAATTGAATGTTCATTCGTCGACCAGACTCTTCCCGAAGAGGAACTGGCTAAATACTTCAAACCGAATACAAAAGCCGTATTCGGCGAGACCATTACCAATCCCACTTGTACGGTTCTCGATATAGAAAAGTTTGCACGCCTTGCACACAGCCACGGCGTTCCCCTTATAGTCGACAATACTTTTGCAACACCGGTCAACTGCAGACCCATCGAATGGGGCGCCGATATAGTTACTCATTCAACAACCAAGTACATTGACGGACACGCAGTAAGCGTCGGTGGTGCTATCGTTGACAGCGGAAATTTTGACTGGATGGCACATGCCGAGAAATTCCCCGGGCTTACAACACCCGATGAGAGCTACCACGGAATAATCTATGCCGAAAAGTTCGGAAAGGGAGCATATATCACCAAGGCAACTGCCCAGCTTATGAGAGACTTCGGATGCATACAGTCGCCGCAGAACGCTTTCTATGTGAACACCGGACTTGAATCTCTCCATGTTCGTGTGCAGCGCCACTGTGAAAATGCTCTGAAGATAGCAAAATTCCTTGATGCACACGAAAAAGTGGCATGGGTTCATTATCCGGATCTTGAAACAGACGAATATCACGAACTTGCCAAAAAATATCTTCCAAACGGCACCTGCGGAGTTCTCTGCTTTGCGATCAAGGGCGGCAGGGATAAATCAATAGAGTTCATGGACTCATTAAAGCTTGCCACTATTGCAACCCACGTTGCTGATGCAAGAACATGCCTGCTGCATCCGGCGAGCCACACACACAGACAGCTTTCCGAAGAACAGCTTATTGAAGCCGGGATTTCACCGGATCTTATCCGTTATTCGGTTGGACTGGAAAATGCAGATGATCTGATATCCGATTTGGAACAGGCACTGGATAAGATATGAGCACTAAGATAAGCGTTATTACCGTATGCTTTAACGCAGCATCCGAGCTTCCCGTAACGATAGAATCCGTTCTGGCTCAGGATTACGCAGATTACGAGTATATAATACAAGATGGTAATTCTACAGACAGCACAGATCAGGTAGTTGAAGGCTATCGTAAGTTTTTTGATTCAAAAAATATAAAGCTGACCTACAACAAAATGCCTGATGACGGGATATATGATGCTATGAACAAAGCTGTAGCATGTGCGGAGGGCGACTACATAAACTTCATGAACGCCGGGGACTCTTTCTACAGCGCCGAAACACTTTCCTCCGTCATTGAATCTCTTGATGCCGCCCGATCAAATTCAGAACAGCTTCCTGATATTATCTATGGCGATTGTGCCGTTTATGAATACGGGGTTTTTTACAGGTTTAACAAGTCCCTTAACGACATAGAAGAAGCAATGCCTTTTTCTCACCAATCAACCTTTGCACGAAGAGATCTTTTGATAGCACACCCGTTTAAGACATGCTACAGATACAGCGCCGACTATGATTTTCTCTTAACGATGCATGACCTCGGCAGGAGTTTTCATGACAGCAATTGTCTGGTGTGTATTACCAATGCCGATGGTGTCTCAAGCGTAAACTATCACGATACCCTTGTGGAAAGTGCATTGATTTTGAAGGATCACGGAAAATACCATCATTCCGACAAAGAATTGAAAAAAGATAAAGCAGTATTAAAGATAAAGCAGTTTGTGATGGATTATTTCCCTGATTTTATCAAAAAAACAATCCGGCTTCTTCAGATCAAGTCCCGGGGTCAGAAGCTAAATATTGAAATACCGCCCTGGTATGTGTCTCATCTTACAAAGAAATAATACAACATCGCAAATGCCTTGAGTGTGTGGGTACGTATCAGTTTTGTAAACAGCCACACACCGGCGCGATGACGGAATTGTAATTCCCTCTCCCTGAAAATCCCGATATATCTGTTACGATAATAGTTCGGAAGACCCACGGGTATAAGTCTCTGTGTAAAATCACACAGCTGGGCAATCATCTCCGTGCTGTATTTACAACCGGCAGACTTGTTAAGTGCGATCTGCATGTGTTCCCTGTTTCCAAGAAAAATAAAATATGTAAAAAAGCTCAGTACAGTAAACTCATACACATCACGATCATTAATTTCATCTTCATGTTCCTTCACATAAAGGAGCGCTTTCTCCAATGCATCATAGGGGATTTTGTCACTTGTCATCCTTGATGCCATTGAACTTCCCGGATGTATGACCTGATAATGTCTTGCTACAGGCAGTGTCACACAATTCCTGCATAGAAAAAGTGCCATCAGGTTGAAAGGATTGTCCTCATACAGTTTCCCCGGAACAAACCGTATATTGTGGCGGTTTAGAAAATCAAGTCTGTACAGCTTTCCATGGGGAGACAGTCTTCTCATGGGATACTCCGGATAAATATCTATCGGATAATTGAGATTCTCTATGACAAAACCTTTCTCGTCTATATAATGGGATCCACTGATAACAACATCACTGTCATTTTCTCTCGCAACTGTAATCATTGACTCTAAATAGTCGGTCTCCGCATAATCATCACTGTCCCAGAAAACTACATACTCTCCCTTTGCCTCTGAAAGTGCAAGGTTTCTGGCAGTGGATTGTCCGCCGTTTTCCTTATGAAACACCCTTATTCTGTCAGGATGTTTTTCGGCAAGATCATCCAAAAGCTTTGGTGTTGAATCTGTACTTCCGTCATCGACCATAATAATCTCATAGTCATCAAAAGACTGGGAGAAAATACTTGCCATAGTCTTGTTTAAATACTTTTCCGTGTTATAGCATGGCATAATAATTGTCAGTGCTATCCTTTTTATATCATTATCCATTATTCATTTTCCTATACACACTGTAAAATAAGGCAAGGGTTGCAAATAATCCGTGCCGGATCAAAAACAGGGGAATTCTGCGAGCAAAGGTCAGATGGTCCCCTCGCAGATTGTCAAAAGCCTCTCTGTACGGCTCTCCTTCGGCGGCCTTTGCTAGTTCCCTGATTCTTACCTTAAATGGCTTGGGGTTGTTGGGATTAAGATAATCCATATCCATGCTTTCAAGGTAAAAAAACATACATCTCATATAATATACCTGTTCATACAGTTCGCTTTTGCCGGAATCAGTAATAAAAGACCTGATATGTGCAAGAGTATCAGTAAAAACAGACAGCCCGCCGTCTCTGTAAATATGCGTGGCCGAATCGGCAATCTGCCTGTAGTTATAATAATTACTGCACAGAAAGCCTATATTTGAGGCCTTATCAAATACCCTGAGATTATACTCCATATCCTCGGCACGTTTAAGTCCATCGGTATAATACAGATTATTATCAGTCAGAAAATCACGCCTGTACAATTTGGCCCAAGCAGAGCCGGAAGCATCCCTGCTTGCAGGCGGGCATTCATAAAACGGCAGAATTCCCACCATGCACTTTAGTATTAATTCTTCCTTTTTTGATTCACTAAAATGATCAATATCCGTCAGATATGGCGAGAAAGTCTTTTTCCTGTCCCTGTAAACAATGTATGTACCAAACATCAGAACCTGAAGGCTGTTTTTTTCCGCAAATCCCACAGTTTCTTCAAAGCACTTACTCTCGATCGTATCATCGGCATCAACAAAAGTAACATACTTTCCCCGGCATGCTTTCAGCCCTGTGTTTCTCGCATTTGCGACTCCCTTGTTTTCCTGACGGATGATCGTGACATTTGCATTTCTGTAATCGTAACTGTCTATATAGTATGTCAGATCGGCTGATGCACCGTCATTTACGATTATAAGCTCAAAATCCCGAAATGTCTGATTCAGTATGCTTTCAAAACACTCCTGCAGAAATCCTGTTTCCACGCTGTATACCGGTACTATCACCGACAGTGTCACTGGAGTATCCATATTATCTACTCCTCTTCACGGGTAATAAATATCGGACGGTTTTTGGTCTCAAGATACGTTTTGCCAAGATATGCTCCTACTATTCCCGTGCACATAAGCTGGGTTCCGGCGAAGAACACAACTATACAAATCATGGAAGGCCATCCGCTTGTCGGATCTCCGAACAGCAGTGTTCTTATTATAACAAATATTATCAGGATAAATGCCATCGCGGTTACAATAAAACCAAGGCTTATGACGAAAGAGAGGGGTGCCGTGGAGAATCCCAGAATTGCCTCAAACGAATATCGAAGCAGCCCGAAAAATGACCACTTTGTTTCTCCCGCAACTCTTTCTACATTTTCAAATTCTATCCATTTGGTCCTGAATCCTACCCAGCTGTATATTCCCTTAGTAAACCGGTTATTCTCACCAAGTTCAAGTATGGCATCTACCATTTTCCGTGTCATTATACGGTAATCTCTCGCTCCGTCAACGAACTCAATGTCGCTTATCCTGTTCATCAGCTTGTAGAAGCATCTTGCAAAGAAAGATCTGATCTTCGGCTCCCCTTTTCTTGTCACGCGTCTTGTTGCTGCAGAGTCATAGCCTTCATCTACAATTGCACTGTACATATCGGCAAGAAGCTCGGGCGGATCCTGAAGATCGGCATCCATACATACGACATAATCTCCTGCAGCCTTTGAGAAACCGGCATACAGCGCGGCCTCTTTTCCGAAATTTCTGGAAAAGGACAGGAAGTGAACTCTTTTATCTTTATCACGAAGTTTTTTTATGACATCCATGGTTTTGTCCGTGGACCCGTCATCTATAAAGATATATTCAAACTCTACTCCGGGAAATCTGTCGGCAAAATCATCCGCAGTTTTTTGCATTGCATCATAAAAAAAAGGAACTGCCGCTTCTTCGTTGTAGCACGGAATAATGACTGACAATAAACTCATACTTCCTCCACATCACACGTTCTTAAGACATCGCCCACATTCAGTACCCGGGATGAGACCCCGTCGAATGTGACAAATATCACCTGGCAGGCATGAGGGGCGCTCTGCTGGCTGACTCCGTCTTCACTCTCTATCTTTGCCACACGAGCCCTTATATCTTCTCCGCTGCTCTTCATAATCTCTATCGTATCACCGACACAGAACTTGTTCTTCTGTGTAAGCCTTATTTTTCCGTCGACCGTCACTTCTTCAACTATACCAAGAAACACGCTTTCTACAACATACGTACTGTTATCATATATCTGCATGTTCTCGTCGGGCTTACCGAAATAAAATCCGGTTGTAAACTGCCTGTATGTGCACTTTCCGATCTCTTTTTTATACCATTCAAGATTTTGGGCATACCTTTCGGGAGATGCTGCATAGTCATCGATGGCATGTCTGTACGTTCTTGCTACCGTCGCAACGTAAAGTGCCGTCTTCATGCGGCCTTCTATCTTGAAGCTGTTGATACCCGCATCAACAAGCTCCGGAATATGCTCTATCATGCACAGATCTTTTGAATTAAATATAAATGTGCCACGCTCCGTCTCATCAACAGGCATATACTCTCCGGGTCGTTGTTCCTCAGTTACGGCATACTTCCACCTGCATGGATGAGTACACTCTCCCCGGTTGGCACTTCTGCCTGTCATATACGAGGATAAAAGGCATCTGCCGGAATATGAAATGCACATGGCACCGTGTACAAAGCACTCAATATCCATATCCGAGGGAACCCTGTTCCTAAGTTCCCTGATCTCATCCAAAGACAATTCCCTTGCACACACTACCCTTTCGGCTCCCAGCTTCCGCCAGAATTCAAAAGTCATATAATTTGTATTGTTTGCCTGTGTACTGATATGAACAGGTATTTCGGGACAGATTTCTCTCTCTATCGCAAATACTCCCGGATCGGCAATAAGAATCGCATCCGGGCGCAGCTCTTTAAGTTCTTTGAAGTAATCCCTGACAGGCTCCACATCATAATTGTGGGCAAAAATATTGGCGGTCACGTGAACAGCGGCTCCGTTCTCGTGAGCAAATCTGATCCCCTCCGCCATTTCGTCATGTGTAAAGTTCTTTGCCTTCGCACGCAGGCTGAATGCCTCTCCGCCTATATATACGGCGTCGGCACCATACCTTACGGCTGTCTTTAATACTTCAAGACTTCCGGCCGGAACCAGAAGCTCGGGTTTACGATCACCCATTACCTCTCCTATCTAACAGGGGCCCTGTGCCCTATCTGCATCTAACCGAAAGAGTCATTCCGTCCGCTATTGGAAGTATGGTAGTTACAAGATCATCATCTTCAGCTATTGTCCTAAGATACTCCCTCATTCTTGCATGAATGGTACGGTCTCTTCTTCTTACCGCAAACCTTGATAATACGATATCCCCATCAAACAGTACATTATCCGAGATAAGGATACCTCCCGTCCGAAGCAGATTCTTGCACACCGGAAGATAGTTCAGATACTGTGCCTTTGCGGCATCGATAAAGATCATATCATATGATTTTCCCTTTGCTGCAAGCTCTTCTATAACGGACTCTGCATCACCCTCAATAAGATTAATGACTTCTTCCAATCCGGCATCGGCAATGTTTTGTTTTGCCTCGGCTATACGCTTTTTATAGTTTTCAATCGTATCTATATGAACATTACCGCCATATGTAGCCATAAAGATCGCAGAAAATCCGGTTGCGGTTCCGATCTCCAGTATTGATGCCGGTTTCAGATCCGCAAGAACAAACTTTATAAGGCTCTGGGTCGCACGCCTGATAATGGGAATCCCGTCAGCATGAGCCTTTACTTCCAGCTCTTCTAAAAACGGAGTGTTAAGACCACTTATGGAATCTATGAAAGTCGAAGTTCTCTCATCGGTTATCACTGTTCACCGCCATCCTCGGCTTCCGCATTTTCAACAACCGAGCCTTCCTCAAACGGGTCGTGAACTTCTTCCTCCACTACTTCTTCTCCGTCCTCGTCACCTTCCCATTCTCCGGATACTTTATCAAGGGCAGACTCGCCCTCTGTGAGAGGATCGGCAGCAGGTGCTTCACCATCACTGTACTCTTCATCCTCACTCGCCTCGCCTTCCTCATCTTTCCTGCCAGCAATGATTGCAAACATATCCTCGGCAGTCATGGAAGTATTAAGTGTATAGAATCCGGGCTGTATATCATTGTCATAAACCGAGCACTTCTTCTGAACATAAAACAGTTTCGAATCTCTGATAAGGCCCTTTTCCTCAAACATTTCGGCAACATCCATTGTTGAATCTCCCTGAACGATAGTTACCGCAACATCCCTTCCGGGCGCAGGGCTTACCGCCTCTTCAGTAAAGATCCTGAAGCCAAAATCATATGCCTTTTGTCCGATTCGAAATATTACCAGAACCGCTATCGCAAGTATCGCCGCCCTTACTATAAAACCCATGAACATAAGAGCCATATTTTTAACATTCATCTTACAGATCCACGCTTTCTACAATGCTTCCCAAAACTTCCTGCAACATCGTAACATATATCGATTCAGCTCTCGAATAGTCGTAAACCGCTGTATTCTCCGTTATTTCCTCATACTCGTCCTGAAGAGATTCCGCATAATCACTGTTACGCTCTTCCTCGGGAATGCTCATCAGCCTTAACTGAATGCTCTTCACCCTCTCAAGCATATCTCTTGTCTTGGGATTATCCTTAACGATTTTTTTCTGTTTTTCAAAATCTATGTATTCAGGCGATTCCTTGATCGCCTTTATTACCGAATCAACGGCTTTTGTCGCATTATCGCTCAGCATCTTAAATATCCTGTTCAAGTATTATAGGCAAAATCATCGGACTGCGTTTTATCCGCCTCCATATAAAGCTTGAAAGCGCATCCTTGATATTTTCCCGTATTTTGTTTCTGCTTGTAATATTTTTATCGGCTATTTTCTCCATGGCGTAGGAAACTATCTCGCGGGCTTCCTCCATGAACTCATCAGACTCCTTGATATAAACAAATCCTCTGGACATGACCATGGGGCCGGCTACTACCCTGTTGGTTCCGCCCTCGAGCGTCATACACACTATAACGATGCCGTCTTCGGCAAGGCGCTGCCTGTCACGAAGTACAACGTTTCCTACATCTCCCACGCCGAGTCCATCAACAAATACTGCCCCGTTTGCAACTTCTCCGTTTACTGCCGCACTGTTCCGATCAAGTTCGAGAACCTGTCCGTTGGAGAGGATCATCACGTTTTCCTTCGGTACTCCCACATCTATTGCTACGCCTCTTTGTGCCATAAGGTGCCTGTGCTCCCCGTGAACGGGAATGGCAAATTTCGGTTTGGTCAGCGTATATATAAGCTTTATCTCTTCCTGGCAGGCGTGACCGCTTACATGAGTATCCTGGAATATGACCTCGGCACCTTTCATGCTGAGTTCGTTTATAACTTTAAATACTGCCTTTTCGTTTCCCGGTATGGGATTGGATGAAAAAACAACAACATCTCCGGGCTTTATGGATACCATCTTGTGCATATTGGTGGCGATCCTTGACAGAGCCGCCATTGATTCTCCCTGGCTTCCCGTAGTAATGATAACGGTCTTCTCATCCGGATAATCCCTTATCTGTGAGATGTCAATCAGAATTCCCTCCGGGATCCTGACGTATCCGATCTCTATGGCAGTATTGATAATATTACGCATACTGCGGCCTTCAAGAACAACCTTTCTGCCGTACCGCGCTGCCGCATCTATTATCTGCTGGACCCTGTCAACATTCGACGAGAATGTGGCAACAAGGATTCTTGATTTGGCGTGATCCGAAAAAATATTATCAAGCGCTCTTCCTACCGTTCTCTCCGAATTGGTAAAACCTGGACGTTCTGCATTTGTCGAATCACACAAAAGAGCAAGGACTCCCTGCTTACCAAGCTCCGCGAATCGCGCAAGATCAATGGGATCCCCGAACACCGGAGTATAATCGACCTTAAAATCACCTGTGTGAACTACCACACCCACAGGTGAAGTTATCGCAAGCGCACACGCATCGGTTATGCTGTGGTTTGTCCTGATAAACTCGACTTTAAGCCTCCCGAAGGATACACTCTCCCCGAAGGATACAACATGCCTTGTGACATTGTCGATCATGGCATGCTCTTCAAGCTTATTCTCTATAAGTGCCATGGTAAGCTTGGTTCCGTATACCGGGATGTTGATCTTCTGCAATACATACGGTATCGCACCTATATGATCCTCGTGTCCGTGTGTTATTACGAGCCCTCTGACTCTGTCAATATTTTCTTCCAGATATGTTGTATCGGGAATCACAAGGTCGATTCCGAGCATGTCGTCCTCAGGGAACGCCAGTCCGCAATCGACCACCACAATATCATCCTCATATTCAAAAGCGGTAATATTCATACCGATCTGGTCAAGTCCGCCAAGCGGTATGATGCACAGTTTCCCTTTATTCAAAATCTATATCTCCCAAACTCTCCTCAAAAACAGAAGCTACGGCACTTAGTTCCACATCATCCTCAACAGGAACGTAAACCGCCTCCGTATCTGTCTCCTTTGAAATATCCTTAAGTATCATTGCCTCGGCCTCATTTTCCAATGACTCTGATACAAGCAGATAATTACAGTTACTTATTCTGGTCTCATCGATAACGTAGAATTCACATACCCCGTTATCGGTGTTAAAACTGATCTTTTCCATATGATTCCTTACTTATCCGCAGTCTGTCAAGGTATCCCTGAAGAATGAACATTGCAGCTATCTCATCAACATATTTTTTGTGGTCGGAGGTTTTGATCCCCACCTCGTCCATAGCCCTGTCGGCAGCCACGGTCGTCAGTCTCTCATCCCACAAAATAACAGGAAGACCGCATCTTCGCTCAAGAGCGGCCTTGAATTCCTCGCTTTTTTGCGCACGGTCTCCTATCGTATCATTCATATTTTTAGGGTATCCGAGAACAATCCTATCCACGTCACCATATCCGGCAATGATCTCCTCGATCCTGGCATACGTCCTTCGAAGTTTGTTCTCAGACTCTCTTCTGATGATCTCTACGCCCTGGGCGGTAATAAGAAGAGGATCACTGATGGCAACACCTACGGTCTTGCTTCCGTAATCGAGTCCCAATATCCTCATTCTAGTGCCATCCGTTGCTCTTGATGTACGAAGTCAGCAGCTCATCAACAAGTTCGTCTCTTTCAACCTTCATTATCATACTTCTTGCGCCGTTATGGCTGGTAATATATGTAGGATCACCCGACATGATATATCCGACAATCTGGTTGACAGGATTGTATCCTTTCTCGGTCAAAGCATCGTAAACCGTTTCAAGAACAACCTTCACACCGGTCTCCGGTTCGGTCTGTACATTAAAAAACTGCGTATTACCTAAATTTTGCATACGGATCCCTCCTCATTCATGAGAGCCACCCCATTTAAAGCCCCTTCGGGGAGGGGTGGCCTACGTGCTGCAAAGTTTTCACAGAAAACTTTACACCACCTTTTCTGCATAGATTGTATCGCATCCTTCCTCAAAACACAAGATTTGCATTATTTGACCGCTTTTTGTCACAGGTATTGAAACCTTGACATATTCAGGTGTATACCCAACCGTGTATTCTTTTCCGTCAATTATTTCAGTGTCTTCGGTCAGTATTTTGACTTCCCGTCCTATGTAATACCGGGCGAATTCCCTTCTCCTGCGTTCGGAATCAGCTATCAGTATTTCTGATCTTGCTGATTTATCCGCCTTACTAATCTGGCCCTTCATTTTATCCGCTTCGGTTCCGGCTCTTCTTGAATACTTGAACACATGACACTCATAAAGGTTGACTCTGTCCAGAAAATTCCTTGTTTCTTCAAATTCCTCCGCACTTTCGCTCGGGAAACCGACTATCACATCCGTTGTAATAGCCGGATGCTCAAACATATCCCTTATAAGTCCCACCTTTTCCTCATATTCGGCTGTTGTATAATGCCTCCTCATCCTCTCAAGCACTGTATCCGAACCACTTTGCAGCGACAAATGAAAATGAGGGCATATTTTATCATTAGATGCCAGCTCTTTCGTAAATTCCTCGGTCATAAGCCGAGGCTCAAGAGATCCCAAACGTATTCTCTCTATTCCCGGTACTTTGGATACTCTTTCTATAGCCTCAAGCAGAGCAGTATTGGTATTGTGCTCCCTTGCAAACACATTGTAAGCACCGTCAAGACCATATGAACTTAAATGTATTCCGGTAAGAACTATTTCCTTATACCCGTTTTGAGCAAGTCTTTCCGCCTCATCGGAAATATCATCCAGGTTTCTGCTCCTGACCCTGCCCCTTGCCAGAGGAATTGCGCAGTAACTGCAAAACTGGTTGCATCCGTCCTGAATCTTCATAAACGCGCGGGTATGACCTGCAGGGGCCGAAATCCGGATATTCTCATATTCACACGGAACGCTCAGATCGCTGACTGTTTTTCCGCCCAGAGTTTTTCCCGGGTTAATTCCTTCATCCCTGCTCCTTATATATTCTTCGACTATATCCACGATTTCGGCTTTATGATTATTTCCGACCGCAATATCAACCGACTCATTCCCGGTAGCGGCATCCGGATCATTTTGTACATAACAGCCCGCTGCCACTACAACCGCCTCGGGATTTTTTGTTTTGGCACGGCTGATCATCTGCCGGCTCTTCTGGTCTGCTATATTTGTTACGGTACATGTGTTTATAATATATATGTCCGCTTTTTGTGCAAAATCAACAATTTCGTACCCTCTATTTTGGAACATCTGTGAAATTCCATCTAACTCGTACGAATTAACTTTACAACCAAGGTTATGAAATGCTACCTTTTTCATAGAGAAACTCCGTATTTTTAGTGTTTTTTCAGAATTGACATTTACTCTTGTGGGTTTTATATTTATCCTGTAAACAAGAGAGAATAAGTTAAAGGTAAATGAAAAGGAGGAATTTTCATGAAGACAGTACAGATTTCATTAAACTCAATTGACAAGGTTAAGTCATTTGTTAATGATGTAACCAAGTTTGACTACGATTTCGACCTTGTATCGGGCAGATACGTTATCGATGCCAAGTCAATCATGGGTATTTTCAGTTTGGACCTTAGCAAGCCCATCGACCTTAATATTCATACAGAAGGGGACGCTTCTGACGTTATGTCTGTCCTTTCCCAGTACACGGTTTAATTTCAGACTAATTTGGATCACGGCAAATTGCCGTGGTCCTTTTTTTATTTTCCTTTCTCCACAAGTTCCACCTTCGGGTCTGCTTTAAACATCACGTGTCCTGATTTTCTCATTATACTGACATCCAAACCCTCATAGTAGGACGGATCCTTATCATAATCCTCATCTCTCAAAACATATATTGCTGACTGTCTGATATTCCCATTGTCAAGTTCCGCATAATACAGGTCAATTGCTTCTCTTACTTTATCATCAATATCCCTTGCAAAGTAAAAATTGTTTTGCCTCATATTATGCAGATACCCGTAATAAGCCGTCTGCATCGTAATATCATTGTCCGGATAAAGGAAAATAAATTCCTTTGCACCTTCGGTAAATGACCCGGCCTCTTCGTCATCCCACATTGTTTCAATAGGATGCAGGGATGTATACAGATCATACCTTTCGCGAAACGCATCGGACATATCCGTAATCTGAAGTATCAGTGCTCCCGCTACGATAATACGGGCAACAAATCCATACCGTCTGAATGTATACGCCGCAAAACTTATTGCACAAGTCATAAGAACATACATTGCAGGCCATACAAGGCGCCCGTTTGACCTGAATATTCCCATGATTTTCTCAACTATGCCCGGAAGAGGCAGCCAGATGAGGGTAAGTTCGTTAAATGATATATTGGGAATCACTGCAACAGCAAAGGATACCGCAACCAGTCCTACCGTTACCCTGCCGTATATCTTTGAAGAGTGGAATGCCTCCTCGGGAATCTTTCGGACTGTGCGAAACACTATCCCTATCGCAACTACTATATACAGCAGCAGTATTCCGGCACCCAGATACGCCATACCTTCATATTGAAACATATTTTGCAGCGGAAGCTGCGGTATAATACGGCCGATCTCCCAAGGATTGATAAAAGTATTGAGATTGCTTCCGAATGTTCCGAGTCCCGGTCCCACGGGAGATGTATCCCCGTAAAATCCCCCGAGTATGAACAGATTAAGCAGTCCTCCTGCACAAAATGCTGCCGGCTCAGACAAAATCACAATCAGTTTTGCTTTTTCAAAATACTGCGTTATAAGCACGGCTCCCATTATCATTCCGACCATGGGAAGGAAATATGAGTGAATAGCTACGCACAGAAAAGCCAGAATACCCCAGTACGCTATTCGTCTTGCGTCCGATACTATCTGACTGTTATATACCCACAATACAAGTGCCGCCACAATGAGCCACTGGGCAGACAGCGCCGTATGGTAATACATCCGCTGTATTACAGGTGCACTTAGGACATAAAACACCGATCCTATTGCACATATAAAATCATCGTTTATGAATCTTCTGAGAAGAATTGAGGAAAACCCGCCCATCAGCATGAATGACATTATTCCGAACAGTCCGAAATACTGAAAAGTCTGAGGAAGATACGGACCTATGATTTTAAACATTACCGCAAAGAGCGGAATCGAATCCGTATATATGACGGACATACTGTTGGGATACGAGAGTGAGTCAATAAGTCCTATTGGAAAGTGCCATGGATCGGTTCTGAAATGGCACCATCCGATATAATGCTGCCGCAGATCATGGTCGTTGTCGAACAGCCAGCCTGTATTTGTAAAATCAAGGACGCCTGCTCCGTAGATTCCGATAAAACACACTGCACCGACTATCGCACATAAGCAAAATAAGAGGCCGGCCGGTATTCTTTTGTGAGTCTTTGTATCAAACATGAGTCACCTAAATAACGTTTATAACCTCATCTGTCTCAAGCGCCTTGGCAATAAGGTCATCGATACAGTCCGAAAGCTTTGTTTCGGATCTTTGTATAACTTCTAATTTGGGCTTTGTCACCGGATGCTTGGCCACAAATATAGTGCAGCAATCCTCATAAGGGAGGATAGATGTTTCAAATGTATTTATTTTCTCTGATATCGTAATGATCTCCTGCTTATCAAAACCGATGAGGGGTCTGAAAACAGGAAGCGTGCATACTTCATTTGTAACAGCAAGAGAATGCATGGTCTGGCTGGCAACCTGTCCGATACTCTCCCCGGTTATCAGCCCCAGGCAGTCGTTCTCTTTCGCTATATGCTCTGCTATCCTCATCATATACCTGCGCATGATTATCGTAAGCTCGTCATGGGGACATTTTTCATATATGGCAAGCTGTATATCGGTAAAATTGATCACATGAAGGCATATAGTGCCGGTGTACTTCGATATCTGTTTTGCAAGATCGACAACCTTCTGCTTTGCTCTCTCACTTGTGTACGGCGGTGCATGAAAGTACACGGCATCAATCTTAACACCGCGCTTTGCTATCATATATCCCGCTACGGGCGAATCTATTCCTCCCGATAGAAGGAGCATTGCTTTTCCGCCCGTTCCAACCGGCATTCCTCCCGGGCCGGGAATCTGTCGGGAATAAATATATACATCTTCCCGCACCTCAACATTAAGCTCAATTTCCGGATTATGAACATCAACCTTCATCTGAGGGTAAGCATCAAGAATTGCTGCCCCGAGTTCACAGTTCATCTCGGTCGAATGAACAGGAAATGATTTGTCCGCACGCCTTGCAAACACCTTGAAAGTTCCTCTTTGCTCAGGATATTCCTTCCCCACATACTCGACCACATCTGCGCAAAGCTTTTCAAAATCAGTCTTGGCGGTCTTGACAACGGGGCATATGGCATTTATTCCGAATACTCTTCCGAGTGCCGCAATTACTTCATCAAAATCATAGTCACTGTTGCAGTCTACAAACATTCTGCCCTGGGTCTTGCTTACGGAAAAATCGCCGTCAACATGCTTCATGGCAAGCTTTATACGATGCATCAGCGCATCTTCGAACACATAACGGTTTTTTCCCTTAATGGCAATTTCGGCATATTTGATTAAGAACGTTGAGTATTTCATAATCTGTCTGATTTCCTTTCTATAACGCCGCGGCATCCGGAGCCCGCTTTGTCTCAACGGCGGATGAACTTTCGTAGTTTCGGTAATTCATCCGACAACACCGTCAGTGTCGTATCAATATCCTCCCGCGTTGTTGAATGCGACATTGAAAATCGCAGGGTTGAATCAAGCAGCTTTCTGTCAAGTCCGATGGCCTGCAGCGTTGCACTGACCGAAGGCTTGTTAGATGAGCATGCACTTCCTGACGATACATATATTCCCTTCGCCTCAAGCGCATGCAACAGCACCTCGGCCCGGATCAGGTCAAAAGATGCGCTTATAATATGGGGCGCCGTCATGCGGATCTTAGCCTCATCCGTAAATGCTTTTTGAGGAATTCCGTTTACGTAAACACCCGGCAGCTTAATGAGTTCTTCGATAAAATAGCGCTTAAGCTCATAAAGCTTATCAGTTTTTTCATCAAAATCTTTGTATATCAGTTCGGAAGCAAGTCCTATGCCTGCTATTCCTGGTACATTTTCCGTACCGGATCGCAATCCCTTTTGCTGCCCTCCGCCAAGCATAAGCGGGTGCAGCTTGACCTTATCGGCGACATACAGAATTCCCACACCCTTCGGTCCGTGGATTTTGTGCCCGCTTACAGACATCATATCAACCTTACAGGATTTCGGATTAATCTTAAACTTTCCGAAAGACTGGACCGCATCGGTGTGAAACAGGATTGACGGTTTGTAATCCTTGATTATCGCGCCTATCTCCCTAATATCATTAACGGAGCCTATCTCATTATTAACATTCATTATCGAGACAAGTATCGTCTCATCCGTAAGGGAAGCCTTCAGATCATCGGGATTCACTCTTCCGTCTGCACCTGCATCAAGGTATGTAACACTAAATCCCTGCTCTTCAAGAAATTTCATGGGTTCTAAAACGGCAGGATGTTCTGTCTTCGTCGTTATCAGATGCATCCCCTCTCGTTTATTGGCCATTGCACCGCCTATTATCGCAAGGTTATCCGATTCGGTCCCACCGGAGGTAAATAAAATATTGCCGGTATCAACCTTCATTATCCGTGCAAGTCTTTCAAGGGATTTCTTTACTTCGGCTTCTGCCGAAATTCCCAGCGTATGCCTGCTCGAAGGATTGCCGTATATATCCTTCATAATATGCGTCATATATTCGGTTACTTCATCAAAAGTGCGCGTCGTTGCGCTGTTGTCTAAATATATACTATTCATTCCCGTATTTCCTACGACTCAGCATTATACATTATCCACGAAAGAACAACGATCCCCGCGGTTTCCGTGCGAAGTATCCTATGTCCGAGGGTAATTGGCTCACATCCGGCATCTGTCGCAAGTTTTATCTCTTCTTCCGTAAATCCGCCCTCCGGACCTATAAACACGGCTACCTTTTCCCCGGGAGCGATTTTTCCGATGATACTGCGGGTACGATTCATTAGCTCAGGATCGGATAACTCATAAGGAATGATTTTTACTTCACAATCCGAACAATCCGATAATGCCTCTTCCATTGACATTACATCCGCTACATCAGGGATAATCGCCCTCTTTGACTGTTTTGCCGCTGCCTCGGATATCGCATTCCATCTGGCAATCTTTTTGCCCGATCTTTCACTGTCAAGTTTTACAACCGCACGTTTTGTTGCAACCGGTACAATCCTTGCCACACCGAGTTCGACTGATTTTGTTATTATGAACTCCATCTTGTCAGACTTCGGAAGCGCCTGATACAGAATAACCTCACACGGCAGCTCAACATTGCTTTCTTTGATAAACCTGATGGTAAGCTTAACTTCCTCTTCCGCAAATGAAGCTATCTCACACCGGTACTCGCTCTCACACCCCGGCACCATAACCGAAACTTCATCGCCCTCTTTCATGCGGAGCACGTTTTTAATATGATTGAAGTCACTGCCGGTTATGAAGACCGTTTTGTTC